>NZ_JBANDL010000002.1:5020000-5307239 GCF_037027445.1 Lysobacter firmicutimachus
CCGAGCACGCTGACCTCCTGCAAGTCGGTCGCGCCCGGACCGGTGACGTTGAGCACGCCGGTACCGGTCTTGGTGACGCCCTCGAAACTCGCCAGCGAGCCCAGGTTGGCGCTCAGGTCGATGTCGTAGACGCGCGTGTCCAGGCCGGCGCCGCCGTCGATCGTGCCGATCACGGTCGTGCCGTCGTGGACCACGAAGCTGTCGTCGCCGTCGCCCAGGGCGAAGACGCCGCCACGGGTGTCGAGGGTGCCGACGACGTCGAGTACGTCTTCGCCTGCGCCCAGATCGCCTTCGGCCAAGGCCGTGCCGTTGACGGTCACGGTGTTGGCGCCGGCGCTGCCGGCGATCGCGGCGACGAGGCCCGCGCCGCCGTCCAGACTGCCGTCGACGGTCAGTGCGGTGTCGTCGCCCATCGTCACGACCGGCGTGCTCAAGCCGCCGGCGATCGCCAGTTCGCCGCCGTTGACGGCGATGCCGCCGCTGAAGTTCTGGGTCCCGGTGAGGGTGGCGGTGCCGGTGTTGTTCTTGGTCAGGAACTCGAAATTGACCACGCTGCCGGCGCCGAAACTCAACGCCCCGGCGTTGTTGAGCACGACGGTATCGCCGGCGCTGTGCGCGCCGCCGTCGAGCAGGCCGGCCAAGCCGCTCAGGTCGGCGCCGTCGTTGAGGGTCACCGTGTCGTCGCCGTCGCCGAATGCGATCGCACCCGTGCCGGCAACGGCGCCGGACACCGTCATGCTGTCGTTGCCGGTCGATCCGGCGAAGTTGCCGTCGACGTTCAATGTGGCGCCGCTGGCGACGGTCGTGGCGACCACGCCGCTGACGCTGCCGGCGGCGCCGATGTCGAGCGTGCCGCCGGCGACGTTGACGGTCGTGAAGTCCGACGCGGCCGGGCCGTCGATGTGCAAGGTGCCGATGTTGGTCTTGGTCAGGGTCTCGAAATTGGTGGCGCCGCCGAGCGTCGCGGTGCCGGCATAGTCCGCGGTCAGGGTATCGATACCGGCACCGCCGTCGATCGGCGCGGCCAGGCCGTCCATGTCGGCGCCGTCCTGCAGGATCAGGTGGTCGTCGCCGTCGAGCAGGTCGATCGCGCTCGAGCCGCTGACCGTGCCGGCCACGGTGAAGCTGTCCGCGCCGGCGGTGAAACCGAACGCGCCGTCGACGATCAGGCTGGCGCCATTGGCCACGGTCGCGGTGTTGATGCCGTTGATGCTGCCGCCGGCGCCGATATCGAGCGTGCCGCCATCGACATGGACCGTGCTGAACGCCGATGCGGCCGGACCGTCGACGTGCAGGGTGCCGGTGTTGGTCTTGGTCAGGGTCTCGAAGTTGACCGCCCCGCCCAAGGTCGCGTTGCCGGCCAGATCGGCGACGAAGGTATCGGTGCCGTTGCCGCCGTCGATGGCGTTGTTCAGTCCGGACAGGTCGGCGCCGTCCTGGATCGTGAAGGTGTCGTCGCCGTCGAGCAGGTCGACGGTGCCGACGCCGGTCACCGTGCCGGCCACGGTGAAGCTGTCGCTGCCGCCGGTGCCGGCGTAGCTGCCGTCGACGTTCAGCACCGCGCCGCCGGCGACCGTGGTGTCCTGGGCCACGACGCTGCCGGTGGCGGCGACGTTCAGGCGGCCGGCGAGCACGTCGACGGTAACGAAATCCGAGCTCGCCGGGCCGTTGATGTTGAGCGCACCGAGGCCGGTCTTGCTCAGCGTTTCGAAGCCCTGCACCGCACCGAGGTCGGCACTGGTCGCGATGTCGGCGTTCAGCAGATCCGTGCCGGCGCCGCCCGCGACGATACCGGCGATGGCGGTGCCGTCGTGGATGCCCAGCGTGTCGTCGCCGGCGCCCAGGTCGAAGATGCCGGCGCCGGTGTCGAGGCTGCCGGCGACGTCCAGCACGTCGTTGCCGTCGCCCAGGTCGCCGTTCGCCGAGAGGCTCGCGCCGGCGGCGACATTGACGGTGTTGCTGCCGGCGCTGCCGCTGATCGCCGCCGCCGCGCCGCCCGCCGCCTGCAGGCTGCCGTCGACATTGAGCGTGGTGCCGTCGCCCATCGTCAGGGTCGGCGTGTCCAGGCTGCCGGCGACGGTCAGGGTGCCGCCGTTCAAGGCGGTGCCGCTACTGAAGCCGTGTGCGCCCGTGAGCACCGCCTCGCCGCCGTTGTCCTTCTGCAACGCTTCGAAATTGGCGATGTCGCCGCTGTCCAGCGTCAGCAGGCCGGCGTTGTCGAGCACCACCCGGTCGTCGCCGGCGTCGCCGTCGATCGGATTGAGCAGCCCGGCGATGTCGGCGCCGTCGCCCAGCGTCAGGGTGTCGTCTCCTCCGCACAGATTGACGCTGCCGCTGCCGCTGACCGTGCCGGACACGCTCAGGGTATCGGCCTGGCTGCCGCAACCGAAGGCGCCGTCCACGTTCAAGGTGGCGCCGGACGCCACGGTGGCGTTCAGCGAACTGCCCGGGGTGGCGACAATACTGGCGCCCGCGTGCACGTCCAGCACGCCTTCGAGCACCTGCACTTCTTGCAAGTCGGTCGCACCGGGGCCGGTGATATTGAGCACGCCGGTACCGCTCTTGGTCACGCCCTCGAAGTTCTGCAGCGCACCCAGGTCGGCGCTGGTGTCGATGTCGTAGGTGCGGGTATCGACGCCGGCGCCGCCGTCGACGGTGCCGATCACCACGGTGCCGTCGTGGACCACGAAGTTGTCGTCGCCGTCGCCCAGCGCGAACACGCCGCCGCCGGTGTCGAGGGTGCCGAACACGTCAAGCACGTCGTTGCCCGCGCCCAGGTCGCCGTTCGCCAGCAGCGTGCCGCCTGCGCCGACCCGGACGGTGTTGATGCCGGCATCGCCGCTCAGCGCGGCCGCACTGCCGACGCCGGCCTGCACGGCGCCGTCCACGTTGAGCGTGGCGCCGTCGGCCAGGGCGACGGTCGGCGTCTCCAGCGCACCGTCCACGTCCAGCGTGCCGCCGTCGATCGTGGTGCCGCCGGCGAAACTCTGGCTGCCGCTCAGCGTCGCGGTGCCGGTGTTGGTCTTGCGCAAGAGTTCGAAACCATCGGTGTTGCCGGCATCGAAATCGAGCTGGCCGGCATTGTCGAGCACCAGGCTGTCGTTGCCGCCCAGGCCGCCGTCGATGGCGTTGTTCAGCACCGCGCCATCCTGCAGGGTCAGACGATCGTCGCCGCCGCACAGGTCGATGGTGCCGGTACCGGCCACGGTGCCGGCCACGGTCATCGAGTCGTTGCCGCTGCCGCAGCCGTAGCTGCCGTCGACGACCAGGGTCGCCCCGTTCGCCACCACGGTATCCAGCGCGTTGCCCGGCGCGGGCACCACGCTGCCGCCCGCAGCGATGTTCAACGTGCCTGCGGCGACCGTCACCGCGGTGAAATCCGAACTCATCGGCCCGTTGATGTTCAGCACGCCCGAGCCGGTCTTGCTCAGCGTCTCGAAGCCCTGCACGGCCCCCAGGTCGGCGACCGTGTCGATATGGGTGTCGAAGGTGTCGTTGCCGGCGCCGGCTGACACCGTACCGATGATGTTGGTGGCCTCGTGGATGGTCAGGGTGTCGTCGCCGTCGCCCAGCGCGAACACGCCGCCGGCGGTGTCGAGAGTGCCGGCGACGTCCAAGACGTCGTTGCCGGCGCCCAGATCGCCGTTCGCCCGCAGCGTGCCGCCCGCGCCCACGCTGACGGTATTCGCGCCGACGCTGCCGCCGATCGCGGCGGCGGGGCCAACGCTGCCGCCGACCGTGCCGTCCACATTCAACGCAGTGTCGTCGGCCAAGGCGATGGTCGGCGTCTGCAGCGTGCCGTCGATGTCCAGCGTGCCCGCATCGATCGCGACGCCGCCGCTGAAGCTCTGGCTGCCGGTCATGCTGGCGGTACCGGTGTTCTGCTTGGTCAAGGTCTCGAAGCCGGCCGTCTGGCTGCCGTCGAAGGCCATCGCCGAGGCGTTGTCCAGGATCAGCCGGTCGCTACCGCCCGCACCGGCGTCCACGCCGCCGGCACCGCTCTCGATGACGGCCCCGTCCCGCAAGGTCAGCACATCGTCGCCGGCGCCCAGGCCCAAGGTGCCGGCGCCGGTGCCGAGCAGTCCCGCCAGGGTCACCGCGTCGTTGCCGTCGCCGAGGTCGCCGTTCGCACGCAGCGTGCCGGCGGGGCCGACATCGATCGTGTTGACGCCGGCGCTGCCGGTGACGGCCGTCGGCGTGTTGCCGGCGGCTTCGACGGTGCCGTCGATGTCGAGCACCGTACCGTCGGCCATCGACAGGGCCGACGTCTCCAGCCGGCCGTCCACGTCGAGCGTGCCGCCGTCGAGCTGGGTGGCGACGGCGAAGACGTGGTCGCCGGTCAGGGTCAGCGCGCCGGTGTTCTGCTTGGTCAGAATTTCGAAGGTGTCGATGCTGCCGCCGTCCAGGGCATAGCCCAGCGCGGTGTTGACCACCAGGGTATCGGTGCCGCCGCCGGACGTGCCCACGCCGCCGCCGAGCATTTGCGCGCCGTCGTTGAGCACCAGCGTGTCGTCGCCGTCGCCGAGCTGCAACGTGCCCGCGCCGGTATCCAGCAGGCCGGTGAGAGCGATCGTGTCGTTGCCGCCGCCGAGGTCGCCGGCGGCGCGCAGCGTGCCGCCGGGGCCGACGGTGACGGTCTGGGCGCCGACATCGCCGCTGAAGGCGACCTGGGTGCCGCCCGCGGCCTGCACGATGCCGTTCACCTGCAGCGCGGAGGTTCCGGTCATGCCCACCGTCGCCGTCGCCAGACCGCCGTCCACCTGCAAGGTGCCGGCGGCGATGGCGGTGGCGCCGATGCTGTTGCCGGGCGAGGTCAGCACGCTGGTGCCGCTGCCGATCTGGGCCAGCGTGCCCGGCCCGCTCAGCGTGCCGCTGAAGGTGAAGGTGTCGCTGCGGTTGAGCGACAGGGTCGACGTCGGCGAATCCACGATCACGTTGCCGACGCCGGCGTTGCCGGTGGTGCCGCCGTTGCCGATCACCAGGTTGCCGTCGTTGATGACCGTGTTGCCGGAATAGGTGTTGTTTCCGGTCAGGATCCAGGTGCCGCTGTCGTTCTTGGCCAGGGTGGTGGCGCCGGTACCGTTGTTGCCGATGGTGCCGCCCATGGTGTTGTTGCCGGTATTGGTGCCACCCAGCGCGATGGTGCGCGGGGTATTGGTGCCGCTCAGCGTCACCGGCCCGGTGTTGGTGAACTGCAGCGCGCCGGTGCCCGAGGACTCGATGAAGGTGACGCCGGGAGCCAGGGTGAACTGGCGGTTGGTGCTGTCGCCCGTACCGGTGTAGCGCAAGGTGGAACCGTTGCCGATCACCAGGTTGGCGGCGGCGGCGGACGAGGCGCCGATGCTGCTGGCGAGGCCGCCGTCGGCCATCTGGTCGACGCTGAGCACGCCGCCGCTGATGGTGGTGATGCCGGTGTAAGTGCTGTTGTTGTTGCTCAGGCGCCAGGTGCCGGTGCCGGTCTTGGTCAGCGACGTGACGCCCGCGCCATTGTTGTTCAATTGCGCGGCGAACAGGTTGTCGCCGGTGTTGGTGCCGGTCAGGGTGAACGTTCGGGCGACGTTCGCGCCCGCCAAGGCCACCGGCGCGGTGGAGGTGAAATGGACGATGCCGGTCCCGGAGGCGTCGAGCGTACCGCCGCCGGTACCGAGGGTGAATTGACGGTCGGTGCTGCTGCCCGTGCCCACGTAACGCAGGGTGCCGCCACTGAGCATCAGATTGGCGGGATCGGCGGCGGAGGCGCCGATCGAGCTGTTGACCCCGCCGTTTTCCAGACAATTGACCGCCAGCACGCCGGCATTGATCGTCGTGGCGCCGGTGTAGTTGCTGTTGCAGCCCGACAGCGTCTGAAGGCCGGCGCCGTTCTTGATCAGGTTGCCGGGGCCGCCGATCGCGCCGGCATACGTCTGAGTCAGGCCGTCCCGGATCGTCAGCGTGCCGGTGCCCAATGCGATGTTGCCGCCCAGGGTCCCGCCGCCGACCAGAGCGCCCGCGTTGACGTTGAAGTTGTTCAGATCCAGCAGCACGCCGGCGCCGTTGGTCATCACGAAAGCGTTGGTGGTGCCGAATGCCGTGGCCGATCCGGCGCGCAGGATGCCGCCCTCGACCTGGGTGTTGCCGGTATAGCTATTGTTTCCCGACAGCACCAGGGTTCCCGCTTCGCGCTTGATCAGCGCTCCTGCGCCGATCGCAGCCCCTTCGAATTCCAAAGTGGTTGCGGCGTTGCTCACATGAATGCCGCCGGCTCCCAATAGCTGGAAGCCGCGATCAATGGCGATGCTGCCGCCGGTGTATAGCAAAGATCCGTTATTGAACACGAGGTTGGTGGACGCAGAGCTGGACGCGCCGATACCGCTGGCGAGGCCGCCGTCGGCCAAGCAATCGACGAGCAGATTGGACCCTTGTAGGGTGGTAGGGCCGGTGTAGGTGTTGTTGCAGCCGTTGAAGGTCTGGATGCCGCCGTTGGTGAGCAGAACGCCGCCGGTGCCGCTGATCGCACCCGAATAGTTGCCGCCACCGCCGGCGATGCGCAGCGTGGCGGAACCCAAAGTGACGTTGCCGCCATTAGCGCCCCCGCCATTCAGCGGCCCGATGGTGTTGTCGAAATTGTTCAGATCCAGCACCACGCCGGGCGCATTGGCCAGCGTCATGACCGCTGAGGTGCTGGGAGCGCCGAAGGCCTGTGTGGACCCGGCGCGCAGGATGCCGGCATTGACGGTATTGCCGCCGGTGTAGGTGTTGGTGCCCGACAGCACCAGCGTGCCGGCGCCGTTCTTGGTCATGGAATTGCCGACCCCCGCCACGATGCCGCTTACGGTCAGTGTCGTCGCCGCGTTGCTCACATCGACGATGCCGTCGTTGGTACCGAGGGTAAAGCCGCGGTTGGTGACGACGGTACCGCCGGTGTACTGCAGCCCGCCGCCGTTGAGTACCAAATTGGCCGAATCCGCCGAGGCCGCGCCGAGGCCGCTGACCTGGCCACCGTTGGCCAGGGTGTCGACCGAGAGCAGGCCGCCCGTGACCGTGACGATGCCAGTGTTGTTGTTGGTGTCGTTGGCGAGAGTCAGCGTACCGGCGCCGCTCTTGGTGAATTCCGCGCCGTCGGCGCTGGTCACCAAGCCTTGGAGGGTGAGGTTGGTCGCGGCATTGCTCACCTCGATCCCGCTGCCCAGGATCGCGCCCGATTTGCCGATGGTGAAACCGCGGTCGCTGGTCGTGGTGCCGCCGGTATAGCGCAGCGTGCTTCCTTCCAACACCAGATTCGACGGATCGGCCGCCGATGCGCCGATGCTGCTGGCCGCGCCGCCGTTGCCGATGTTGTTGACCGACAGCGTGCCCTGCACCACGCGGGTCGGACCGGTGTAGCTGTTGTTGGCATTGGTCAGCGTGACCAGCCCGGTACCGGACTTGGTGAAACCCGTCGCCCCGCCGTTGTCGACGATTTGCGAGGCGATGGTGAAGTTGCCGGTGCTGTTCTGCTGTACCGCCAGGTCGCCGCCGTTGGCGCCGGTCAACTGCCCGCCAGTGATGGTCTGGTTGGTATTGAGCACCGTAGGCGCGACGATGATGGTGCCGTCCACGCCGAGGGTATTGCTGGCCGACACGGTCACGGTGGTCGACACCGGACGCGTATAGCGCAGCCCGCCGAGCTGCTTGGTGCCAGTCACCGTGCCGAAGAAGCCGACGGTGTCGGTGATGAACTCGTTGTCGAGCCAGTTGGCGGCGTTGTCTTTCTGGGTGTAGTCGGCCAGGGTGAAGGCGGTGATGTTGCCGCCCACCACCTTGGCATAGTCGGTACCGTTGACCGTCGCCCAGCCGCCCAGTGTGGTGTTAGTGGTGGTGATGTTGCCGCTGACCGGCAGGTTGAAGTTGATCAGTCCGCCGGTGCGGTTGATGGCGCCCAGGTTGAGGGTAGCGCTGCCGCCGCTGCCGGCGACGACGCCGATGGTGTTGTTGCTGGCGGTGACGTTCAGGCCGTTGAAGTTCTGGGTGTTGGCTTCGCCGGCCGCTCCGACCACGTTGAGCGTGCCGCCCGTCATGTTAAGCGTCGAAGCGCCGGCGATGATGTCGCTGGTCGGGCCGCCCGCCGTGCTGAAGTCCAGGCGCAGCGTTCCGCCGCCGACGGTGGTGGCGCCGGCATAGGTACTGGCGCCGGTCAGGGTCTGGGTGCTGGCCCCCAGTTTGGTCAGACCGCCGCTTCCGGTGATGCTGCCAGCAAAGGTCGAGGTAACGCCCGCGGCACCGTTCAGGGTCAAGATGGCGCTGTCCAGCTCGACTATGCCGCCAGTGCCGGATAGCGTGCCGAAGGTCCTGTCGAATCCGTTCAAATCCAGCGTGCCACCGTTGACCTGCGCCGCAGCGGACGCACCGAAGGCGGTGGCGGTGCCTGCGCGCAATACGCCGTTGTCGACGATGGTGGTCCCGGTGTAGGTATTGGCGCCGGTGAGCAGCCAGGTCGCCGCGCCGCCGCTGCGCAAGCTGCTGTTGCCGGAGATCACGCCGGTAATGACGTTAGGCGCGCCGGTGAAGCTGCCGGCGAGGGTGGCGCTGGTGGTGAGGGCCATGGGGCCGCTCAGCGACAGCGCGCCGGTGCCGTCGTTGGCCAGCGTGCCGACGCCTATCTGCCAATCGCGATCGCTGCTGGCGCCGGCCCCGGTATAGCTCAAAGTGCCGTTCGCGCTGAGGTTGACGATATTGCCGGCGCCCAACGAACTGATGACGCCGCGATCGGTGAGGGTATTGACCACCACCCGTCCTGCGTCGCGGATCACCGCTCGGCCGGTGAAGGTGTTGGCGTCGCCGAGGCGGACGGTGCGACCGGCCTGGGCGACGAACCAAGCATCGCGGGCATTGTTGCTACTGATCACGCCCAACAGCTCCATGTCGGCATTCAACGCCTGGAACTGAGCGGCATTACCTGCGCCGCCGCCCAGGGCGATGTTCCCGGTCAGGGTCAAAGTGCCTGTCCCTCGGTTGCGCAGATACGCCGCCTCGCCGCTCGGGCCCGCCGGCGGATTGATTTGCCAGCCACGGTTGGAGGTGTCGCCGTCGCCGAAATAGTCCAGAACGGCATTGGTTTGACCTGGTGATCCGATGGTAATGATGCCGTTCGCGGCGCTGGTCGGCGCCCCCAGAGAACTGGCGATTCCCAAGTCGGCAATGGAGGTGAAGCTGGACGCGGCCCCACTGGAGAAAATGGTCCTGCCCGTGTAGTTGCTGAGATTGTTGGTCAATGCCAAGCCGAGGAAGTTGGCGTTGCCGCTGCCGGTATAGAAGCCGGTGCCGGCGCCGCCACCCGAGATCACGACGGTTCCGGTAAGCGAAACCGTCCGTCCTGCCAAACCGCCCCCGGTGGTGCCCACGCTAAGTTGGGTACCGTTGGCCATGTTGACGGCATTTGCGATGTTGCCGAATGCGCCGTTGCCGCTCGCGGTCAGGCTGCCGGCGTTGACGTTGACCGCACCGGTGAACGTGTTCGCACCGCTCAAGGACAAGCTACCGGTGCCGGCCTTCGTCAGGCCGGCGCTGCCGGCGATGATCGAACCGATGGTCGTGGTGACGCCCGCATTGGTGGTGACGGTGGGCGTCGCGCCGGCCAGGGTCAGGGTGCTGCCGGTGAGGGTGTAGCCGGTGGTCAGGAAGGTCAGATTGTGAGCGGTGATCGGCACGCCCAGGGTCACCGTGCCGGCGGTTCCGCCGAAGAACGCATCGTCGATCGCGGCGTTGTTCCAGGCGCTGTAGGGGCCGCTGACGCCGTCGCCGTTGGGGCTCCAGAACGGACTGGTGAGGTTCCAGGTGCCGCTGCCGCCGGTACCGACCGCGGTGCCGTTGAAATCCCAGTACCGGTCCGCGGCCTGCACCGGCGCGTGCAGCAACAACAGCGCCACGAAGATGCCGCGCAGCAAGGACGGGTTGTGTCGATGGGGCGGCCCGGTGTCGCGAAGCTCCGCCAAGGGCCGTTCGTCCGCGCCGCCGCCTTCGTCCGCGCCGCCACCGCACTTGCCGCGCGCGGTGGCGAGTTCGGACACGACCACCCAGGCATTCAGGGTCCGCGACCAAAGGATGCGAAAAATGCGATTCATGATGCCCCCGTGTAGAACTGCTATGCCGATACTTGAAGATCTGAAACCGATCCACTGCCTTCGCTCGCAGCGCGTGCTGCAATCGTCGACCGGCGCGCAGCCGATGCCGGCGACGCGATACGCAAGACTGGGAAGCGCCGCGGAGACGACGACTCTGCGTCGATCGCTCTTCGGGGCTGTCGATATCCCGCTTCTTCATCGGCAGACTCAACGCTGGGACGACCAATTACTCCTGCGTTTCGCAAACATCAAGGAGAGGTCGCGTGTCGGGCGTCAAATTTGAAAAGTAGTGCGGTGAGAAAAGGTGAATCTAAGAATATTCTTAGATTTTCCGGCGGCCGCGACGGGTGCGCGAACCGAACGGGAGCGCGCGGACGGCCTTCTCACGACGACTGTCGGCGGCACGCGAACCACGCATCGCGCAGGGCTTTCGCCCTCGTTCGGGATGCGCCGGCGACGTCCGATGCGATGCGCTCACTCGAGTCGGGATGGGCTCTCGCGCATTCGATTCGCGAGCGCGGCCGTTCGACATTCGCGCCACAGGAAGTGCGCGCGTTCGTCGCCGCGCCTCTCTCGCGCAGCGCGATCGGCGCCGTCGTCGCGGGCCGCTTCGCGCGCGGCCGGAAACGGTTCGGTCGATGGCGCCGGAATGCTCCGTACGCGAAGTCGCGATCGACGCGCGCGAGGTCGGACGGATCGAACTCGAAGCGCGACGTTCTGCCGCAGCCATCGGACGACCGCAACCGCGCCGCCGTTGCATTCGCCCGCGCATCGCCGCTCGCGGCGGGAAATGCGCGCGGTGCTCGCGAAGCGACTACGCCGTCGCGCGTTTTCGCCGCTGCATCCGCATGGCCGGCAGAGGCCACGACGACAACGGCTTCGAGCGCGCGCGAGGCGATAGCAGCGATACGACCGGGAGTGCTCGGGATCGCGCAAGAACATCGCCAAAGAAAAAGGAGGCGCGAGGCCTCCTTGCAAAACCGGCTTGCGCCGGCAGATGTCGAGTTGTGGCACGGCCCCGGCTGGCACCGGGATGGGTGCAGCCTAGCGCCGACCTCAAGTTAACGCAATACCTGAAGAAACAAGATTTAAGTGTTTGATTTATATAAATCTATTGTCGCTTTTCCAGCGGAGATGGCTCAGGGCGCCACGTCCAGCGCGGCGCGCTTGGCCGTGCGGCGGGCCTCGCGCGGCTGACCGTAGTCGTTGTTGAAGGTCATCGCCTCCCACGAACCGTAGCTCGGGTTGGGCAGCATCCACCAGCGTTCGCCGAACCAGTCGTGGTACTGCTGCAGCAAGGCGTCGCGACCTTCCGGCGTGTTCGCCACGACCTGCACGAAGTCGCCCATCTGGTCGCCGAACTGCATCAGCACGCGGTACTGGCGGCCGGCCAACAGGCGCCGGCAGTTCTTTTCGCTGCCGTTCTGCTCGCAGCCCTCGACCACCGTGCCCAGGCCAAGGAACACCTGATCGTCGGCGACCGGCAGGCCGGCGCTGCGCAGGTTGGCCAGGGTCGCGTCCTTCAGGTGCACGGCACGGTTGGACAGGTACAGAATCGTCACGCCCTTGGCCTGCGCGGCCTTGGCGAAATCGACCACGCCCGGCAGCGGCTTGGCCTTCTTTTCCGCGACCCAGGCGTCCCAGGTCGCTTCGTCGTATTCCTTGCCGTCGCGCACCAGGCGCGCCTGGTACGGCGAGTTGTCGAGCACGGTCTCGTCGACGTCCATGACCACCGCCGGCTTCAGGCCCTTGGCCGGATTGCCGCGCTCCTCGGGCACCAGCGCGTCCCAGTTCGGCTGCTTCAGCGCGAGGTCGAGCTTGTCGGCGGCGGCGCGGTAGATCGTCTCGGTGCTGGCGCGGTACTCGACCGCGCGCTGCATCCACAGCACCGCATTGAGGTTGTCGTCGGCCTGCCCGGCGGCGGGCTTGGCGGCCGGCGCGGCGACGGATGCGGCCGGCGCCGCGGTCTGGCCCGGCTGGGGCTTGCAGGCGGCCAGCGCCACGGTGGCGGCGAGGACGGCGATAGGCAGGGCGCGGATGTGCATGCGCGAGAGGTCCCGGGAAACGGCCGAGTTTAGGCCGTGGCGCAAAACCGTGTCGAGCGCGGCCGGCCCCGCGTCAGGGCGATTGCGCGGCGGCGGCGCGGCGCGCGCGCCAGGACGCGCGGCGCAAGGTCAGCGCGACGCCGCGCTCGCGCGCATCGCGGACCACCTCGTCGACCCAAGGCCGCGACACCAGGTAACTGCTGCCCCGCATCGCCGCTTCGTCGGCGACCACATCGCGGCGCAGGTCGATCCGCGCCTTGCCGCGATACCAATCCAAGGCGAGGTCGTCGTGACGCTGGCGCGGATCGGCGCAGCCTGCGCGGCCGAGCTGGACCAGCAAGATCGCCTGCGAGCGCGGCCAGTACACCCGCACGGTGTCGTGGTCCTGATCGGGATGTTCGATCACCCGCCCGATGTGGAACGTGTTGGTGCCGCCCGGGCCGTCAGCGTCGAGCAATTGCTGCAACAGGGCGACCAGGCAGGGATAGTCCGGGTGGCGGTCGGCAGGCGAACTGCCGAGCTCGGCTTCGGCGGCGGCCGGCAGCGCCCTCGCCAGGCCCAGGGCCAGGACCCAGGCGCGCAGCGGCGGAGAGAGCCGGCATTGAACGAAGCGATGCGCGCGGCGGCGGCTCATCTTCGGCATGTCCCTATCCCGTCCTTGCGCTTCGTGCAGCGGCCCGATGCCGCGGCGGTGATGTCTAGCCGTTCGCGGCCGCCACCGGCGCGATCTGCAGCGATACCTGCCTGCGCCCCTGCGCGACCCATTGCGTGCCGACCTCGGCGAAACCGTAGCGGGCGTGGAAGCGGCTGGACGCCTGGTTGAACGGCACGATGTAGAACTCGCAGGCGACGCGCTCGAAGTCGCCCTCGCGGGCGAAACCGAACAGATCGTCGTAGAGCAATCCGCCGAGTCCGCGCCCGCGATGACTGCCCGCGACCGCGATCCGGTCGACGTAGAGGAACGCCGGATAACGTTCGCCGAACCACAAGTAGTTGGGGCTGTCGTAGGCGGCGCCCTCGCGCATCGCCAGCAGGAACGCGACCACCTCGTCGCCGTCGCAGACCACCCGGTGATAGGCCGACGCGCGTTCCAGCTCGAGCAGCCGCGCGGCGTCCATCGGACTCATCAAGTCCTCCGACTCCAGATTGAGGGCGAGGATGGCCGGATGGTCGGCGCAGGCGGCGTCGCGGACGATGAAAGAAGACATGGCGGCCCGATGCATGAAAGCTGGAAGATAACGGATCGGCGGCAAAAATCAGCAGCCACCGGGCGAGCGGCCGGCTTCTGGCGCCGATCCCTGGTCTGCTGTCCCTAGGTGGGCGTACCGACCTCGTCCCAATCCTGCTCGTCGAAGCGCAGCAACCAGTTGAGGGCGTAGTGGCGCTCGTACACGACGCTGGGGTGCAAGCCGATCGGCGGCTCGCGTTCGTCCAGACGGGCCTGGCGCACCAGCCAGTGGCGACGGTAGATCGCGTCCAGGGCGTCGAGCAGTTCGGCGGTGGGACGCAACCGGGCCTGGGCGATGCGCGCCTCGTCGGCCTCGGCGATCGCGACCCGGGCGACATCGGCGGCGTCGCAGGTCGCGGTCGGCTCGGGCAAGGCCTCGCGCAAGCCCAGCGCCCATTGCAGCAGCGCCGCGCTTTCGTAGCGCCAGCCCTGGTCGGCCCAGGCTTCCTCATCCGGCGCTTGGGCGTCGATGAAGTCGCGCTCGGCCGGGCTCAGCGCGGCGACGCCGGGGCCGAGCTTGGCCGCGATTTCCTGGGTCGACAGCGGCTGCGAATGCAACGACTCGGCGCGCACCGCGACCGCGCACAGGGCCAGCATCCGCCGCATGCTTTCTTCGCTTCCGCGCAGCCGCACCTCGCCTTCGCCGAGCACCGGCGGCAGGTGCGCCGGCGGCTGCGCGCCGAGCGCGCGCAAGGCCCGCTCGCTGCGCGCCTTGCGCTCGCGCGCGTCGGCCGGGTACGGCAGCGCCGCATCGGCCTCCACCGGCGGTTCGCCGCGGCTGACCAGGACGTTGCCGGCGGCATCGCGCACGCTGCCGTCGGGCAGGAAGCAGATCGCGTTGGCGGCCTGGCCCCAGGCGGTCAGGGCGTCGAAGGCGTCGTCCTCGACCTCGAAGCTGTAGTGGGTCTGGACCCGTTGCAGGTGCCGGATCACCGCGAAGGTGCGCGCGTCCATGCCCTGTTCGACCGTGCCCAGCACATAGCCGACGAACCCCTGCAGATGCGGCACCAGTTCCGGATCGCTGCGGTCGCGGCGGTTGGCCGGCGCGCGCGCAAACTCCGGCGCCGGCGGCGCGGCGAGGGTGGAATAGGCGTTGATCAGCAGGGTCATGGCGATCCGCTCGGTGGGTTCGGCAGCGGCCAGCCTAGCCAATTCAGACGTCAAATGCCTACGAAGACATGTCCGTCCTGCCCAGTCGATCCCCTGCTCACACCACCTCCCCCGTACTGTCCTCTGCTCGCCGCAAAACCCAAGCAACCGTTGCAGGATTAATCTTCCCTTGCCCCCAATGAACACTGGTTTTCTGCGAGAGTTCTTTCATTGCCTTGCACACCCGGAGCAGCGTCGTTTCCGGATCGGAAAATCTGGAGAAAGGTTTCTCCCCAAAAATTACTTCGTACTCCTGAAATCCGCGCTGCTGCCAGTAGCCCCCATAGAAAACGGCAGCATGCGCACGCAACCAAGTCCACATAAATTCTGGATCAGCCACATTCGGCGCTTCCGAATGACACTGCGCACATAGCAGCACCAGATTACTCGGCTGCTCCCCGCCCCCCAAAGCACGCGGGACAATATGGCATCGTTGAAGTTTTCGCTTTCCTGTACAGCGCCAACAGCGATTCTTCGCCTCATCCCAATCAACGGACAAGCCACATTCACTTTGACGGGATGCCCAATAGTCGACAATTTCACAATGAGTAACAGGGGATATTTTCATTTCGTCGGAATCACCCCGTAAGAACAACGCCAATCCAAGCGACAAAAAATCCCGCTTCGTCGACAAAGACACAGTCATCCGGCACAGATGAGTTTAACGTTCAATCTCGATCTGGCCTCAGCCCTCTTCCAACAGGGCCTTGATCGCCGCGAATCCGGCCATCGAGCGCTCGCGCTTGCGCGCCGCGTCGGCGACCGGGTCGGCGCCGTCGCGCTGCAGTTCTTCCGCCGGCAACTCGTCGATGAAGCGGCTGGGCTTGAGCCGGATCCGCTCGCCCCAGCGCTGGGTCTCGCGCGAATGCGACAGGTACAGCACTTCCTTGGCGCGGGTGATCCCCACGTACATCAGCCGGCGCTCCTCGTCGAGGCGGCCTTCGTCGAGGCTGGCGTCGTGCGGCAGGTTGCCGTCCTCGACGCCGACGATGAACACGAAGCGGAACTCCAGGCCCTTGGCCGCGTGCAGGCTCATCAGCCGCACCTGGTTGCCGGGCTCGCCCTTGTCGGCGTGCGACAGCAGCGCCAGCTGCGCCGCCAGTTCGCCGGGGCCGGAGCCGCGGCCGCCGTCGAACCAGCCCGACAGTTCCTCCAGGTTTTCCTTGCGCCGCTGGAAGCTGGCCTCGTCCTTGCACTGCGCGCGCATCGCCGACAGCAGGCCGCTGCGCTCGGCGAGCACGCCGACCAGTTCGGCCGGGCTGATCTTCTGCGCCTGGTCGCGCAAATAGCGCACGATCTGGACGAAGCCGTCCAGGGCGGTGCCGGCGCGCGGGGTCAGCTGCTTGATCGCGTGGATCGACTCGGCCATGCGCGACATCGGCAACTGCGCGTTCTGGGCCATTTCGGCCAGCTTGGCCAGGGTGGTGGCGCCGATCTCGCGCTTGGGCGAGGTCACCGCGCGCAGGAAGGCGGTGTCGTCGTCGGGATTGGCGATCAGGCGCAGCCAGGACAGCGCGTCCTTGACCTCGCCGCGCTCCAGGAACGCGGTGCCGCCGCTGAGGTGGTAGGGCACGCGCAGCAGCTGCAGCGCTTTTTCCAGCGCGCGGCTCTGGTGGTTGCCGCGGAACAGGATGCAGAAATCGCTCCACGGCGCCTGGTGCTTCTGTGCCAGGAAGTGGATCTCGGCGGCGACCTTCTCCGCTTCGTGGGCGCTGTCGCGGCATTCCCAGACCTTGATCCGCTCGCCGTCGGCCTGGTCGCTCCACAGAGTCTTGGGGTGTTCGTGCGGGTTGTTGGCGATCAGCGCGTTGGCCGCGCGCAGCACCCGGTTGCTGCAGCGGTAGTTCTGCTCCAGCTTGATGATCTGCAGGCTGGGATAGTCCTTGCCCAGTTCGAGCAGGTTGTCGGGATTGGCGCCGCGCCAGGCGTAGATGGACTGGTCGTCGTCGCCCACGCAGGTGAACAGGCCCTTCGGTCCGGCCAGGGCCTTGAGCAGGCGGTACTGAGCGTCGTTGGTGTCCTGGCATTCGTCGACCAACAGGTAGCCGATGCGCTCGCGCCAGGCCAGCTGCAGGTCGGTGTGGCTTTCCAGCAGCTCCACCGGCAGCCGGATCAGGTCGTCGAAGTCGACCGCGTTGAAGGTGGTCAGGCGCGACTGGTAGCGCTCGTACAGCACCGCGGCCTCGATCTCGCGCGGGGTGCGCGAGGCCGCCATCGCCTCGCCCGGCGACAGGCCGGCGTTCTTGGCCCGCGAGATCAGGTTGCGCATGTCCTCGAGCACGTCGGGCTTGGTCCCGGCCGGCATCAGGTCCTTGACCTGGGCCGCGCTGTCGTCGCTGTCGAACACGCTGAAGCCGCGCCGCAGGCCGGCCTTGGCGTGCTCGATCTGCAGGAACTTCAGGCCCAGGGCGTGGAAGGTGCAGATGGTCAGGCCGTCGGCGCCGTCGCCGCGGATCCGCTTGGCCACGCGCTCGCGCATTTCCTTGGCCGACTTGTTGGTGAACGTGATCGCGGCGATGCGCTTGGCCGGCATGCGGCCGCTGGCGATCAGGTGGGCGATCTTCTCGACGATCACGCGGGTCTTGCCGCTGCCCGCGCCGGCGAGCACGAGCAGGGGGCCGTCGGTGTGCAGGACGGCGGCGCGCTGGGGGGGATTGAGGCCTTGCATGCGATCTTCGTCGCCGGCGGGGAGCCGGCCCGGGCGCGGCAGTTTAGCCGACCGGCCGCGACCGGGCCGAGCGCGCCGGCGGGTACCGGCGAGTAAATGGGCGGCACCCCGTCCGTGCGGGACGAATCCGGCCGAAATCGCGATCGATGCGATTCCCGTCCGCCCCGGCGCGGCGTATGGTTCGCTGCATGGGGCCCGGCCGCGAAGCCGCCGCCCCCACCGAGGAGGACCCGGCATGAAACGGCTGCTCACACTCGCAATCGCCCTCGGCGGCGCGTTCGCCGCCCCCGTCCTGGCCGCACCGGACGACGCCTCGGCAGCCGCCGACGCGGTCGGCGCCGACAGCGACCGCATGCAGCGCGAGCAGTTCGACCTGCGCAGCCGCATGGCCAAGACCCATCCCAACGAGTTGTGGCGCCTGTACGGCAGTCAGGCCGCCGCGCGCGGCGCCTGGGACGACGCCTTCCGCCATTTCCGCCGAGCGGCGCGCTACGCCGACAAGTATTCGCAGCACCGGCTGAGCCTGATGTACTGGTACGGCCTGGGGGCGCCGCAGGACTGCTCGCTGGCCTACGCCTGGGCCGACCTGGCCGCCGAACGCCAGTACCCGCAGTTCGCGATCCTGCGCGAGAAGATGTGGCAGGCACTGGGAGAGGCCGAGCGCGAACGCGCCCTGCGCGAAGGCGGCGCGCTGTACGACGAATACGGCGACCGCGCCGCCAAGCCGCGCTTCGAACGCGCGCTGGCGCGGTCCAAGCGCGAGATCACCGGCAGCCGTACCGGCGACGTCGGCCAGCTGCAGGTCATGACCCCCGGCCCGGCCCGCCTGTTCGAGCCCGGCGCCATCGACCTGACCGCGATGTACCACGACTGGCGCTTCGACAGCGCGCGCTACTGGGCGGCCGAGGACGTGGTCTGGCGCGACGGCAACGTCGAGGTCGGCCCGGCGCAGACCGCGCCGCGCACGAACTGAACCCGCCGGGGGCGGCCCCTACACCGCCCCCGGCGGACCGGCCGCTGCGGCGCCCGTCGCGGGCGCCGTCAAGTCTGTGGCGCGGACCGGGCGCGGCCTACACTGCACGCATGGCCAAGCTCTATTTCTATTATTCGGCGATGAACGCCGGCAAGACCACGACGTTGCTGCAGTCGGCGCACAACTACCGCGAACGCGGCATGCGCGTGGCGATCCTCACCCCGCGCCTGGACGACCGCGCCGGGCGCGGCACGGTGGCCTCGCGCATCGGCCTGCGCGCCGACGGCGTGGCCTTCGATCGCGACCAGGACCTGGAAGCGCTGATCCGTGCCGACATCGCCGCGCGCAGCGCGCTGCATTGCGTACTGGTCGACGAGGCCCAGTTCCTGACCAAGGCCCAGGTCTGGCAGCTCAGCGAGGTGGTCGACGCGCTGCGCATTCCGGTGCTGTGCTACGGCCTGCGCACGGATTTCCGCGGCGAGCTGTTCGAGGGCAGCCAATACCTGCTGGCCTGGGCCGACGAACTCAGCGAGATCAAGACCATCTGCCACTCGGGCAAGAAGGCGACCATGAACGTGCGCGTCGACGGCAGCGGGCGCGCGGTGCAGGACGGGCCGCAGGTCGAGATCGGCGGCAACGACCGCTACATCTCGGTCTCGCGCGCCGAGTACAAGAAGGTGATGCGCGGCGAGGGCACGATCGAGCCGCTGCAGCCGCCGCTGCCGTTGTCGAACTGAGGCGCGCGCCGGGCCCCCGGACGGGCGGAGGAGGCAAGGCAGAAGCCAATCCGCCCTTCCCCCGTTTTCAAGCGGGGACGACTTGCGGCGGCGGCGGCCTGGCGCGCGTTCGCGAGAATTCGCTTCCGCTTTCAAGTGGCCCCTAGGAAAATTGGGGGCTGACGCGGGCATCGTCCGGATGCCCGCGTCGCGGCGGCGCCGGGGGATTCGCTCTTGCTCGGCGCTCTACCCGCTCACCCCAGCGCCGAGCGGAAGTACGCGTCCAGCGCCTGCTGCCGCCCGCCGCCGGCGGGCAACGACGGCGGCGGCGCCTGCATCCGCGCCAACTCGGCTTCGAGGAAATCGCTGATCGCGGCGATCCGCGGCCCGGCCTCGGTTTCGGCGCTGCGCCGCTTGCGCTCCAGCAGGGCGTCGATGGCCGCACGCACCGGCCCGTCCGGCAGCAGGGGTTCCAGCAGGTGTTCGAACGCCATCGGCGGCGGCGTGCGCTCACGTTCGATCCATTGACAGGCCAGCACCGGGCGCAGCGCGTACAGGTACTTCTTGGTGCGGATCGCCTCGCCGCCGAGGTGACCGCGGAAGGTGCCGCTGGCCAGGCTCAAATAGTGGTGCCAGGCCGCGATCGGCGAGTAGCACTGCTCGGCCAGCCGGCGCAGGCCGGGGCCCAGCACGGGGTCCTCGCGGTACACCACCGGCGAGCGCACCCATTCCAGCAGGGTCGGGTTGGACTTGGACAACAGGCGCAAGGCCTTGCGCAGGTCCCAGCCGCTGACGTCCAGGTCGTGCTCGATCGGCAGCTCGATCACGTCGCGCTGCGGCTGGTTCGGACCGGTCAGCTCGTTGACGGTCAGGTACCAGTCGCGCTCGTGCACGTAGACGAAGCGCGCGTCGTAGTCGCTGTCGGGCGAGGAGAAGCCCCAGCCGCGGCTGCCCGACTCGCAGGCATAGACGATCCGCACCGCGTGCTCGCGCTCGATCGCCGCCAGGGCGTCTAGCACCGCGCGGCGCTTGTCGTCGGCGATGGGATGCAATAGTTCGGGCGGAGCGGACAGGACGGTCATGCGCGGACGACGACAGCGGACGGCCGTCCAGTCTAGCCGCGTCGCCGCGCCGACTTCATCGTCGCCACACCGGCGCCCGCCACTGTCGTATCGTTGCCCGCGTCCTCACTCCCGCCCGCTCGCCCGATGCCGCCGACCCTGCCGATCCAGACCGAACGCCTGCTGCTGCGCGAACTCACCCCCGCCGACGCGCCTTTCATCCTCGAACTGGTCACCGACCCGGCCTTCCTGCAGAACATCGGCGACCGCGGGGTGCGCGATCTGGACACCGCCGCGCGCTACATCGCCGACGGCCCGGCGGCCAGCTACGCCCGCAACGGCTTCGGCCTGTGGCGGGTCGAACTGCGCGACGGCGGCGAACCGATCGGCATGTGCGGCCTGCTGCGCCGCGATGCCCTGCCCGACCCGGACATCGGCTACGCCTACCTGCCGCGCCATCGCGCGCGCGGCTACGCGCAGGAGGCCGGCGCGGCGGTGCTGCGCTACGCGCGCGATGTGCTGGCGCTGCCGCGGGTGCTGGCGATCGTCCATCCGGCCAACGCCGCCTCGATCCGGGTGCTGGAGCGCCTGGGCCTGCGCGACGAAGGCACGATGCGCATGAACGGCGAAAGCCACGACGTGCGCCTGTTCGCCACCGCGCCGGTCGCGGACTGAACCCATGCGCCGCGCGCCGACCCCGCTGTTCGCCCCGCTGTTCGCCTTGCTGCTGGCGGCCAGCGCGGCGGCGCAGGCGCGGCTGCCGGCCGTGCGCGACGGCGACCTGATCTTCCAGGTCTCGCGCTCCTCACAAAGCCAGGCGATCCAGCGCGCGACCGGCTCGCGCTACAGCCATATGGGCGTGATCCTGCACCGCGACGGCCGGCCTTACGTGTTCGAAGCGATCGACCCGGTCTCCTACACCCCGCTGGCGACCTGGATCGCGCGCGGCGAACGCGGCCACTACGTGCTCAAGCGCCTGCGCACGCCACCGGACGCGGCCCAGCAGGCGCGGCTGCGTGCGCAGGCGGCGCCGTTCCTCGGCCGGCGCTACGACCTGGCGTTCGAATGGTCGGACCGGCGCATCTACTGCAGCGAGCTGGCCTGGAAGCTGTACAAGCGCGGACTCGGCCTGCGCATCGGCCAGACCCGGCCGCTGCGCAGCTTCCGCCTCGACGATCCGGCGGTGAAGGCCAAGCTGCGCGAGCGTTACGGCAAACGCGTGCCGCTGGACGAGCCGGTGATCGCGCCGGCGGCGATGTTCGATTCGCCTTTGCTGCGTACCGTCGCTTCGGGCTGAACCCAGGCCCCGCGCAGCCGCGCCCGGCCATCGACCAGATCGGTCCAGACCGCATAGGCCCTGCCGCCGGCCAGGGCCAGTTGCGGGAAGCCGGTGCCGCGGCCGCGGCCGCGCACCTGGGCCAGATTCAATCGCTGCCGTTCCTGCGCCAGATCCGGCGCCAACCGCGCCAACTGCAGGCGCTGTCCATCGCGATCCTCGCGCAGCCACAGCACCCAGGCCTGATCCGCATCCAATGCAAGATCGACCCGGCCCTGGACGGCTTCGCCGCGGTCCAGGATCAAGGGCGCGCCGAAGCGCTCGCCGCCGTCGGCGCTGGCGGCGACCCGCACCGACGGCGCCTCGCCGGCGCCGGTGTACCAGGCCACCAGGGCGCGGTCGCCTTGGGCCGCGACCGCCGGCCCGTTGACCGGACACCCCGGCATCACCCAGCCGTCGCCGTGCACCGGTTGCGGCGGCGTCCAGGCGCCGTCGACCAGACGGGTCGCGGCGATGTCGCGCACCTCCTGCTCGCCGCGGTCGCGGTAGACCAGCAAGGCGCCGCGCGCGGTCGCGACGGCGTCGGTCTGGCAGCAGTCGCAGGTGCGGGTATCGAGTACCGCTTCGCCGGAACGTTTGAGGTCGGCGCCGAAACGCACGCTGCGCAAGGTCATGGCGCCGCCGTGGCCGGCGTGTTCGCCATGGCCCTCGCCTTTGCCGCTGGCGCGGCCGTCGAGCCACGCCACCCGCATCGCGTCGGCGCCCTCGGCCCACAGCGAAACGAAGCCGTGTTCGGTCGCGGTGCCGTCGTCGTTGACCGCCAACGGCGCCGACCAATGCGCGCCGCCGTCGGCCGAGCGCACCAGCACCACGTCGTAGGCGTAGGGTGCGGCGCCCGACTTGCGCAGCCAATGGGCCCACAGCGCGCCGTCGGCCGCCATCGCCAAGTGCGGCGTGTCGGCCCAGTTCACGAACCAGTCGCGGCCGTGCGCGACGGTCCGCGGCGCGCCGCGCCAGCGCCCGTTCGCATCGGCCTGGGCGAACTTCAGCGCGTGCAGGCCCTCGCGCGATTCGATCCACGACAGCAGCAGGCCGCCGTCGGGGGTGGCGATCAGATCCGGCTGGGCGCCGCCGTCGACCGGCAGCGGCCAGTCGTCGACCTGCCAAGGCGGCGAGGCGGCTGCGGCCGGCGTCGGGTTCGCCGCCGAAACCGCGGCGCGTTGCGGCGCCTGGGACGTATCGCAGGCGACGACGGCCAACGCGGCCAGGGCCGGCAACCAACGACGGATCGAAGAAGGAAGCATCGGCGCAGACCCACAGCGAGGACGGCGCCATTGTGCGGGGCGGCGGCCCGTCGCCGTCAACGCCGATACGCGGCATTTCGCCGCGCACTCAAGCGCCGCGCCGCCAGACCCGGCAGCGGTTGTTGGCCGGCATGGCCAGGTCGGCGGCCAGGGCCAGGCCGTGGCCGGCGGCCAAGGCGTCGACCGCCTCGGCATCGCGCAGGCCCGACGCCGGATCGCGCGCCTTCAGCCAGGCATCGAATTCGCGGTTGCTGTCGCTGGTGTAACGCCCTTGGTAATTGAACGGCCCATAGACCGCGACCGTGGCCTGCGCGGCCAGCACCGCCGCCAAGCCGGCGAAGAGCGCCTCGACCTGCGGCCAACTCATGATGTGCAGGGTGTTGGCGCTGAACGCCGCATCAAAACCCGGCCCGCGTCTGTCCGCTGCGGGCGGCGGCGCCGGCAACGGCACCAGCCCGGTCGCCGACCCGGCCACCGCCTCCAGCGCGATCGGTGCCGGCGTGTTCGCCAGCCCCGCCTCGTCCAGCCACAGCCGGATGCCGGGCAGGTGCTCGGCGCGATCCGAACACTGCCAGCGCAGCCACGGCATCGCCGCGGCGAAGTGCACCGCGTGCTGGCCGGTGCCGCTGCCGATCTCCAGCACCTCGCGGCGATCGGCGAAGCATTCGCGCAGCACGGCCAGGATGGGCTCGCGGTTGCGCTCGCAGGCGGGGGAATGGGGTCGTCCTGGCATCGGTATTTCCTAAGGATCAGCGCGCCGGCCTATCGGCGGATGGCATGCCTTTGCCAGCGCAGCCCGACTATGTAACCGATCGACGACATTAGCCAAATGTAATCGATCGTCGACATTCACCTGATGTACACGAACGGCGACATAATAAGTTAGTCAACGATCGCTGACTTCCGCCGCCATGCCCATCATCAAGACCCCGCAAGATCTGGCCGCCGTGATCCGCAGCCGCCGCAAACAACTCGGCTGGGATCAGGCGACGCTCGCGCGCCAGGCAGGAGTCAGTCGTCAATGGGTGATTGATGTGGAAAAGGGCAAACCTCGCGCCGAACTGGAACTGATACTGCGCAGTTTGAACGCATTAGGCTTGTCTTTGACGAGCGCAGTCCTCGAAGGGCCAGCTACGCAGAATGCGGTCGATGCGTCCCGCGCACGACCCGATCGAACCCGGCGAAGCAAGTCTCGCTCGGATATCGCCTCTGCTCCAAGATCCGCCACGACGGAAGAATCCAGCACCAGCGCTGCCGCGCGGCTGGCCGAACTGAGTCGTTCGCAGCCGAACTCCGCGGCAGCGGCCATTCTGCGTAGTTCCAGTGTTTTGCGACAAGCGGCCCAACTCGCTCCGCCGAGACAATCCAAATCCGCCGCGGAAATTCTGAGAAGCTCCACCACGTTGCGGGCCGCCGCCCAACTCGCCCAGCCACCGCTACCCAAGTCCGCCGCCGAAATCCTGAGAAGCTCCACCACGTTGCGGGCCGTCGCCCAACTCGCCCGGCCACCGCTACCCAAGTCCGCCGCAGAGATCCTGCGCGGCTCCAGCGCGCTGCGAGCGGCCACTCAATTCGTCGAACGCCCGCAGCCGCAATCGGCCGCACAATTGTTGGCCGCAACCGGTACGCGCAAAGGCAAGGCCGACGCTGCGACCTCCCCCCGCGCGCCCCAGCCGCGGAAGCCGAAGGACGCCAAAACCAAGGCGAAGAAGAAACCGGCCTCGGAAAAATCCGCCGCCTCCGATAGCAGCGTGAAAAAAGGAAAGAAGCGCTGATGGAGCTTTGGACACTGCTCAACGGGCAACATATCGGAACCGTATGGACCGATCGGGCCGGCGGCCTCCATTTCCGCTATGAAAGCGCTTGGCGCGACTCGCCCGAAGCGATCCCTCTTTCTCTTTGCTTGCCGTTCTCCTTCGAAAGCTTCGACCAAGAAAGGATTTCGGCGGTGCTTTGGGGCTTGCTCCCGGACAACGCACACACCTTGCAACGCTGGGCTCAGGCCTACCAAGTGTCGGCCAGCAACCCCGTAGCCCTGCTTGCGCACGTGGGCGAAGACTGTGCCGGCGCTTTGCAGTTCATCAAGCCCGAGCGTCTGCAGGACTTGCTCGAAGGAAAAATGGACGGCCAAGAGCCGCTGGACGAGGCGGACATCGCCGATCGGTTGCGCCGCCTTCGCCAGGACAGCGGCGCGTCACGCCGACCCGACGATGTCGGCCAGTTCAGCCTGGCCGGCGCGCAGCCGAAGATCGCCCTGCTCGAAGAAGATGCTCGGTGGTATGTTCCGAGCGGCCGGATTCCCACTACCCATATCCTCAAGCCGCCCAGCGGGGATTTCGACGGATTCGCCGAAAACGAGCATTTCTGCCTGCGTCTTGCGGCCGAACTGGGAATGAACTCCGCGCGAACGCAGGTCGTTCGATTCGGGAACGAGAAAGCGATATGCGTGGAGCGCTACGACCGTGATCGGCGCGAAGACGGCGCTTGGCAGCGAATCCATCAGGAAGATTTCTGCCAAGCGCTGGCAACGCCTCCTCAACGCAAGTACCAGAACCAAGGCGGCCCTTCGCCAAAGAGCATGGCCGCCTTGCTCAGATTGCATTCGAGCGATGCCAGAGAAGACGTCGAACAGCTGTTCCTCGCATTGGGCTTCAATTGGATGATCGCCGGAACCGACGCGCATGCGAAGAACTACTCGCTGCTCCTCGGAGAACGCGGCGCCATTCGTCTGGCGCCGCTATACGACATCTCCAGCGTGCTTCCGTACAAGAAACGCCTGCAGAGAAAGATCAACTTGGCGATGAAGATCGGAAATCACTATCGCTGGTGGGACGTCAACATCAACGATTGGATTTCGCTGAGTTCGGAGCTGTCCCTCGAACCGGGTTTCGTCGTCGATGTCCTCAAGGGGATGGCATCCCAGCTGCCGGACCTGGCGCTGACGGAGGCCAGGCGAATGCGGGAAGACGGCCTGGATCACCCGATCCTCCCCCGGCTCACCGACGAGATCCAGAAGTCTTGCCTGCGGGCATCGCGATTGCTGTCGCTGCCGTCGCGCGTGCGCGCCAAGGGAGAAGCGCCTGTCGCGTAATCGGCTGGCTCCGCGACGACCTTGGCTCACCCCTTGCGCAACGCCGCGAACGCCAGCCCCGACACCACGCCCAGCGAAGGATCGCCGGCGACCTGCTTGGCGTCCGGGAAGCAGCGGCGCACGGCTTCGCGCACGTAGGGCGCGCGCGACATGCCGCCGGTCAGGAACACGGTCGCGGGCGGCTCGCCGATGTCCGCCGCGACTTCGGCCAGCAGTTCGCCGACGAAGCCGAGGAAGGGCTCGGCGGCCTGGCCCAGGTCGGCCGCGCTCGATGCCAGGCCGAGGCCGGTTTCGATGTAGTCGAGTTCGACGCGGCTGTCGGCCTGGCTGCTGAGCCGGATCTTGGTCGCTTCGACCGCGCGGCTGAGGCGGGTGGTGTTGCCGGTCTGCTGCAAGGCGATCAGGCGCGGACCGAACGGGGCCTCGACCTCGCGATAGCTGTCGCGGCGCTGGAAGTCGCGCTGGCGCACCACGTCGTGCACGGTCGCGGCCTCGACGAAGTGGTGCGCCGGCACCCGGGTGGCGCCCTTGCCGAACAGCGGCATGAAGCGCGACAGGCTCAGCGACAGGTCGACATCGACGCCGCCGCGGGCGATGCCCCAGGAACCGAGCACGACCGGGGCCTGGTCGCCGCCGACTTCGGCCAGGGTCACGTCGGTGGTGCCGCCGCCGATGTCGACCACCAGGGTGCGGTGGCGGTGCGCGCTCTGCGCGTGGTAGCCCAGCGCCGCCGCCACCGGCTCTTCGAGGAACTCGACCTCGTCGAAGCCGGCGCCCTGCGCGGCCTCGGTCAGGATCGCCAGGGCCTGGTCGCCGCCGGCCGCGCCCATCGAGCTGCGGAACTGCACCGGCCGCCCCAGCACCGCCGCGCGCACGTTGGCGCCGAGCTGCTGGCTGGCGCTGAGGCGGATGTGTTCGAGGATGTAGCCGGCGATGCCGACGATGGTCTGGCGCACGTTCGGCGCCAACTGGTAGCCGAGCATGGACTTGGGCGACTGCACCAGGTTGCCGAAGCCTTCGCTCAGGTAGGCCTCGACCGCGTCCTCGCCGTAGACCGCGTTCTGCAGGGTCGCGGCCGAAGCGCGCGCCTCGCGCACCTGTTGTTCCAGCCATTGCCGGCGCACGGCGCGGATCGCGTCGCGGCGCAGGTCGGCCTCATTGCGCTGCGCCGGCGCCGGGATCAGCGCCAACGCGGCCTCGCGCTGTTCGGCGGGCAGGCGCGCGGCCTGCTCGCGCCGGGCCTGGGCCTCGTTGAACGCGCGGGTCTGCTGGGCGCGGGCGCTGCGCACCAGGGCATCGACCTCGGCCTCCAGCGCATCGGTCAGCTCGAACCGGCTCGGGTCGGGCACCGCCTCGGGAAAGTACACGGTGGTGCGGAACTGGCGTTCCTCGCCGAACTGGACCGTGCGCACCGCGCCGTCGATCACCGCCGCGGCGGCGGAGTAGCTGGTGCCGAAATCGATGCCGATCTTCATGGGACTGGAGCGTTTTGCGGCGCGCAAGGATACCCGCTGCGCGGCGCCGCGGCCTGAATCGCATGTGGCCGGAGGCGGGAACGCCCCGCATGCGGCCGTCTCATACGCTGAGACCCGCGTCGCGTACAACGAGACTCCCGTTCGTCGCCGGTAGCCCGCCGCCCATGTCCGCCCTGATCGATCCGTCCCCGCGCGACCTCGTCCCCGCCGCGCAGCGCTCGCAGGCCCTGGCGCGCAGCGAGGAGGCGATCGACGCCGGCCACGGCGGCGCCCTGGCCGAGCGGCTGCAGCGCCGCTACCGCGACCGCATCACCGGCGCCTTCACCCTGCCCGGCCGCGAGGGCCGCTACGCGCCGCTGCCGGAGGATCTGCCCGAACCGCTGCGGCGGGCGTTGCGCGCACGCGGGATCGAGCGGCTCTACAGCCATCAGGCCGAGGCCTGGGCCGCGACCCAGGCCGGCGAGGACGTGGCGGTGGTGACCCCGACCGCCTCGGGCAAGTCGCTGTGCTACACCCTGCCGGTGGTGGCCGCGGCCATGGCCGGCGCCCGCGGCGCGCCGGCGTCGAAAGCGCTGTACCTGTTTCCGACCAAGGCCCTGGCCCAGGACCAGGTCGCCGAGCTGCTGGAGCTCAACCGCGCCGGCGACCTCGGGGTGAAAGCCTTCACCTTCGACGGCGACACCCCCGGCGACGCGCGCCAGGCGATCCGCCTGCACGGCGACATCGTGGTCTCCAACCCCGACATGCTGCACCAGGCGATCCTGCCGCATCACACCAAATGGGCGCAGTTCTTCGAGAACCTGCGTTACGTGGTGATCGACGAGATCCACACCTACCGCGGCGTGTTCGGCAGCCACGTCGCCAACGTGCTGCGCCGGCTGCAGCGGATCTGCGCCTTCTACGGCGCGCGGCCGCAGTTCATCCTGTGCTCGGCGACGATCGGCAATCCGCAGGCCCACGCCGAGGCGCTGATCGAGCGTCCGGTGCGGGCGATCCTGGAATCCGGCGCCCCGACCGGCGACAAGCACGTGCTGCTGTGGAACCCGCCAGTGATCAATCCCGACCTGGGCCTGCGCGCCTCGGCGCGCTCGCAGAGCAACCGCATCGCCCGCATCGCGATCAAGGCCGGGCTGAAGACCCTGGTGTTCGCCCAGACCCGGCTGATGGTCGAGGTGCTGACCAAATACCTCAAGGACGTGTTCGACCACGATCCGCGCAAGCCGGCGCGGATCCGCGCCTATCGCGGCGGCTACCTGCCGAGCGAGCGGCGCGAGGCCGAGCGGGCGATGCGCGATGGCCGCATCGACGGCATCGTCTCGACCTCGGCGCTGGAACTGGGCGTGGACATCGGCAGCCTCGACGTGGTCGTGCTCAACGGCTACCCGGGCTCGGTCGCCGCGACCTGGCAGCGCTTCGGCCGCGCCGGGCGCCGCCGGCAGCCGGCGCTGGGCGTGCTGGTGGCCAATTCGCAGCCGCTCGACCAGTACATGGTGCGGCATCCGGACTTCTTCGCCGACGCGCCGCCCGAACACGCGCGCATCGCCCCCGACCAGCCGCTGGTGCTGTTCGACCACATCCGCTGCGCCGCGTTCGAGCTGCCGTTCCAGCACGGCGAAGGCTTCGGTCCGATCGATCCGGCGGTGTTCCTGGAAGCGCTGGCCGAAACCGGCGTGGTCCACCGCGAGGGCGAGCGCTGGGAATGGATCGCCGACAGCTACCCGGCCAACGCGGTCAGCCTGCGCTCGGTCGCCGACGGCAACTTCGTCGTGGTCGACCGCAGCGACGGCCGTCAGGCGATCATCGCCGAGGTCGACTACTCGGCCGCGGCGCTGACCCTGTACGAAGGCGCGATCCACATGGTGCAGTCGGTGCCCTACCAGGTCGAGCGGCTGGACTGGGACGGGCGCAAGGCCTATGTCGCCCGCACCCACGTCGACTACTACACCGACTCGATCGACTACACCAAGCTCAAGGTGCTGGACCGCTTCGACGGCGGCGGCGCCGGACGCGGCGACAGCCACCACGGCGAAGTGCACGTGGTCCGGCGCGTGGCCGGTTACAAGAAGATCCGCTACTACACGCACGAGAACATCGGCTACGGCCCGGTCAACCTGCCCGACCAGGAGCTGCACACCACCGCGGTGTGGTGGCAACTGCCGCAGGGCGTGCTGCTGTCGCGCTTCGATTCGCGCCAGGACGCGCTGGACGGTTTCCTCGGCGCCGCGCACGCGCTGCACGTGGTCGCCACCGTGGCGGTGATGGCCGACGCGCGCGACCTGCAGAAATCGGTCGGCAACGGCGACGGCGCCTGGTTCGCGACCCAGGACGCGAGCGGCCGCGGCCAGTTGCGCGGGGTCGAGTCCGAGGTCGCGGCCGGGTCGCTGGCGACCCTGGAGGTGCAGCAGTTCGTGCCCACCGTATATCTGTACGACAACTTCCCCGGCGGGGTCGGCCTCAGCGAACCGCTGTGGCGGCGCCAGGCCGAGCTGGTCCAGCGCGCGCGCGAACTGGTCGGCCGCTGCGACTGCCGCGCCGGCTGCCCGGCCTGCGTCGGCCCGGTGCTGGCCGCCGACGAGGACCGCAGCGGTGCGGCGACGCCGAAGGCGTTGGCCTTGAAGGTGTTGGCGCTGCTTGGCGAAGACTCGGGCGACGGTGCATCGCTCGACGCGGACGAGTTCGACGAGGCCTCGCACGAGCCAGACCGGCTCGTCTCAAGCTCGCGCGAGCAGATCCTGCTCGGCGAGGACGGCGCGGCGTGAGCTTGGACCTGGCCAAACTGCGCCTGTTGCAACGGCAGGCGGGGCAGACCGAGGGGAGTTCAGCGCCGGCGGCCGCCTCGCCGCCCGCACCGATGGCGCAGGCCGCGACGCCGGCATCATCCGCGGCCGCAAGCGCAGGCCGTCGCCATGCCGCGGACGCACAGCGCATTCCCCGCGCCGACGCCGGCGCTCCCGCCGTCGAAGAACGGAGGCTGGGGGGGCTTCGCTCTGCGCTCGGAACATCCACGCCCAGGCCGCATCCATCGCCACAGCGAACGTCCGTCTCTGTCGCCGCCACCGACATTCCTTTTCTGGACGATGCGCAAAGGCGCTCTCCCGCCACCGACAGCGAGCAACTGCGTCGCCTGATCGCCTTGCGCGAGCGCAAGCCCGGCACGGATACGGCCGTCGCGGTGGTCGCCGCACCATCGGCGTTCGCGGTCGGCAACGCACCCGGACAAACCGCGGCCGGACCGGCCGCCGTGGGTGACCAAGCGCCGGCTCCCGCCCGCGCCGCCCGCACCGACATCGATGCCCTGCGCCGGCTGATCGCCTTGCGCGAACGCAAACCGCTGCCGGCCGTGGCGGACGCTGGACCGCCCGCGTTCGACGTCGCGCCCTCCGCCGCCGGCGCCCCGCCCGACCTCCTCCCGCGGCGTTCGCTCGACCGTTCCTTGCCGGGCGAGGAAATCGCCCCCGGCCTGTACTTCCAACAAGCGCACTTGCCGCTGCCGCTGCCGGCCTCGGCGCTGTCGCTGGGCTTCGCCAAGCGCGCCGACGAAACCGTCGAACCGCAACGCCTGCTGTTCTTCGACACCGAAACCACCGGCCTGGCCGGCGGCACCGGCACCCGTGCCTTCATGATCGGGGCCGCCGACTGGCATCGCGATCCGCTGCATGGCGACGGCCTGCGCATTCGCCAACTGACCATCGCCAGCCTCGCCGCCGAGCCGGCGATGCTGCGCGAGTTCGCCGGCTGGCTATCGCCGGACACGGTGCTGTCGAGCTACAACGGCCGCTGCTACGACGCACCGCTGCTCAACACCCGCTATCGGCTTGCGCGCCTGCCCAATCCGCTGAGCGGGCTCGACCATGTCGACCTGCTGTTTCCGACCCGGCGGCTGTACCGCGGGGTGTGGGAGAACTGCAAGCTGGCGACGATCGAGCGCGAACTGCTGCGCATCCTGCGCGAAGACGACCTGCCGGGCGCGCAAGCGCCCGCGGCGTGGCTGCAATACCTGCGCGGCGGCAGCGCCGCGCTGCTGCGCCGGGTGATCGCGCACAACCATCAGGACGTGGCGACCCTGGCCCAGTTGCTGCCGCGCCTGGTCCAGGCCCACGCCGAGCTGGCCGCCGCGGAGTAGGAACGACGCAAGTCGCGACCGCGACACCGCAACGGCGACGCAAGCGGCCACAACGCATGGCGGCTGATGACGCGCCTACCAAAAGACAGGCGGAGGCTTGCCGCCCGGTTCGCTGCAGCGGGCAAGGGCGCGGTCGCGACTTGCGTCGCTCCTACCCCGATGCCGGCCCTGCGGCCTGTCGCCTGCAAGGGCCGCAAACCGCACAGTCCGGCGCGTTCCCGCGCCATCGGCGCCGGCTACACTGCGCGACCCGCGGCCTTCATGCGCCGCACACGTCGCCGGCCGCAGGCTCGCGACACCCGATCAGGAGCCTCCGCCATGTCCTCCTTCGCCCGTTTGCGCGTCCTGCTGCCGGCCGCCGCGATGTCCCTGTTGCTCGCCGCCTGCGCCACGCCGATTCCGCCCACCGACGTCGGCGGCGGCCCCGGCATCTGCAAGCCCGAAGCCGCACGCTGGGCGATCGGCCGCTCGCCCTCGGCCGACGTGGTCGAACGCGCCCGGGTCGAGAGCGGCAGCCGGTCGGTGCGGGTGCTCGAACCCGGCACCGCGGCCACCATGGACTATCGCGAAGACCGTTTGAACATCGACGTCAACGAACGCGGCGCCATCACCGGGTTGCGCTGCGGCTGATCGCGGACGCGACCCCGGTCGCGGATCGCACGATCCGCGATCGGCGTTAACCCTGGGCACAGCCGCCACGAGGCAGGCTCGGCCGGACCGCGCCGCGCGCGCTTTCGCCCAGGACCCCGTCATGCCGAGCCGGACCCCGCGCCGTTTTGCCGATCGCCCCACGCTGCAACGCCTGCTCGCCGCAGCCGCCCTCGCCGGTTCGCTGTCGTTGGCGCTGAGCGCCTGCGCCGGCACGCCCCGCGCCGACGAGATGCCCAGCTCCACCGAACCAGCGCCCTCGCCGGCCGACAGCGCCGCGATCGCCGCGGGCGAACCCGCGCCGCCGCCGCCGCGCCCGCACTGCAACGCCGAACTCGCCCAGGCCCATGCGGCCGGCAAGACCGCCGACACCGCCACGGTCGAACGCGCCCGGGTCGATGCCGGCGGCGATGTGGTGCGGGTGCTCAAGCCGGGCCAATTCGTGACCAAGGAGTACCGCGAAGGCCGGGTCAACGTGTACGTCGACGAGAACAACGTGGTGATCAGCGTCAGCTGCGGCTGAACCCGCGCCGCCAACGCGACGATGCGATGGCGTCCGCGGCGATGGATCGGCCGGCCCGGTCCGTCGCAACGCGACGCGTCGGCCTGCCCCATCGCCGACGTCGGCCGCGTTGCGAACGCTGCAATCCCGTCGCCGTGCCCACAACGCGGATGCGGCGATAGCCGACGACCCCGATCGGGCGCGCCGCCGCGCCCGTGCCGCGCCGTTTGGCCTACACTGCCGCGGTTCGCCAGGAGTCCGTCATGCGCCGCCATTTGTGGCTGATCGCCGCCGTGTTGTTGATCGGCCTGTGGGCTTGGAGCCAGCGCGGGGAACGCGCGCCCACCTCGCCCGCCCCAACCACGCCCGCGTCGGCGCCGGGTGCGCGGCCGTCGCCGGTCGTCGCCTCCGAACGCAACGTCCACGACGAAACGCCGCCGATCGCTTCGATCGCGCTGCCGCCGGAAGCGGCCGACACCCTGCGCCGCATCGCCGCCGGCGGCCCGTTCGAGCATCGCCAGGACGGCAGCGTGTTCCAGAACCGCGAACGCCGCCTGCCGCGCCAGCCGCGCGGCTACTACCGCGAATACACCGTGGACACGCCGGGCGAGAACGACCGCGGGGCGCGCCGCATCGTCACCGGCGGCGATCCGCCGGCCGAGTACTACTACACCGACGATCACTACCGCAGCTTCACCCGCTTCGAACCGAGCGGAGGTGGACGATGAGCCCGGTCGATCCGCGCGAGCTGCTCGCCGACCCGGCCCAGGCCGGGGCGTATTTCATCGACGCGCGCGATGCGCGCGCGCTGGCCGACGCCGCGACCGAACTGGAGTTCGCGCTGGCGCGGGTGGACTTCGCCGGCTGTCAGGACAAGCGCGACGCCCTCGACCGCATCGGCCGCGGTCTGCGCTTCCCCGACTGGTTCGGCCACAACTGGGACGCGCTCAACGACTGCGTCAACGACCTGTCCTGGTGGCCGGCGCCCGGCTATCTGCTGCTGATCGAGAACGCCGGCCCGTGGCAGGCGCAGTTCGGCGACGATGCGGCGACGCTGATCGAGATCCTCAACGACGCCGCGCAGGACTGGGCCAAGCAGCGCATCGCATTCTGGACGTTGCTGCCGCTGCCGGAAGCCGAGCTGGCGCAGATGGCGCCTTGAGCCGCCGGCTCAAGGCCGCTCGTCGCGCTTCTTGAAGTCGACCGGTTCGCTCTTGCGGTCCGAGCCCCACTGGGCCTCGAGCTTGCGCTCGCACCACGAGGGCGGCGTTTCGCCCGGGCGCAGCGGTCCGCTGGCGCACTCCGGGCGGGCATCGACGGCGGCGTTGGTATCGCGGTATTCGACGCTGCCGCAGCCGCTCGAGGCGGCGGCGAGCACGAAGGCGGTAAGCGCGGGCAGACGCATGGACGGACTCCGATGGACGAGCGGGCAGTGTCGCTGCCCGCGCTCGCCCGCCGCCTGTGCCATCGGTTAGACGGTCGCGTCGGCGGCCGGTGCGGCCGGCGCCGGTGCGCGGGCGAAACGCCAGGCGATCGCCACGCCGACCGCGAGCAGCGCGGCGGCGATGAACCACGGCGCGCCGGGCAGGTGCAGCGGCGTGTGCTTGCCGATGAAGTAACCGAAGCTGCCGGCGAACAAGGCCGGGCCGAGCACGCCGGCCAGCGACACCAGGCTCATCAGCGCGCCCTGGATGCGGCCCTGCGCATCGGCGCCGACCTGGCGCGTGATCAGGGCCTGGGTCGCCGGCGCCGCCATCGCCCACAGCGCGCTGATCGGCAGGCCGAGCAGGAACAGCCAGCCGGTGCCGGCCAGGCCGTAGATGATGAAGCCGGTCACCCCGCAGCTCAGGCCCAGCAGCAGGGCGCGGCGCTCGCCCAGGCGCGCCACCACCCGGCCGACCAGGCCGACGTTGACGATGATGTTGAACACGCCGACCACCAGCAGCACCCAGCCGACTTCGCGCAGGCCCCAGTGGTACTGGTAGTCGGCGAACAGCACGAAGATGCTCGGGTAGACGTAGTGCGCCATGTTGGCGATGAACACCACCGCGGCCAGGCCGAACACCTGCGGGTAGCGCCTGAGCAGCACCAGCGCGCCGAACGGATTGGCATGGCTCCAGTCGAAGCGCGGCGTGCGCTTCTCCGGCGGCAGCGACTCGGGCAGCACGAACAGGCCGTAGAGGAAGTTCAGCAGGGCCAGCCCGGCCGAGAACCAGAACGGCAGGCGCAGGTCGATCTCGCCCAGGTAGGCGCCGATCACCGGCCCGATCACGAAGCCGACCCCGAACGCCGCGCCGATCATGCCGAAGCTCTTGGCGCGCTGTTCCGGCGGTGTGATATCGGCGATGTAGGCATTGGCGGTGGTGAAGCTGGCCGCGGTGATGCCGGCGATGATCCGCCCGACCAGCAGCAGCGGCAGGGTGTTGACCACCGCCATCAGGATGAAGTCCAGGCCCAGGCCCAGGCACGACAGCAGGATCACCGGCCGGCGGCCGTAGCGGTCGGACAAGGCGCCCTGGATCGGCGAGAACACGAACTGGATCGCCGCGAACACGGTGCCGAACACGCCGACCCAATACGCCGCCTTGGCGGTGTCGCCGCCGACGAAGTTCTCGATCAGATGCGGCAGCACCGGAATGATCAGGCCGAACGACAGCACGTCGATCAGCACGGTGATGAAGATGAAGAGCAGCGCAGCGCGCCGCGCGCCCGGGACGGGAGCGGAAGCAATGGTCATTGGGAGACGAAAGAGGCGGCGGGGACGTCCTTGCGGCGCAGTCTAGCGCGCAGCTGCGCCGGCGCCGCTGACTATGGTCATTTCATGATGGTTTCTTACGTTACCAATTGTCTCCGGAATCTGGAATTTTTCCCGATACTTCATAGCCTTACGAACGCGCTTGTGAGCGCACGCGCTAACAGACGTCCCCCCTCGCGCTTACACGCCGCGCAGTCGCCGCAAGCGAATTGCCGCATCGCACAAATTGTGGTTTAGTCGAAACACGCTCGGTTCGGACGCCGCGGTGCGGGAGGCATTCCCGCGCCATTGGCCGATGCGCCCTGCGTGACGGCAACACCTACGGCGAAAACAGCGACGACATCGCGCGAGCGCGCTCGCGTTGGGGACAGCACTTAGGGATGCACCACTAAGGGACACGGCGACACCACAACGCGCAGCGGTAGCGAGCTAGCGATCACGGAGCACCCACGGTCCGGAGATGCGATGCAAGCCAAGCAACAACGTCTGTACGACCCCCGCGACGAGCGGGACAGCTGTGGATTCGGGCTGATCGCGCAACTCGACGATCGTCCCAGCCGCGCTTTGGTCGATCGCGCTCTGGAAGCGCTGTCGCGCATGACCCATCGCGGCGCGGTCGCCGCCGACGGGCTCAGCGGCGACGGTTGCGGTTTGTTGATCCGTCACCCCGACGCCTTCCTGCGCCTGATCGCGCGCGAGGCCAACATCCGCCCGGGCGCGCATTTCGCCGCCGGCCTGGTGTTCCTGCCGCACGACCCGGCGCTCGCCGCGCAGGCCCGCGACACCCTCAACGAGACCGTGCGCGCCGAAGGCATGCGGGTGACCGGCTGGCGCATCGTGCCGGTCGACCTGGCGGCCTGCGGCACCCTGGCGCGCAGCACCGTGCCGCGGATCGAGCAGATCTTCGTCGACGCCGCCTCGCCGTTCGACCCGGCCGCATTCCAGCGCTCGCTGTTCCTGGCCCGGCGCCGCGCCGAACAACGCCTGCGCCGCGCCGACGCCGACGGCTTCCGCGATTTCTACGTGGTCAGCCTGTCCGCGGCCAGCATCGGCTACAAGGGCATGGTCCTGCCGGACCGGCTGATGCAGCTGTACCCCGATCTGCAGCGGCCGGAGCTGGCCGCCAGCGCGGTGGTGTTCCACCAGCGCTTCTCCACCAACACCACCCCGCGCTGGCCGCTGGCGCAGCCGTTCCGCCTGTTGGCCCACAACGGCGAGATCAACACCGTCGCCGGCAACCGCGCCTGGGCGCAGGCGCGCGCCCACGCCTGGCGCACGCCGACCCTGGACCTGCGCGAGTTCGATCCGATCGTCAGCCTCGACGGCTCCGATTCGCAGAGCCTGGACAACATGCTCGAGGTGCTGCAGGCCGGCGGCATGGACCTGCTCAAGGCGATGCGCATCCTGATTCCGCCGGCGACCCAGTCGCTGGAGTACAAGGACGCCGACCTGGCCGCGTTCTACGAGTACTACGCGCTCAACTCCGAACCCTGGGACGGCCCGGCCGGCATCGTCACCTGCGACGGCCGCTACGCCGCCTGCACTTTGGACCGCAACGGCCTGCGCCCGGCGCGCTGGCTGCGCTCGCGCGACCGCCACTTCCTGATCGCCTCCGAAGCCGGGGTGTGGGAACTGCCGGCCGAGGAGATCGAGGCCAAGGGCAAGCTCGGCCCGGGCGAGATGATCGCCGCCGACCTGTACCAGGGCGAGCTGCTCGACTCCGAGGCGATCGACCGCATCAACCGCGCCCGCGCGCCCTACAAGCGCTGGCTCAAGCAGGGCGTGACCTACCTACACAGCGAACTGATCGACCCCAACCTGGCCGCCGAGCCCTTCGACCACGAGACCCTGTCGGGCTTCCAGAAGCTGTTCCAGCTGACCCGCGAAGAGCGCGAGCAAGTGCTGCGGCCGTTGGCCGAGATCGAGCAGGAAGCCACCGGCTCGATGGGCGACGACGTGCCGATGGCGGTGCTGTCGCAACAGGTGCGGCCGCTGTACGACTACTTCCGCCAGGCCTTCGCCCAGGTCACCAACCCGCCGATGGACCCGCTGCGCGAGGACTGCGTGATGTCGCTGGCGACCCAGATCGGGCGCGAGGGCAACATCTTCGTCGACGTGCCGGGCAATGTCGGCCACATCCACCTGAACTCGCCGGTGCTGGCCCAGCGCAAGCTGCGCCAGCTGCTGTCGATGGCGCCGTACGACCAGTCGCACCGCTACATCGACCTCAACTACACCGCCGAGGAAGGCCTCAAGGCGGCGATCGAGCGCATCTGCGCCGAAGCCGAGCAAGCCACCCGCGACGGCAACGTGCTGCTGATCGTCACCGACCGGCGTCCGCGCCGCGACGCGCTGATGATGCACGCCCTGCTCGCCACCGGCGCGATCCACCAGCACCTGGTCCGGGTCGGCCTGCGCTGCGACGCCAACCTCATCATCGAGACCGGCACCGCGCGCGACCCGCACCATTTCGCCTGCCTGATCGGCTTCGGCGCGACTGCGGTGTATCCGTACCTGGCCTACCAGACCCTGCACGACCTGGGCGCGCGCGGCATCCTGCGCACCAAGCACGGCGAGGTCGCGCAGATCGGCCGCAGCTATCGGCGCGCAATCAAGAAGGGGCTGCTCAAGATCATCTCCAAGATGGGCATCGCCACCATCGGCAGCTACCGCGGCGCGCAGCTGTTCGAGATCATCGGCCTGGACCCGGAAGTGGTCGAGCTGTGCTTCGCCGGCACGCCTTCGCGCATCCGCGGCGCCGGCTTCGAGCAGTTGCAGCAGGACAACGAGCTGCTGGCGCAGATCGCCTGGGACGCCAACCGCCTGCCGGAGATCGGCGGCCTGCTCAAGTACACCCCGGGCGGCGAGTACCACCTGTTCAATCCCGACGTGGTCACCCGCCTGCAGCGCGCGGTCGGCAGCGGCGAATGGAGCGACTGGCAGCGTTACGCCGAAGCGGTGAACGAGCGCCCGACCGCGGCCCTGCGCGATCTGCTCGAGCTCGACGCCGATCCGGCGCGCGCGATCTCGCTGGACGAAGTCGAACCGGTCGAAGCCATCGTGCGCCGCTTCGACTCGGCGGCGATGAGCCTGGGCGCGCTGTCGCCGGAAGCGCACGAGGCGCTGGCGATCGCGATGAACCGCCTGGGCGGCCGTTCCAATTCCGGCGAAGGCGGCGAAGACCCGGTCCGCTACGGCACCGACAAGGTGTCGAAGATCAAGCAGATCGCCTCCGGCCGCTTCGGCGTGACCCCGGAGTACCTGGTCAACGCCGAAGTGCTGCAGATCAAGGTCGCCCAGGGCGCCAAGCCCGGCGAAGGCGGTCAGTTGCCCGGGCACAAGGTCAACGAGCTGATCGCGCGGCTGCGCTACGCCATGCCCGGGATCGGCCTGATCTCGCCGCCGCCGCACCACGACATCTATTCGATCGAGGACCTCGCCCAGCTGATCCACGACCTGCGCCAGGTCAATCCGCAGGCGCTGATCTCGGTCAAGCTGGTCTCGCACGCCGGCGTCGGCACCATCGCCACCGGCGTGGCCAAGGCCGGCGCCGACCTGATCACCGTGTCCGGCCACGACGGCGGCACCGGCGCCAGCCCGCTGTCGTCGATCCGCTACGCCGGCACGCCGTGGGAACTGGGCCTGGCCGAAGCGCGCCAGGCGCTGGTCGCCAACGACCTGCGCGAGCGGGTGATCCTGCAGACCGACGGCGGCCTCAAGAGCGGTCTGGACGTGGTCAAGGCGGCCCTGCTCGGCGCCGAGAGCTTCGGCTTCGGCACCGCGCCGATGATCGCGCTGGGCTGCAAGTACCTGCGCATCTGCCACCTCAACAACTGCGCCACCGGCGTGGCGACCCAGGACGCCGGCCTGCGCCGCGACCACTTCACCGGCCTGCCGGAACGGGTCGAGAACTTCTTCCGCCTGCTCGCCGAAGAAGTGCGCCATTGGCTGGCCGCGCTGGGCGTGCGCAGCCTGGGCGAGATCGTCGGCCGCACCGATCTGCTGCGCCAGCGCGACGGCGACAGCCGCCGCCAGCAACGCCTGGATCTGGCCCCGCTGTTGGCCGGCGACGGCCTCGCCCACGGCGGCCATTGCGGCATGCCGGCGCCGCCGCAGGCGCCCGACGGCCTGTCGGCGCAACTGGAAAGCGAGCTGGCCGACGCCATCGCGGCCAAGGCCGGCGGCGAATACAGCTACAAGATCCGCAACACCGACCGCAGCATCGGCGCGCGCCTGTCCGGCCGCATCGCCCGCCTGCACGGCGACCGCGGCATGAACGACGCGCCGCTGACCCTGCGCTTCCACGGCACCGCCGGGCAGAGCTTCGGCGCGTTCCAGGCCGGCGGCCTGCACTTCGAGCTGTCCGGCGAAGCCAACGACTACGTCGGCAAGGGCATGGCCGGCGGCCGCATCGTGTTGCGCCCGCCGACCGGCGCGCGCTACGCCGCGCACGAGACGCCGATCCTCGGCAACACCTGCCTGTACGGCGCCACCGGCGGCGAACTCTACGCCGCCGGCCGCGCCGGCGAGCGCTTCGCGGTGCGCAATTCCGGCGCCACCGCGGTGGTCGAGGGCGCCGGCGATCACTGCTGCGAGTACATGACCGGCGGCGTGGTCGCGGTGCTCGGCCGCACCGGCCTGAACTTCGGCGCCGGCTTCACCGGCGGCATGGCCTACGTGCTCGACGTCGAACGCGATTTCGTCGATCGCTACAACCACGAGCTGATCGACATCCTGCGCATTTCCGCCGACGGCTTCGAGCATCATCGCTCGCATCTGCACGACCTGCTCGAAACCCACGCGGCCCTGACCGGCAGCGTGTGGGCGCGCAAGATCCTCGACGAGATGCGCGACTTCCTCGGCAAGTTCTGGCTGGTCAAGCCGAAGGCGGCGAGCCTGGAGTCGCTGGCGGAAGCCTTGAAGAGCGCGGCGTGACGGCGATGGAGCGTGCGCAGGCGAAGGCGGAAGCAACGGCGCGAGCAATCCCCCCCTGCCCCCCTTGTTCTAAGGGGGGAACGGCAAAAGCGAAGGCCGGAATGTTGGCCGAGGCAAAAACGGAAGCGACGACGATGATTGGAATTTCGCGTTTTCAGCGCCCGAGCGCAGACCTTCGGATCCGGTCGGTAAAACCGATCGGTTTCTCCCCGCTGAAAAAGGGGGGGGCGCGGGGATTCGCTTCGGCGTCCAACGCGAACCCCAACGTCTCCTATCGACAACGCCAGCCGGTCCCGCAAGCATGAGCAAGAAGCCCGTCTTCCAATTCCGCGATGCGCCGCGCGAGATGCCGGCGCGGATTCCGCTGCAGCTGCGCCTGGACGGCGACTGGGGCGAACTGTACGGGCGCTTCGCCGAAGCCGAAGCCAAGAAGCAGGCCGGCCGCTGCCTGGACTGCGGCAACCCTTACTGCAGCTGGGCCTGCCCGCTGCACAACTACATCCCGAACTGGCTGGAACTGGCGCGCGAAGGCCGCCTGCACGAAGCCGCTTCGCTGTGCCATGAAACCAATCCCCTGCCCGAGATCTGCGGCCGCGTCTGCCCGCAGGACCGCCTGTGCGAAGGCAGTTGCACGCTCAACGACGGCTTCGGCGCGGTTACCATCGGCGCGGTCGAGAAGTACATCGTCGACAACGCGCTGGCCAGCGGCTGGCGCCCGGATCTGTCGACGGTGCAGGCCAGCGGCCACCGCGTCGCCGTGGTCGGCGCCGGCCCGGCCGGTCTGTCCTGCGCCGATCGCCTGGCCCGCGCCGGCATCCAGGCGGTGGTGTTCGACCGTTACGAGGATATCGGCGGCCTGCTCCACTTCGGCATTCCCAGCTTCAAGCTGGAGAAGTTGGTGATGCGCCAGCGCCGCGAGGTGCTGGAAGGCATGGGCGTGGAGTTCCGGCTCGGCATCGAGATCGGCCGCGACCTGAGCTTCGACGCGCTGCTGGCCGAGTACGACGCGGTGTTCCTCGGCCTGGGCGCTTACCGCTACACCGACGGCGGCCTGCCCGGGCAGGACCTGCGCAACGTGCTGCCGGCCCTGCCCTTCCTGGTCCAGAACGGGCGCGTGGTGCATTCCGACGGCGATGCGCTGCGTTCGCAGCCGATCGCCGGCTGGGAAGACCAGATCGAGCTGCCCGACCTGCGCGGCAAGCGGGTGGTCGTGCTCGGCGGCGGCGACACCGGCATGGACTGCGTGCGCAGCGCGGTGCGCCTGGGCGCGGCGCAGGTGCGCTGCGTCTACCGACGCGACGAAGCCAACATGCCGGGCTCGGCGCGCGAAGTCGCCAACGCGCGCGAGGAAGGCGTCGAGTTCCTGTTCAACCGCCAGCCGCTGGCGCTGCTCGGCGACGAAACGGTGCGCGGCGTGCGTGTGGCCGAAACCCGCCTCGGCGAGCCCGATGCGCGTGGCCGCCGCAACGCCGAGGTGGTCGCCGGCAGCGAATCCGAACTCGACGCCGACGTGGTCATCATCGCTTTCGGCTTCCAGCCCGATGCGCCGCAGTGGCTGGCCGAACAAGGCATCGAGCTGGCGTCCAACGGCCGGATCAAGGTACTGGCCAACAGCGAGGGCTGCGCGTCGCGGCGCAGCGCAGCCGGCGCCGGCTTGCCCTACCAGACCACCCATCCGCGCGTGTTCGCCGGCGGCGACGCGGTGCGCGGCGCCGACCTGGTGGTGACGGCCGCATTCGAAGGCCGCGAAGCGGCCGCGGGAATCGTGCGCCTGCTCAGCGAGCGTACGCCGCTGGCGGCGGCGGGCGATGCGCGCTTGGCGCGAACGGGCTGAGGCGGCCCTCACCCCAACCCCTCTCCCGCAAGCGGGAGAGGGTTCGCAGCGGTTTCGCTTGTCTCCCCTCTTTGCCTTGTAGGAAACGGGCTCGAAGCAGGGTCGCTTGTTCCTGTTCTTCCCCTTGGCGAAAGGGGCTCGAGGCGATGTCGCGCGCTCCCCTCCCCCTGCCTGCGGCAGAGGAGCTCAGCGCGATATCGCTTGTTCCCTTCTCCCGCTTGCGGGAGAAGGCGCCCGCAGGGGCGGATGAGGGGCGCTCGGACAGGCGCCGTCAGCGCCCCGGGCCGACGTCGATGAAGCGCAGGAATTCCGCGCGGGTGCGTGCGTCGTCGCGGAACATGCCGAGCATCTTCGAGGTGATCATGCTGACCCCGCGCTTGTGCACGCCGCGGGTGGTCATGCACTCGTGCGCTGCCTCGATCACCACGCCGACGCCGAGCGGCTGCAGCACGTCCTGGATCGACTGGGCGATCTGCGCGGTCATCTTCTCCTGCACCTGGAAGCGGCGCGCATAGGTCTCGACCACGCGCGCCAGCTTGCTGATGCCGACGACCTTGCCGTTGGGCAGATAGCCGACATGCGCCTTGCCGATGATCGGCGCCATGTGGTGCTCGCAATGGCTTTCGAACTCGATGTCGCGCAGCACGATCATCTCGTCGTAACCGGCGACTTCCTCGAAGGTGCGCGCCAGGTACTCGCGCGGGTCGTCGGTGTAACCGCTGAACCAGTCGCCGTAGGCTTCGACCACGCGCTTGGGCGTGTCGATCAGGCCCTCGCGGCGGGGGTCTTCGCCGGCCCAGGCGAGCAGGGTGCGGACCGCTGCCTCGGCCTGCTCGCGGGACGGCTTGTCGGGGGTATCGGCCATGGTGCGGCCTCTGGCAAGGGGGACCGAAATGCTACCGCAGGCGGGGCTTCACCGGCGTGCCGGTTGAGCCGGGATTCGGGATTGGGGATTCGGGATTGGTTAAGAGCACAAACCCGCACCGCGCCCACCAATCCCGCATCCCCAATCCCGGCCAAAAACAAAAGAGGCCGCCCGGAAGCGACCTCAAGACTCCCTGGGGGAGAGAGACCTAGGGAGCGGACCGCGGCGCACGGCGCGGCGGTCGGTCGAGCGCATGCGGAAGGCTGCGCTCGATGTGGTGCCAGCCGTCGCGCACCGCTTCGCGCGCTTCGGACCAGTGCAGGCGCGAACTGGCGCGATGGCCGCTCCAGTCGCGGGCCAACTCGGCCTCGATGTCCTCGAAGCGGCGCCCGCCGCAGTCCTGGAAACGTTCGTAGCCGTAGCGGTAAGCCGGTTCGTAATCGAGCCATTCGCGCCCAGCGCTGTAGTAAGGGGCGAAACGGAACTCGCGATGGAAATGCTCGCGATACTCGCTCGGGGCGATGACCTCGGCCACCGCGGCGCCGACCTCCTTTCCCTCGTGCTGTCTCATGGCCCCTGAACCGAGCGCGGCAGATCCGCGCTTGCCTGGGGCCTAAGCTAGGCCCAGGCCGATGCAATGCAGGTGAAGACCGGCGCCGTCTCGTTCAGCGCGCTCAGCCTCGTCAGGACTGCGTGAGGACGCTCAGTCCGGGAGCAGGGCGGTGGCCACGTCGCGGCCGCTGTTCTGGGCCACGCTGACCGCGTTGCGGCCGGCCGAAATGGCGTTGCGCAGGGCCTGGCCGACCCGGTCGAACAGTTGCGGCACCGACTCGCCGCGCTGCGACATGGCCAGGCCGATGCTGACGCTGATCGTGATCTCGTGGCTGTCGATGCGGAACGGGCGGCGGGCGAAGGTGTCGGCGATGCGCCGCGCGAGCAGTTCGCACTCCACCCGTTCGCATTCGCTGACGATGCCGAAGCAGTCGCCCTCCATGCGCGCGATGGTGTCGTCCGGACGCAGCACGCCGCGCATGCGCGACAGCGCCTGCTGCAGCAGCGCGTCGCCGACCGCGCGGCCGTAGCGGGCGTTGATCTCGCCGAAGCCGTCCAGGTCGACCAGCAGCAGGCCGTAGTTGTTGACGTTGAGGCTGCCCGGCGACGACCAGGCCTCCAGCATCTGCTCCAGCACCTGGGCGTTGAGCGCGCCGGTCAGCGGGTCGCGTTCGACCGACTGCCGCGCCAGCAGCAGGATGCGGTGGCGGTTGGCGGCGTGCTGGCTCAACGCCAGCGCCAGCACCGCCGATTCCAGCACCGCGGTCAGGGCCAGGCCGCGCTCGGCCCACTCGGCGTCCTGCAAACCCAGGGTGTTCGCGGCCAGGGCGGCGGCGAACACCAGCATCGGCGTCCAGCCCAGCAGGTAGTAGCCGGCGTAGGGCGCGCCGCGACGCCAGGCGATCACCGCGATCACCAGCATCAGCGGCACGCCGAGCAGCAATAGCGCGTTGCCGCCGATGTACCACCAGCCGTAGGACTGCTCGCGCAACACCACCAGCACCAGCAGCCAGAACATATTGGCCCACTGGATCAGGCGCAGCACCCAGGTCACCCGCGGCATCAACCGCGGCAGATCGAGGAAGCGCAGGCTGAAACCGAGCTGAAAGATGGTGGCCAGGGTCGCCAGCGCCCAGCCGACCGCCGGCTCGCTGGCCAGCCCGGCCAGGCCCCACATTTCCGAGGCGTCGCCGGACAAGAACAGCAGATAGGTGGCGATGCAGGCCAGGTAGGCGCCGTAACCGAGGTAGACGAAGTCGCGGAACGCGACCCAGACGCCGACCATCGCCACCGCCATCAGCATCATCGCGGTGAAGGCGGCGGCCATGAAGCGGGCGTCGCCGCGCTCCTGCCGGGCCAGGTCGGGAATGCTGGCGAAGGACAGGCGGATCTCGCTCATCGCCGCGCGCCCCTTGATCCGCAGGTACGCCACCGAGGACGGCGGCCAGCCGTTGGGCAGGGCCAGCACCCAGCCGCGCCGCATCAGCGGCACGCCGCCGTGCTCGGCGTCCTCGACTTCGCGCGCGCCGGCGCCGGGCGGGTAGTACAGCAGCGGGCCCATCGCCCGCGGCCCGCGCAGCACCAGCAACTGGCCCTCGTGCGGGGCGATCGCGCGCTGGCTGGTCAGGCGCAGCCAATAGCCGGCGTCGCGGCGCGGCAGGCTGAAACGGATCACCTCGTCGGGACGCTCGGCGACCAGGCGCTTGATCACCGGCGCGCCGACCGGCGGGGCCTGCAGGTCGGTATCGGTCAGCAGGACCTCGACCTTCAGCGATTGCGCGGCGGCCGGCAGGCAGGCGCAGGCCAACGCGATCAACAGCGCCCACAGGCCGATGCGCATACGTTCAGTCCGCTCCCACGTCCGAAGCGCAGCAGTCTAGCCCGAGACGATGCGAGCCGTGCGGCAGCGAAGCCGGATGCGCCGGCGGGGGACAAAAAACCGACGATCCGGCCGCTGCGCCGAAGCACGGCGGACGCGCTACCAGGTCGCGTCCGCCGTTCCGCCGGCGGCGGGCGGGCCGCGCCGCGGGACGTCGCGGCCGGACCGTCGGGTCGAGGAAAACGGCCGCCGTGCGGCGGCAGGGCCTCGGACGGGGACCGGTCGCACCGGTCCGCCGCGGGACTGCAAAAAGACCGGCGCCGGTGCGCGGCGATCGAGAGGGGAAGGGCCGCGCCGCGCCCCGGGAATCGCGCCGGTCAAGAAACCTCAGGAGCTTTCGCCGCGGCTCAGCCGACGGCCGGGGACGCTCGCCGGGCATGGCCGACGAGCGCCCCGTCGCTGGGCTCAGCGCCCGGCCACGCCCTCGCGCACCGGTTCGCGGGCCGGCCAGCCGCCGGCCATCGCCTTGTACAGGGCGATCGCGCCGGTAACGCTGCGGGTGCGGCCGTCGGCGAACGCGTCCTGGGCCTGCAACTGGGTGCGCTCGGCGTCGAGCACCTCGAACAGGTCGGCGGCGCCGGCCTCGTAACGCACCCGCGCCAGCTGCGCGGCCTTGGCGCTGTCCTGCGCGGCGCGTTCCAGGTGCTGGTCCTCGACCCGCGCCCGGGCGTAGCGCACCAGGGCGTTCTCGGTGTCTTCCAGCGCCAGCAGCACGCTCTGCTGATAGCGCGCCAGCTCGCCTTCGGCCTGGGCGTCGGCGGCCTTGATCCGGGCGCGGACGCGGCCGATGTCGAGGAACGACCAATCGATGCCGAGCGCGACCAGGCGGGTTTCGCTGGCGCGTTCGAACAGCGCGCTGGTGTCGATCGCCTGCGAACCGATCAGGCCGCTGAGGGTGAAGCGCGGGAACAGGTCGGCGGTGGCCACGCCGATCCGCGCGGTCGATGCGTGCAGGCGGTGCTCGGCCGCGGCCACGTCGGGCCGGCGGCGCAGCAGTTCGCCCGGGGTGCCGGCGTCGAGCCGCGCCGGCAGCGCCGGCAACGGCGCCGCCGCGTCCAGGGTGGCGATCAGCGCGTCCGGGGTCTGCCCGGTCAGCACGGCGAGGCGGTGCTGGGTGACCGCGACCTGGGCTTCCAGGTTCGGCACCCGGGCCAGGGTCGCTTCGAGCTGGGCGCGGGCGCGCGAGGTATCGAACTCGGTGCCGCGGCCGGCGTCGAAGCGCGCCTGCACCAGGCGCAGGGTTTCCTTCTGGTTGTCGGCGTTGACCCGCGCGACCCGCAGGCGTTCCTGCAGGCCGCGCAGTTCGACGTAGCTGCGCGCCACTTCGCCGACGATCGACACCTGCATCGCCTGCAGGTCGGCCGCGCTGGCCCAGGTTTCGGCGCGCGCCGATTCGACGCTGCGCCGGACCCGGCCGAACAGGTCGAGTTCCCAGCTGGCGTTGGCCTGGACGCTGTAGCTCTCGTTGTCGCGGCCGTCGTTGGACACGTTCGGCATCTGGTCGGAGCTGGAGCGGCTTTCGCTGCCGCTGGCGCTGCCGGTGATGGTCGGGAAGCGGTCGAACTTGGCGCCGCGCAGCAGGGCGTTGGCGCGGTCGTAGTTGGACAGGGCGATGCGCAGGTCGTGGTTGGCCGACAGCGACTCCTCGATCAGCCGGGTCAGCAGCGGATCGTTGAAGTTCTGCCAGAACTCGTTGTCGGGCTGCGGCGCGACGCTGCCGTCGGTGGCCGCGGCGGCGTCGCCGCGGGCGAACGAATCCGGCGTGGCCAGGGTCGGCCGGACATAGTCCGGACCGACCGCGCAGGCCGCCAGGGCCAGGCTCAAGGCCGCCACGGCGGGGAGTTTCAGATTACGCATGGACTTTCTCCAGAGCGCTGTGGTGGTCGCCGTGCGAGACCAGCTTGGTCCCGACCAGCTTGCGCAGCGCGACATAGAACACCGGAGTCAGGAACAGACCGAACAGGGTCACGCCCAACATGCCGGCGAACACGGTGATGCCGGTGACCGAGCGGACTTCCGCGCCGGCGCCGTGCGAGAGCACCAGCGGCACGGTGCCGGCGATGAACGCGATCGAGGTCATCACGATCGGACGCAGGCGCAGGCGGCAGGATTCCAGAGCGGCTTCCACAATGCCCTTGCCCTGCAGTTCCAGCTCGCGGGCGAACTCGACGATCAGGATCGCGTTCTTGCACGCCAGGCCCATCAGCACCACCAGGCCGACCTGCACGAACACGTTGTTGTCGCCGCCGGTCAGCCACACGCCGAGCAGGGCCGAGAGCATGCACATCGGCACGATCAGGATCACCGCCAGCGGCAGGGTCCAGCTTTCGTACAGCGCCGCCAGCACCAGGAAGGCGAGCAGGATGGCCAGCGGGAACACGATCAGCGCGGCATTGCCCTGGCTGGCCTGCTGGTAGCTCAGGTCGGTCCATTCGATGTCCATGCCCTTGGGCAGGACCTTGTCGGCCACGCCCTTGACCACGTCCATCGCCTGCGCCGAGGACATCACCCGCGGGTCGACGTCGCCGGCGATGTCGGCCGCCGGATAGCCGTTGTAGCGCAGCACCGGGTCGGGGCCGAAGGTCTGCTTGACCGTGACCATCGAACCGATCGGCACCATTTCGCCGCGGTCGTTGCGGGTGCGCAGGTTGGCGATGTCCTCGACGCTGTCGCGGTAAGCGCCGTCGGCCTGGGCGATGACCTGCCAGGTGCGGCCGAACTGGTTGAAGTCGTTGACGTAGGCCGAACCCAGGTAGGTCTGCAGGGTGTCGAACAACTCGGTCAGCGGCACGCCCTGCGCCTTGGCCTTGACCCGGTCGACTTCGGCGTCGAGCTGGGGCACGTTGGCCTGGTAGGTGCTGTTGGCGTAGCCCATGCCCGGGGTCTGCATGACCGTGCCCTGGAACGCGCTGACCGCGTTCTGCAGCGCGCCGTAGCCGAGGTTGTTGCGGTCCTGGATGAACATCTGATAGCCCGCGCCGTTGCCCAGGCCGAGGATCGGCGGCGGCATCAGGGCGAAGCTGAAGCCCTCCTGGAAGCCGGCGATCTTCTGGTTCAACTCCGCGGTGATCTCCACCGCGGTGCGGCTGCGTTCGTTGAACGGCTTCAGCGGCAGGAACGCCACGCCGGTGTTGGGCGTGTTGGTGAACTGCACCGCGTTCAGGCCGGGGAAGGCCATGGTGTTCTGCACGCCGTCGATCTTGCCGGCGACGTCGGTGACCTTCTTCAACAGCGCGTCGGTGCGCGCGATCGAGGCGCCTTCCGGCAGCTTGACCGCGGCGATCAGGTACAGCTTGTCCTGCAGCGGGATGAAGCCGGCGGGCACGATCTTGAACATGAAGCCGGTGCCGATCAGCAGCGCCGCATAGACCGCGAACACCGCGCCGCGCTTGCCCAGGGTGCGCGAAACCGCGCTCTGGTACTTCTCCGAGCTGCTGTTGAAGAAGCGGTTGAACGGACGGAACAGCCAACCGAACAGGCGGTCGATCAGGCGCGTCGGCGCATCCTTGGCCGCGCCGTGCGGCTTGAGCAGGCGCGCGGCCAGGGCCGGCGACAGGGTCAGCGAGTTGATCGCCGAGATCACCGTGGAGATGGCGATGGTGACCGCGAACTGCTTGTAGAACTGACCGGTGACGCCGGACAGGAAGGCCATCGGCACGAACACCGCGCACAGCACCAGAGCGATGGCGACGATCGGTCCGGACACTTCCTTCATCGCCTGGTGCGCCGCTTCCAGCGGGCTCAGGCCTTCTTCGATGTTGCGCTCGACGTTTTCCACCACCACGATCGCGTCGTCGACCACGATGCCGATCGCCAGCACCAGGCCGAACAGGCTCAGGGTGTTGATCGAGAAGCCGAGCAGGTACAACGCGGCGAAGGTGCCGACCACCGATACCGGCACGGCCAGCAGCGGGATGATCGAAGCGCGCCAGGTCTGCAGGAACAGGATCACCACCAGCACCACCAGCAGGATCGCTTCCAGCAGGGTGGTGACCACCGCCTTGATCGAGTCGCGCACGAAGATGGTGGTGTCGTACACCGCTTCGTACTTGATGCCCTCGGGGAAGCTCTTGGACAGGCGATCCATGTTGGCGATCACCTGTTCCTGGATCTCCAGCGCGTTCGCGCCCGGCGACTGGAAGATGCCGATGCCGACCGCGTTCTTGCCGTCGAGCTGCGAGCGCAGGCTGTAGTCGCCGGCGCCCAGCTCCAGGCGGGCGATGTCGCCCAGGCGGACGATTTCGCCGTCGCTACCGCTCTTGACCACGATGTTGCGGAACTCTTCCTCGGTCTGCAGGCGGCCCTTGGCGTTGATCAGGGTCAGGAACTCGCTGTTCGGCATCGGCTCGGCGCCGAGCTGGCCGGCCGAGACCTGCACGTTCTGCTCGCGCATGGCGCGCAGCACGTCGCTGGCGGTCAGGCCGCGCGAGGCGACCTTGTCCGGGTCCAGCCACACGCGCATGGCGTAGTCGCCGCCGCCGAAGATCTGCGCGTCGCCGACGCCCTGCAACCGGGCCAGTTGGTCCTTGACGTGCAGTCGGGCGTAATTGCGCAGGTACAGGGTGTCGTACTTGCCGTTGGGCGAGGTCAGGTGCACCACCATCAGGAACACCGGCGCCTGCTTCTGGGTCGTCACGCCTTGCCGGCGTACGTCCTCGGGCAGTCGCGCCAGCGCTTGGCTGACCCGGTTCTGCACGCGCACCGCGGCATCGTCGGGATTGGTGCCGGGGCGGAAGGTGACGGTGATCGCCAGCACGCCGTCGGAACCGGCGACCGACTTGATGTACATCATGTCTTCGACGCCGTTGATCGCTTCTTCCAACGGCGTGGCGACGGTTTCGGCGATGACCTTGGGGTTGGCGCCCGGATACACCGTGCGCACCATCACCGAGGGCGGTACCACTTCGGGATATTCGCTGATCGGCAGGATCGGTATCGCGATCAGGCCGGCGGCGAAGATCACGATCGACAGCACCGCGGCGAAGATCGGCCGGTCGATGAAGAATTTGGAAAAGTCCATGAAGGAGTCCTTGGTGCGGTTTGCAGCCGCATGAGTCCCCGGCCGCCCCCGCGACGGGAGCGGCCTTCGATTGCTTTTGAACCGGCCCGGGCGGAGCGCCCGGGGCCGCCGGTTCGGACGGTCGCGCTAGCCCGGGATCACTTCGACCCGGCCGCCTGCGCCACCTGCGGACCCGGAGCCGGCGCGCCCATCGCGATGGTCTTGGGCGACACCGGCATGCCCGGCATGAACACCTTCTGCACGCCGTGGACGATGACCTTGTCCTGCGGCGACAAGCCGGAGGTGACCACGCGCAAGCCGTCGATCATCCGCCCCGGCACGATGTCCTTGCGCAGGGCCTCGTTCTTCGGCCCGAGCACGTAGACGTACTTGCGGTCCTGGTCGGTCAGCACCGCCTTGTCGTCGACCAGCAGGGCCTGGAAGTCGCCGCTGCCTTCGAGCTGGACGCGCGCGAACAGGCCCGGGGTGAACAAACGGTCCGGGTTCGGCAGCACCGCGCGGGCGCGGATGGTGCCGGTGCTCGGGTCGACCTGGTTGTCGGTGAAATCGACCGTGCCCTCGTGCGGGTAGCCGGTTTCGCTGGCCAGACCGACGCGCACCGGGTTCTTGCTGTCGGCGCGTTCGCCCTTGCGGGCCAGTTCCTTGTAGCGCAGGTAGGTCTGCTCGTCGCTTTCGAAGTAGACGTACATCGGGTCCTGCGAGACCAGGGTGGTCAGCAGGGTCTGGTCGGCCGAGGCCAGGTTGCCGACAGTGACCAGGGCGCGGCCGGCGCGGCCGCTGATCGGCGAACGCACTTCGGTGAAGGTCAGGTCGAGCTGGGCCGAGGCGACCGCGGCTTCGGCCGCGCGCACCGCGGCGTCGCCCTGGGTGCTGGCGGCGCGGCGGGTCTCGAACTCTTCGCGCGAGATCGCCTTGGCCTCGACCAGGGTCTGGGCGCGCTTGTCCTGGGTCTGGGCCAGGCGCGCTTCGGCGCGCGCGCGCTCGAGTTCGGCCTGGGCGCGCGCGAGCTCGGCGCGGTAGCGGCGCTGGTCGATCACGAACAGCAGATCGCCCTTCTTGACCTCCTGGCCTTCCTGGTAGGCGACCCGCTCGACATAGCCGCTCACGCGCGGACGCAGCTCGACCGTTTCGATCGCGCTGACCCGGCCGGTGAACTCGTCCCACTGCCGGACCTGCTTGTTCAGCACCTGGGCGACGCTGACTTCCGGCGGCGGCGGCATGCCTTCCGGCGTGGCGGCCTGGCTGCCGCAACCCACGGCGACCAGGGCGATGACGATGCTCGCGGCCAGCGCGAGCACGGAGGGTCCGACGCCGGTACGGGCGGAGCGGACGAGAGATTTGCGAGTGCTCATCGGGGGGTGGGTTCCTGTTTGGGATTCTTGGAGGTCAACGACTTCAACAGCGCACGCGCGTCCTGCAGACAGCGTTGCGCCTTTTCGTCCGATGCGCAGTCCGGATCTTGCGCACCCGAAGGCGTCGACTCGGGGAGGATGGAACGGGCGGCGGGATCGGAATCGCTGGCGGGCTGCGAGCGCGCGGGCTCGTCGCGGGCGGGCGGAGGCGGAACGCGCGCGGCGCCGCGCGGCGGCAGTTCCGGCGGCGGCAAGCGCAGCGCGTAGGGCACGATCGGGCGCGGCAGCTCGCCGCTGACGTCGTGATCGACCAGGGCCAGGGCGCGCTGCCCGACCGACAGCGCGCTCGGCCATTCGGGGCAGGAATGGCGTTGGTTGAACTCGGTGCACACCGGCGTGTCGACGGCGAGCAACTGCACCCGCACCGACAACTGGCGCGCTTCGTCGTGCAGCACGCGCGCGAGCATGCGCAGCGCGGCGGCGCCGATCGAACGGTGCCCGTAGCCGGCCCAGGGATGCTCGCTGCCGGGACCGCCGATCAGCACATACGTGCCGCCGCGATCGTATTCGGCCAGCAGAGGCAGCAAGTGACGCGCCGCGGCGAGGTGGGGGAGGAGGTCCTCGTCGAGCTTGCGGCGCAGAAACTCGGCCGGGTTGTCGAGCAGGCGGCCGCGTTCGGCGTTGCCGCAGACCGCGGCGACCACGCCGGCGAGCGGGCGCCCGAGCTTGCGCAGCGCGCGCGCGAGCTTGGCGCCGGCGGCGTCGTTGGCGACCGAACCGGCGATCGTGGTCAGGTCGGCGTGGGGGTAGCCGGCCTTGAGCGCCTTGAGTTCGGAGGCCTGGCGCGCGACCGCGACGACCGGCCGGCCGCTGTCGATCGCGGCGCGGACGACCCCGCGGCCGATGCCGCCGGTGGCACCGAGTACAACCAAAGGGGCTTTCATTGTCCCGCCCCTGGGACTTTTGATCCCACGACCGGGATGATCCCATGACGCGTGTCACCCTCGGAATGACCTCGGGTGTAATGCGCCAGCAGCGCGCTCACCGCCGGCATCAGCAGCATGGCCGCCGGCAGGGCGATGGTGAACGCGAGCACCCAGGCCAGCATCCAGGCCTCTTCCGGGCCTTGGGCCAGGCCCTGGCGAAACACGACCACGGCCAGCCCGATCAGGGCGGACATGGCCACCAACATCAAAGGTAGAAAAGCGAATCGGGCTTGACGGGGGGTCAACATGGCGGGGGCCTCGTGTCGATCTGCGGCACAGAGTAGAGAAGCCAACGGCACTTGATTAGCCACTGATTCAGGGAATAATTGTCCCGACATCGGGCCAATACCCCCTGTACCCTCTTGATCGCACCGCGTCCGGCCCCCACGCCTGGAACGGAAGCAAGGGGGAAACGACCGCCGGCGCAGGAAGCGCCGCACGGCCGGGACGACGACGTGCGCCACTGTCGCCGCCGCGCGCCATCCACGGCAGTGGACGGGATCAGTCGACCGCGGTGACAGACGTCATTGCCGCCCGCCCGTTCATGCACCGACGCTCTTGCGTGGTTATCCGCTCATCCGCTTCGCGTTTTCGTTCCAGCACCGACGGGCCACGGCCGGGCCGCATCGCGCGGCGACGCCGGTTCGGCATCGCCCACATTCGCAAAGGAGGCCATCCCCCATGGCTCACGATCTCAACGACACCCTGATCTTCGTCAAAGTGGTCGAAAGCGGCAGCTTCATCGCCGCCGCGCGCGCGCTGCGCCTGCCCAAGACCACGGTCAGCCGCAAGGTGCAGGAACTGGAAACCCGGCTCGGCGCGCAACTGCTGCATCGCACGACGCGCAAGCTCGGCCTGACCGAGGCCGGCAATCTGTACTTCGAGCATTGCCAGCGCATCGCCCGCGAGCTGGCCGAGGCCGAAAGCGCGGTCGGCCAGCTGCAGGGCGGCCCGCGCGGCTGGTTGCGCATCACCGCGCCGTACTCGGTCGGCATCACCTGGATCGCGCCGCTGCTGGGCGAGTTCCACGCGCGCCACCCGGAAGTGCGGGTGGAGATGAACCTCAGCAACGACAACGTCGACCTGATCGACAAGGGCATCGACGTCGCGCTGCGGGTCGGCGACCTGCCCGATTCGAACCTGATCAAGCGCCGGCTGGCGATCTTCCGCACCCAGATCTACGCCAGCCCCAATTACCTGGCGCGCCACGGCGAACCGCTGCACCCGGACGATCTGCGCCATCACCGCACCCTGGCGATGCCGAAATCGCGCCGCAACAACGAATACGTCTGGCCGCTCAGCGACGGCGAACGCAGCGTCGACTACGTGATCGACCCGGTGATGGTCGCCAACGACCCGGGCCCGCTGCGCGGCGCGCTGCTGTGCGGCGAGGCGCTGATGCTGGCCGCCGACGTCACCGTCAAGGCCTTCGCCGAACAGGGCTACGTGCAGCGCGTGCTGGCCGGCTGGACTGGGCCGGAATACGAGTTCAACGCGGTGTTCCCGCGCGGCCAGGTGCAATCGCCCAAGGTCCGCGCCTTCATCGACTTCCTGGTCGAGCGGCTCAACTTCGACGCCGACTACATGCAGGTGCTGTGCCCGGACGCCAAGCGTTTCCGCAAGGCGTCGGAGGAAGCCGAAGCGGCGTTGGCGCACGGGCTGGCCAAGGAGGCCGGCGAATCGCGCACGATCGCGGTGCCGGTGGTGGAGGCGATCGAAGCGATCGCCGAAGCGGTGGACGGTCGCGGCGGCAAGGCCCCGGCGCGCGCCGGCAAGGCGGCCCCGGCCGATGCGCGTCGCGACGATACGCCCAGCGACGAGGACGCGGCGCTGGTTTGAGGACCGCAGCGTCGGATCGAAGACGCTGAGAGCGAATCCATCCCCCCTTTTCCAAGGGGAGGATGCTTCGGGTACGTACGCGTTCCGAAAAGGGGCGAAGGCTCCGGGTGCGTACGCGCACCCCAAGCGGGCACGCGCCGGGCGAGTATGGGAACGGGCAGGTGACCGGCGCCGTGTTGCGACACGCCCTGGCTGCACGCGCCGATCGATCCCCCTCCAACCAGCCGCTCCCACTAACCCTTTTGAAGCTCCTGCCGTTCCCCCTTTCAAAAAGCGGGGCAGGGGGATTTGCTGTTGCTGTTGCTGTTGCTGTCGCCGCTCCAGCCCAACGCCGACCTCACCCGCCCAATCGCCACGCCAACCCCGAGACCCGCGCCGCATGCCGCGACAGCGCCTGGCGCAGCACCGCCTCGCTCGCGGCCAGATGCAGCTCGCGCCGGGCCCGGGTCAGTCCGGTGTAGACCAGCTCGCGCGACAGGTGGCGCGCGTCCTGGCGCGGCAGCTGCAGCCACACCGAATCGAACTCCGAGCCCTGCGATTTATGCACGGTCATCGCGAACGCGCCGCCGTGGGCGGGCAGGGCGGAGGGATGGAACGGCCGCGCGCCGCCGGCGCCGCCGGCGAACCAGGCCAGCACCGGCGCGCCGGGCACGTCGCGGCCCTGCTCGTCGCGCGCGCGCAGGCACACGCCGATGTCGCCGTTGAACAGGCCGTGGCGATAACTGTTCTCGGTGATCAGCAGCAGCCGGCCGTGGAAATAGGTCGGCCGGTGCGAACCGGCCAGGGCCTCTTCGATCCGCGCATTGAGCGGCGCCGCGCCCTGGCCGCCGTCGCGCAGCGCGGTCAGCAGGCGCAGGCGCGTGGCCAGGGCCAGGGCCTGCAACGGATCGCGCGCCTCGCTCAAGGCGCGCCAGGCCGGCAACAAGGCTTCGCGGCCGACGCCGGTCAACGGGTCGTGCAGGTCCTCGTGGAAATGCACCCCGGCCAACTCGCCGCTGCGCAGCAAGGCCAACGCGGCATCGGCATCGCCGGCGCGTACCGCCGCCGCCAGCGGCGCCAGGTCCAGGCTTTCGGTCTGGCGATAGCCGCGGCGCAGATGCACCCGACAGGCGCCGAGCGAACCCGGGTCGGCGCGCACAGGCAATTCGCCGAGCAGGGGCCGCAGGCGTTCGGCGACCGGCGCCGGCAGTCCTTCGTCCTCGCCGGCGGCGTCGACGATCGCCGCCAGCACGTCGCCGGCTTCGACCGAGGGCAGCTGATCGCGATCGCCGAGCAGGATCAGCCGCGCGCCGTCGGGCACCGCCTCGACCAGCTTGCACATCAGCGGCAGGTCGACCATCGAGGCCTCGTCGACCACGATCGCGTCGTAGGCCAGCGGATGGACCGCATCGTGCTTGAAGCGCGCGCTGTCGGGCACGCTGCCGAGCAAGCGATGCAGGGTGCTGGCCGATGCCGGCAGGGCCGCGGCCAAGCCGGGTTCCAGCGTCTGCAGCGCGCCCGTCGCCATGCGCAGGCTTTCGGCCATGCGTTCGGCGGCGCGTCCGGTCGGTGCGGCCAGGGCGATGCGCGGCGGCGTCGCTCCGTCCAGGCGCGCCTGCGCGATCAGCAGCGCGAGCAAGCGGGCGATGGTGGTGGTCTTGCCGGTACCGGGGCCGCCGGTCGCCAGCAGCAGCGATTGCAGCAGCGCCAGCGCCGCCGCGCGCGCCTGGCGGTCGCCGTCGCGCGCCTGCGGGAACAAGGCCGCGAACAACGGCGCCAGCGCCTGCAGATCGGGCGGCGGCGGCGCCTGCGCGGCGATCCGGCGCAACCCTTGGGCCAGGCGGCGTTCGTACTCGCGATAGCGGCGCAGGTAGAGCAGGCCGCGCTCCAGCACCAGCGGCGTCTCGGCGTCGGCCGGCTGCTGCGGGTCGGGCGTGGCGACCCAGCGCGACTGCGCCAGCGCCTCGCGCCAGGCCTGCGGCTCGGGCCAGTCGATCGCGGCCTCGCTGTAGGCCTGCGGTTGGGCCGGATCGAACGCGGCGTGGCCGCGCGCGATCGCCTGCGACGCCAGTGCCGCCGCGGCCAGCACCGGGTCGGGCGTGTCGCGGTCGAGCCGTCGCAGGGCCTGGGCCAGGGCGTGATCGACGGTGCGCAGGCTGCCGTCGCGGAACAGCGCGTCGAGCAGGCTCATGCGCTGACTCCGTGGCCGGCGAACAAGCCGTCGACCGCATCGACCAGGGCCGCCGGCGGCGTGAACGCGCACACCCCCGCGGCCGGATCGGCCGGGTCCAGGCCACGGCAGAACAGATAGCGCACGCCGCCGAAATCGCGTGCGTAGTCGTAGTCCGGGCCGAGGCGGAAGCGCAGCCAGCGGTGCAGGGCGACGGTGTAGATCAGCGACTGCAGGGTGTATTCGCTGTCGGCCATCGCCCGCTCGAGTTGCGCCGGGTCGTAGGCCGGCAAGCGGTTGGTCTTGTAGTCGAGCACGTAATAGCGGCCGTCGTGGGCGTAGACCAGGTCGATCTTGCCGGTCATCAGCCCGTCCAGGCGCCGACGCAGGCCGAAGCCGCGACGCTCGCGCAGCCAGCCGTGCGCGTGCAGCGTCGCCAGCAAAGCGTCGACCGGCGCCGCTTCCAAAGCGAAGTGGAACTCCATCTCGGCGCGCCGCGCCGCATCCGGCAGCGCGCACAGGCGCGCGCCTTCGGGCAAGACCGCGGTCAAGGTGCGGCCGACCAGCGAGGCCAGCAAGGCCGTACCGTCGTCGATGTCCTGCTCGGCGTAGCCTTCCTTGCGCAACGCCTGCACCAGCAGCGCGGCCTGGTCCGGCGCCGGTGCGCCGTCATCGCGCCAATCGCTCCAGCGCTGGAAATCCACCCGTTCCAGCGCCTCGTGCAACACGTTGCCGAAACGGCTGCCGGAGAAACGCGCATCGCCCGGCGCCAGCAGCACCGGTGCGGTCTCCGGCTCGTCTTCGGCGCCGCGCTCCTCGGCCGCGGCAGCGCGATCGTCTTCCTGGGTCAGCTGGGTGAAGCTGTACACCCACCAGTCGCGCGCCGGACCGGCGCGGCGCGCGATGCGTGCCGCCGGTACCTGTCCGCTCGCCGCCGGCGGCAGCGGCCGCGGCGGTGCGCCGAGCGCCACCGTGTCGAGTTCGATCGCCTGCGGCCACGCCGCGGCCAGGCCGTCGAGGTCGCCCAGCATCGGCTGCAGCGGCGATTCGGCGCTGCGGTACAGCGGGCCGCAGGCGATCCACAGTGCGTGGCGGGCGCGGGTCAGGCCGACGTAGAGCAGGCGCGCGTCCTCGGCGCGCTGCTCTTCGGCGGCGCGCGCGAAGGCCGTCTTCCAGTCGGGCGCGCCGACGCTCAGCTCGGTCTTCAGCTGCAGCACCTTGCCGTGCTGGGGGTCCGGGTACTCGCACCAGCGGCCTTCCTTCGGCTCCTTGTTCATCGCCGCGAACGGCAGGAACACCAGGCCGAACTCCAGGCCCTTGCTCTTGTGCAGGGTCAGGATCTGCACCCGGCGCGCGTCCGATTCCAGGCGCAGCTGCTGCTTCTCGTCGCTGTCGTCGGCCTCGGCGATGCGCAGGCGCAACCAGTCGCGCAGACCGTGTAAGCCCAGCGCGCGGGTATCGGCTTCCTGCAGCACTTCGCCGAGTTGGAGCAGATTGGTCAGGCGCCGCTCGCCGTCGTCGAGCGCGAGCAGGCGCGGCGCCTGCGCCGCGCACAGGTCGGCGATCAGCGCCAGCGGCCCGTGGCGCTGCCAGCGCTCGCGCCACAGCAGCGCCTGCGCCTGCCATTGCGCCTGCTCGGCCTCGTCCTGCGCCAGGCGCGCGATCGCCGCGCCGTCCAGGCCGATCAGCACGCTGGCCAGGGCGGTACGCAGGCGGCCGCTGTCGCCGGGGTGGAGCAGGGCGTCGAACAAATTCAACACGTCCTGCGCCTGCTCGGTCGCGAACAGGCTGCGGCGGCCGGCGGCGACCGCGGGAATGCCGGCGGCGGTCAGCGCCTGCTGGATCCGCGCGGCCTCGTCGTGGCTGCGCACCAGCACGGCGATATCGGCCGGCTGCAGCGGCCGGCCTTCGATCGTCGCCCGGCCCTCGCGCGCCTGCGCCAGCCAGGCGTGGATCGCGGCGACGCAGGCGCGCGCGGCCTGTTCGCGCGACTCGCCGGCGTTCCATTCGGCCTTCTTGCGGCCGTCGTCGGGCGCGGGCAGGCGGCGCAGGGTCAAGGCCGGCGCGACCGCGCCGTCGCGCAGCAGATCGGTATCGGCGACCGCGCCGCCGGGCGCGACTTCGCGGAAGCGGATGCGCGGATCGACGAAGGCGGCGTCGCCGGCTTGCGCGTACAACGCCGAGATCGCCGCCAGCAGCGACGGGCGCGAGCGGAAATTGTGCTCCAGCGGCGGCGCCGGCTCGGCCTGGGCGGCCGCGCCGAGGTAGGTGTGCACGTCGCCGCCGCGGAAGCCGTAGATCGCCTGCTTGGGGTCGCCGATCAGGAACAGCCCGGCCGGCGCCGCGCTGCGCGGGCCGAACACGCGCTCGAAGATCGCCCATTGGCGCGGGTCGGTGTCCTGGAATTCGTCGACCAGGGCGACCGCGTACTGCTGGCGCAGGCGTGCGGCCAAGGCCTCGCCATGCGGCCCCTGCAAAGCCTGGTACACGTCGTCGATCAGGTCGTCGAAGCTCTGCACCCGACGCACGCGCTTGAGTTCGGCCAGGCGGCCCGCGGCCGCTGCGCGCAAGCGATGCACCAGCGCGATCGCCTGCGCGTCCAGCCATTGCGCGCGCGACCGGGCCGCATCGAGATACGCCGCGACCGCATCGAACAACGGCGAGGCCGGTGTCGACGCGTCCTTGCCCTTGTTGGTCTTGGCCGCCAGCGCGGCCGGGGTCAGCTTGTCCAGGCGCGGGTCCGGCGCCTGCGCGGCATCGCCGTCGGCGCACCAGCGCTCGAGCAAAGCCCAGGCCTCGCGCGGGAAACCGGCGCGGTAACTGTTGCCGTTCAACGCCTTGGCCGCGATCGCGTTCTCCAGCGCGATGCAGGCCTCTTCGCCGTGGGCGCGGAACGATTCGCGCAAGGCCTGCGCCGCCGCTTCCAGCGCCGGCAGCGGGTCGGCCGCCTCGGCCGGCAGCGGCGGCCGCAGCAGCGGCGCGCGCAGCAGCGCGCCGAGGTCGGCGGCCAGAGATTCCGGTCCGCCCGGCCACTGCCGCGACAGCAGCTCGGCCGCGCCGGGGTCGTCGCCGAACGCGCGCCACAGGTCGACCGCGATCTCGTCGAGCAGCTCGCGCTCGCTGCCGATCATCTCCGGCGCGGCGAACGGCTGTCCGGTTTCCAGCGCATGCTCGGCCAGCACGCGCGCGCAGAAACCGTGGATGGTGACCACCGCGGCCAAATCTATTTCGCGCGCGGCGCGCTGCAGGCGCGCGCGCAACGGCGCGACACCTTCGGCTTCGGCTTGCGCATCGACCAACTGCCGGGTCAGGGCGCGCTCGGCATCGTCGCCGGCGCGCGGCAGGGTCGGGTCGGCGGCGGCGATGCGCGCGGCCAGCAGCAGACGGCGGCGCAGGCGATCGCGCAGTTCCTGAGTGGCGGCGTCGGTGAAGGTCACCGCCAGGATCTGGCCGATGCGCAGGCCGCGCTCGATCACCAGCCGGGTGACCAGGGTGGCCAGGGTGTAGGTCTTGCCGGTGCCGGCGCTGGCCTCGATCAGGCGCAGCCCGTCCAGCGGCAGGTCGAGGAAGGGGTCGCGTGCCGCGCTCATGCCGCGTCCTCGTCGCGGCCCAGCAGCACCGCGCCGAACACGCGCCGGGCGATGGCGCGGAACTGCTCGCCGAGTTCGGGGTCGGCGAACGGGTCGCGTCCGCGCAGCGCCAACTGCGCGCCCGGCGTGCTCGCCTCGCCCCAGCTGCGCGGGGTGCCGCGCCACTGGCCTTCGGCCTTGTTCCAGCCGGCCTCGCTCCAGCCCTGCGGGTCCTGCATCGCCGCCTCGTACCACAGCCAGCCGGCGCGCGGCAGGAACGGCAGCGGTTCGCGCAGGCCGTAGTCGCGCAAGCGCAGCAGGGCGGCGAGCGCGGCACGCGCCTGCGCCGGCGGCGCCGGCGCGCGCAGGTGCGGACCGGGGCCGGCATCGGTCTCGGCGAACTGGGCCAGCGGCCGCGCATCGCCCAGCGCCGACAGCACCAGCCAATCCAGGCCGTGGGCGATCTGCGCCGGCCCGTGCACGCGGTCGAAGCGCAACCGCGCCAGACCGCCGCGGTACAGCGCGTCGAGCCGGCCGGACAGGCGCCGGCCGTCCAGGTCGACGGCGAAATCCAGCGTCTGCGGCTCGCCCTCGCGCCAGCGCGCGAACGCGTCCGCGTACGGCCGGACCTGGCCGAGCAGGGCATCGAGCTGGCGCCGGCCCAGCGGCCCGGACGGCAGCAACGCACGCGCGCGCAGCTGTGCCTGCAGCCGTTCGCGGTCGACCGCGCCGGCGCCGCTCAGCAGTTCGTCGAACACCGCCTGTTGCAGCTGCTGGCGGAACAGGCCGGGGCCGGGCAGCACCAACGGTTCGACGTCGTCCTCGGCTTCGATCCGGTCGGGCAGGCGCAGGCCCAGGCGCTGGCGCAGGAACGCGGTCGGCGGATCGCGCAGGAACGCGCGCAGCTCGGCGTAGGCGACTTCGTCCTCGCTTGCGGCCGGCGCCAGCGGTCGTTCCAGCCAAGGCCCGATCGGCGCGCGTTCGCCGCGCGCGCCGGCATCGACCGCGGCGCGCCATTCTTCGCGATAACTGAAGCGGCGCGGCTCGCGTTCCCCCTCGCGTTCGCCGGCGCCGAACGCGGCCGCGGCGAAGGGCTGCAGCGGTTGCCGCACCACCAAGGCCTTACGCGCCTGCGCCGGATCGGCGTGGTAGCGCGCGGCGACGTCGAGCAGCTCGGCGACCAGGGCCGAGGGCTCGCGCTGGCTGCCGTCGCGCGGGTCGGCGCCGAGGTAGCTCAGATAAAAACTGTCCGATGCCGCCGCGAACAACTGCAGGAACAAGAAGCGGTCGTCGTCGCGCAGCGAACGGTCGCCGTGGCGGCGCGCGGCGGTGCCCAGTTCGGCGGCGAGCCGGTTGAGGCCGTCGGCCGGATCGCGGCGCGGGTAGTCGCCGTCGTTCATGCCGAGCAGGCAGATCGCCCGGAACGGAATCAGGCGCATCGGCACCATGCGACCGAAACTGATGCCGCCGGTCAGCAGCGGCGCGCGGGTGTCGGCCTCGGCCAGCGCGGCGCGGAAATGCGCGCGTACCACCTCCGCCGGCACCGTGGTTTCGACACCGGCCAAGGCGGCGTCGCGGGCGAAGCTTTCGATCAGGCTGCGCAGGCGCTCCAGGGTGCGCTGGTCGCCGCCGCCGCGCGGACGCTCGGGCAGCAGGGCGCGCAGCAGACCGAGTAGGCGCTCGGCCCATTGCGCCGGGCTCAGCTCGGCGTCGAGCGCGCGCTCGTGGCGGGCCAGCACGCGCAGCAGGCGGATCAACGCATCCAGCGCGTCGAGCGAGGCGCCTTCGAGTTCGGCATAGGGCGCGATGCCGGCGACCAGTTCGCCGCGGCCGTCGCGGTCGTGGCCGACCGCATGACCGAGCAGCAGCCGATCGAGGGCAAAGGCCCAGGTGTAGGCGTCGTCGCCGGGCGCGTCGTGGCGGCGGCGATGGGCGGCGTCGATGCCCCAGCGCGCGCCGGCCTGCAGCAGCCAGGTGCGCAGGCGGTCCAGGCCGGCGCCGTCGAGCCCGGCCTGTTCGGCGATCGCCGGCGTCGCCAGCAGATCCAGTATTTCGCTCAGGCCGAAGCGCGACACCGGCAGCGCGAGCAAACGCAGGAAGACCTCGGCCAGCGGCTCGGCGGCGAGCGGGCTGACGTCGGCGAGCGCGTAGGGGATATAGCCGGCACGCCCGGCCAGGCCGCCGAACACCGCGGCGATGTGCGGCGCGTAGGGGTCGATGTCCGGGGCCAGCACCGCGATCTCGCGCGGCTGCAGCGGCGGATCGAAGCGCCGGCCCTGCGGCGAATCCGGATCGAGCAGGGCCTGCAACTGGTCGTGCAGCACCTGCACTTCGCGCAGCCGGGTGTGGCAGGCGTGGACCTGCAGGCTGGCGTCGTCGCGCTCGACCTCGGCCCGCCACGGCTGCAGCGGCGGCGCGCGCCGGTGCAGCAGGTCGCGCTGCAGCCGTTGCAGCAGGCTGTCGCGCGCCGGGTCGTCGTGGCGGCTGTCCTCGGGGTCGGCGTAGGCGGCGATTTCGCCGGATGGGTGCACGACTTCGTAGCCGCCCAGCACCGCCATGAAATCGCGGCCGGCCGCGCCCCAGGCCTGCAGCAGGGGGTTTTCTTCTTCGTCCGCGGCCTCGACCCCGCCGGCGGCGTCTAGCTGGCGCAGGCGCTCGCCGTAGCTGCTCAGATCGCCCCAGTACTTGCGCGTCGGGGTCGGCAGATAGAAGTGCAGGGTGCCGGCATGGGCCTGGGTCGCGATCACCCGCAGCACGTCGGGCGAGACGTTGAGGGTGGCGAAGGCGAACAGCCGCGGCGGCAGGCCGCGCGGCGCCAGCGCCTGGTCGCCGCCGAAGCGGCTCAGGTAGTCGTCGATGCGGCGCGCGCGGTAGCGGCGGCCGGCGGCGACCTTGCGCCACAGCGCCGCCTGCGGGTCGTGGCGCTCGCCGCCGGCGTCCCAGGCCAGCAGCCAGTCGCGGCGCCAGGCCTGGTACTTCTCGAACAGCGAAGCCAGTTCGCCGGCCAGCGACCAGGCCTTGAGCGGGTCGTCGCCGTCCAGGTAAGCGCGCAGCGGCGCCAGCGCGGGCTCGCGCCAGTGCGCCGGCTGGGCCAGAGTCGCATACAGCCGCCAGCGCATCGCGGCGGCGTCGAGGTCGTCTTCCTCGCCCGGTACGTTGGCCTCGAGCGCGCGCCGGACGAATTCGCCCGGGGTCAGGAATTCGAGATTGGCGGCGATGCCGTACGCCTGGGCCAGCGTCGCCTGCAACCAGCGTCGCATCGCCACCTGCGGGATCAGGATCGTGTCCGGCTCGAGCAGGCCCCGCCCCGGCGCGGGCGTGCGCAGTTCCTGCGCCAGCAGCCCGGCGAGCACGTCCAGCGCATTGGAATGGTAGAGACGGAAATCGGCGCGCACGGGCATCGCGACATCTTGCCGCAAGGGCGCGCAATGCGCTGCGGCAGGGTGTGGCGTTTGCGGGGCGGGACCGAAGCGGGGACTCCAAAGAGTGGGCAACGGCAGGAGCGATTCTTCTCTTGGGGATGCCGCGATGCCGCACACGGCCTTGCCCTCGCCCTAGCCCCGGCCCTCGCCGGAGGCTCGCCCTTCGACCTCGCTACAAGCGCTCCCCATCGAAACCGCCCGGGCATCCTCCCATCCAACTCACCAGCCCCCTGACGTCGCCCGAGCCTTGCTCCTTTGAACAGCAGGGATTCGCTGTTGCTGCTGTCGCCCCCCAACCGCCCGCCGGCACGCTTAAAGCCGCCTTAATCGCCCCCGGCCACGCTGGCGCGACGGCGGCCGAACGCTCCGTCCCTGCCGCCGCCGCGAGACCGGCCGCCTAACCTGCGACAATGGCGCGCTCCACCCCGGTTCAGCCTGGTTCGGCCAAGCTGCGCCGTTTTGCAGCCGACCCGCCCCGCCGTCCACTCACCGCCAGCCCAGTCCAGCCACGAGCGCATGACGACCGAATCGCCCATCGTCCGCCTGACCGACCTCCGCCTCGACCGCGGCGGCCGCAGCGTGCTGAGCGGGATCAACCTGTCGGTGCCGCGCGGCGCCATCGTCGCCGTGCTCGGCCCCTCCGGCAGCGGCAAGTCGACCTTGCTGTCGGCGCTGACCGGCGAACTGGTCCCGGCCGCCGGCCGGGTCGAGGTGTTCGGTCGCGAAGTGCCGCGCCGCTCGCGCGAGCTGCTGGAGCTGCGCAAGGGCATCGGCGTGCTGCTGCAGGGCAACGGGCTGCTGACCGACCTGACCGCGGCCGAGAACGTGGCCTTGCCGCTGCGCGCCCACACCCGCCTGCCGAACCCGCTGATCCGCCGGCTGGTGCTGATGAAGCTGCACGCGGTCGGCCTCGGCGCCGCCGCCGACGTGTACCCGCGCGAGCTGTCCGGCGGCATGGCGCGCCGGGTCGCGCTGGCGCGCGCGCTGGCGCTGGACCCGCCGCTGATGATCTACGACGAGCCGCTGACCGGCCTTGACCCGATCGCCTCCGGCGTGGTCATGAGCCTGGTGCGCCGGCTCAACGACACCCTGGGCCTGACCAGCATCGTGGTCACCCACCACGTCCACGAAACCCTGCCGGTCGCCGACCATGCGATCGTCATCGCCAACGGCGGCATCGTGTTCTCCGGCACCCCGGCCGAACTGGAGCGCAGCGACGACCCGCTGGTGCGCCAGTTCCTGCGCGGCGAGCCGGACGGCCCGATCGGCTTCGATGCCGCGCCGCGCCAATCGGAGGCCGCCTGATGCCCTTCATCGCCGCGACCCGTTCGCTGGGCCGTGCCGGCCTGTTCTCGCTGTCGGTGCTGCGCGCCTCCAGGCCGACGCTCGACTTTTTCCGCGAGCTGGTCCGCGAAATCTATAAGATAGGCGCACGTTCGCTGCCGATCATCGCCGTTGGCGGTGCATTCGTCGGACTTTCGGTGACCCTGCTGGGCTACCGGGCGCTCGACACCTACGGCGCCGCCAACCAGGTCAGCGCCATGCTCGGCCTGGGCCTGTATCGCGAACTGGGGCCGGTGCTGACCGCGCTGCTGTTCATCGGCCGCGCCGGCAGCTCGATCGCGGCCGAACTCGGGCTGATGCGCGCCACCGACCAGATCACCGCGCTCGGCCTGATGGCGATCGACCCGGTCGGCAAGGCGGTGGCGCCGCGCTTCTGGGCGGCGGTGCTGTGCGTGCCGCTGCTGACCGGCTTCTTCTGCAGCCTGGCGATCTGCGCCAGCTACTTCGAGTCGGTGCACGTGATCGGCCTGGAGTCGGGCACGTTCTGGCAGGTGCTCAAGGACAGCGTCGACTTCGTCGACGATTTCCTGATGGCGTTCGTGAAGTCGGCGGTGTTCGGCGCCACCGCGGCGCTGGTCGCGGCCTACGTCGGCTACCACGCCGAGCCGACCATCGAGGGCACCTCGGTGGCGACCACCCGGGCGGTGGTCAACGCCTCGCTGCTGGTGCTGATGTTCAACTTCGTGATGTCGGCGTTCTTGTTCAAGTAAGTGCGGTTTGTTTTCCTTCCGCCGCGTTGCGGGAGGGTGGGCTGTTTTTCCCTTCTCCCGCATTGCAGGAGAAGGGGCTCGCAGGGCGGACGAGGGTGTGAATGAGGTGACCGGAGCCGCGCCGCGCGCGCCCTCACCCCAACCCCTCTTCCGCACGCGGATGAGGGGTGCGCTCCGCAGGCGCGGGCGAGGGCACCGCGGCTCCGACAGACCGCTGCCTCGATGGACCGACCGCTCCGATAGTTCCGCTGCCTCGATCCGATCCACCAACGTCAACGAATCGTTATTCCCAGGCGCATTGAACCGCGCCGGCTTTATCCCCAAGGTGACCTCCATGTCCGTCCGCAGTCCCCGCATCGAATTCGCCGTCGGCGCCTTCCTGCTGCTCGCCCTGGGCTCGCTGCTGGTGCTGGCCATCGCCTCCACCAACGGCAAGTTCGGCTTCGGCGGCGACACCTACGAGATCAAGGCCCGCTTCACCGCGATCGGCGCGCTGCGCCCGAACGCGCCGGTCAAGATCGGCGGCGTCACCGTCGGCCAGGTCGCCGATATCTCGCTGGACCCGGTCAAGTACAACTCGATCGTGACCCTGGCGATCAACAAGCGCTACGACAAGCTGTCGGCCGACACCGCCGCCGGCATCTTCACCAGCGGCCTGCTCGGCGAGAGCTACATCGGCCTGACCCCCGGCGGCGACCCGGACAACCTCAAGCCCGGCGACGAGATCTACCTGACCCAGCCGGCGATCGACCTCATTCAGCTGGTCGGCAAGTACATGTTCAGCGGCGGTGGCGCACAAGGCGGCAATGCGGGCGGCGGCGACGCCAAGCCCGCCGACGCCGGCGTCCCCGACTACCTCCAGGGCGAAGCCGCCCCCACCACGGACGAGACCCAGAAATGAAGCGTTCCCTGATCTCCATCGTCGTCGCCTCGGCCCTGCTGGCCGGCACGCCCGCTCTCGCCTTCGCCCAGGCCACCGCGGCCGCGGGCCAGGCCGCCCCGGCCGCCGGCACGCCGAGCGCGATGGTGCTCACCAACAGCACCCGCATCCTCTCGACCCTGGAAGCGCGTCGCGCCGAGTTCACCAAGAACCGCAGCGCGCTCAGCCAGTTCATCGCGACCGAGTTCAACCAGGTGTTCGACCGCAACTACGCGGCGCGCCTGGTGCTGGGCACGCACGGCCGCGGCGCTTCCGACGGCGACGTCAACGCGTTCGCCGATGCCCTCACCGGCAGCCTGATGCAGCGCTACGGCTCGGCCCTGCTCGACTTCAACACCAAGCTCAAGGTGCGGATCAAGTCCGAGACCCCGCTGCGCGGCGGCGCCATCGTCAAGGTGTCGAGCGAGTTCCTGCGCCAGGGCGGCGAGCCGGTGCCGGTCGACTACCTGCTGCGCAAGAACGGCACGCAGTGGAAGGTGTTCGACGTGATGGTCGAAGGCGTCAGCTTCGTGCAGACCTTCCGCAATCAGTTCGACGCGCCGCTGAGCCAGAAGTCGATCGCCCAGGTCGCCGCCGAACTCAAGGCCGGCAAGCTGCAGGCCCAGGCCGGCAGCAACTGAGCATGGCCGGCGCCCCCGCCAGCGTGCGCAAGGACGGCGATGCCCTGAGCTTCGCCGGCGCGCTCGACCGCACCGCGGCGGCGACGCTGTGGCCGCAGGCGCGCGCGCTGGCGCCCGGCGCGCGCCGCTTCGATCTGTCGGCGGTGAGTTCGGTCGACAGCGCCGGCCTGGCGCTGCTGGCCGAGCTGGCGTCGCTGGCGCCGGGCGTCGAGGTGATCGGCACGCCGCCCGGCCTGACCGAGTTGCGCGCCGCCTATCGCCTCGACGACGCGCTAGGCTTCGGTCGCTGATTCCGTTCTCGCGTCGCATATTCCGCTGTTGCGGTCGTCTTCGCCCGAAGTCCGGGCCAGGCCGCCCCCACCCGTTCGTCCTGGAAGACTAGACTGCAACCCATGCGCCCCCACGCACTCACTCTCGCACTCGGCCTGACCCTCGCCGCGCTGCCTGCCGTTCCCGCCTTCGCCCAGTCGGGCGCCGATCCGGCGCCGGCGGCCGAAGTTCAGACCGTAGAACTCGCCGATCCGGGCAGCGGCCACGATGCGCCGATCGCAGCGGTCGCCGCCGCGCCGGTGCAGACCGATTCGGCGCGCGCGCTGGCGATGGCCGGCAGCGCCGCGGTCGCCGCCGGCGAAAGCGCCGCCGCGGCTGAGCAAACCGAGCCGGCCGCGCCGACGCCGGCCGACGCCAGCGCGACCGTCGACCCGGCGGCCTCCGCCGCCGGCATCGATTCCAACGCTCCGCCGCCCGCCACGACCGGTGCGGACGACCCGCGCACCGACGCCGAGCGCGATTTCGACGAGATCTACGGCGTGCAGCCGCAGGAATACGACCCGGTCGCCGACCCGACCCTGCCGGCCCCGGCCAACGTGCCGGGCGCTTACGATCCGTGGGAGCGCTACAACCGCAAGATGCACCGCTTCAACATGGCGGTGGACCGCGGCATCGCCCGCCCGCTGGCGCGCGCCTACAGCAAGGTCGTGCCGCGGCCGATCCGGCTGGGCGTGAGCAACTTCTTCAACAATCTCGGCCAGCCGGTGTCGGCGCTCAACGCGCTGCTGCAGGGCAAGCCGAAGCAGGCTGCGCAGTCGCTGGGCCGCTTCGCCCTCAACACCACCCTGGGCATCGGCGGCATCTTCGATCCGGCCAGCGACGCCAAGCTGCCCAATCGCAGCGAAGACTTCGGCCAGACCCTGGGCGTGTGGGGCTGGAAGCGCTCGCGCTACGTCGAGCTGCCGTTCTTCGGCCCGCGCACCGTGCGCGATTCGTTCGGCGCCCTCGCCGATGCGCCGTTGAGCCCGCTTCGCCAGGTCGAGCGCGACCGCATCCGCATCCCGCTGCAGGGCCTGCAGTTGGTCGACGTGCGCGCCCAGCTGCTGCCGCTGGACAGCCTGCGCGACGGCGCCGAGGACGAGTACGCCCTGGTCCGCGATTCCTGGATGCAGCGCCGCGACTACCAGATCTTCGGCGACCGCATGGACAAGAACGGCGACAGCCAGTTGCCCGAGTACCTGCAGGACGACAGCAACCCCAGCGTCCCCGCCGACGCCATGCCGGTGATGCCGACCGACGGCACCTGAGCGGCGAACGCGCGACGCACAGCGAAAACGAAACGGCCCGGAGCGATCCGGGCCGTTTCGTTTTGTGCGTCTGCGTCGCCCACACCTGCAGGAACGACGTAAGCCGCGACCATCGCAGCGATGTACGAAAACGCCCTCGCCGAAGCGCAGACAATCGGGCTCGTTCGACCGCGGCGTCGTTTCGGAAGGCGGCGTGGTACTCCGCCGCGCCGGTGGTCGCGGCTTACGCCGCTCCTACAAGGGTGCGGCTTCGTCGCTCGGCGGTGGTAGGCCGGCGGCGCCTTCGATCGGCTGTGGGCCGTCGCTGAGCGGGCCGTTGCCGGACGCGTCGCCGGCGGGCGCATCGTCGTCGGCCGAAAGTTCGACCAGAGCGGCCGGCAAGGCGCGATTCGGCTTCACCCCCAGGTCGCGCAGCATCTCCGCCTGGCGGATCACGTTGCCCTTGTTCTGCGCCAGCTTGCCGCGCGCCGCATCGAAGCTTTCCTTGGCCTGCTCGATGCGCTCGCCGACCTTTTCCAGATCGGCGACGAAAGCGCTGAGGCGGTCGTACAGCTGCGCGCCGCGCTTGGCGATCTCCTGCGCATTGCGGTTCTGCGCCTCCTGCCGCCACAGGTGGGCGACGGTGCGCACCACGAACAGCAGGGTCGACGGCGACACCATCAGCACGTTGCGCTGCCAGCCGTCCATGAACAGGTTGCGGTCGTGGGTCACCGCGAGCATGAAAGCGGGCTCGATCGGCACGAACATCAGCACGAAATCCAGCGAACGCAGGCCGTACAGCTCCTGGTAGCGCTTCTCCGACAGCCCTCGCATGTGCTGGCGCACCGATTCGATGTGACGCTTGAGCGCACGCGCGCGCAAGTCTTCGTCCTCGGCGTTGACGAACTCTTCGTACGCGGTCAGCGAGACCTTGGAGTCGATGACCAGGTGCCGGTCTTCCGGCAGGTGCACGGTGACGTCCGGGCGGCGCTCGCCGTCCTCGGTGCCGTGGCTTTCCTGCACATCGTATTCCTCGCCCTTGCGCAGCCCGGCCGATTCCAGCACCCGCTCCAGGATCAGCTCGCCCCAGGCGCCCTGGGTCTTGCTCGAGCCCTTGAGCGCGGTGGTGAGGTTCTTGGCGTCCTCGCTGAGCGACTGATTGAGCGCCATCAGCTGGCGCACCTGCTCGCCGAGCGCGGTGCGGTCGCGGGTCTCCTGGTCGTAGACGGTTTCGACCTTGGCCTGGAACTCGCTCAGCTTCTGCTGCAACGGGTCGAGCAGTTGGCCGAGGTGGCTGCGGTTCTGCTCGGTGAAGCGCTTGCTCTTCTCTTCCAGGATGTCGTTGGCCAGGTTCTTGAATTGGACCGACAGATCCTCGCGCACCTCGCGCAGCTGGGCGATCTTTTCCTGCGCCTGGCGCCGTTCGGCGTCGAGTTGGGTCGACAGCCGCTCCAGCTCGACCGAGCGCTGCTGCGACTGCGCGGCGATCTCGTCGCGCGAGCGCTCCAGCGCGTCGTAGTCCTGGCGCAGGCGTTGCAGGGTCTGTTGCTCTTTTTCCAGTTCGGCGGCGGTGCGGCCGATGCTCTCGCGCAGGCCGCCGCTGTCGCGCACCAGCGCGTCGCGCTGGTGCTCCAGCTCGTCCAGGCGCGCCTGCAGTTCGGGGATGCGCGCGGCGCGCTCGGCCAGCTGGGCGCGTTCCTGCTGGGCCGCGTTCAACTGCGCACCGAGCTCAGCGCGCGCGGTCTCCAGCGCGCGCACAGCGCCGGCGCGGGCCATCAGCCAGGCCAGGACGGCGCCGATCAGCACGGCGAACGCGATGGAAACGAGGGCGGCGGTCAGGGGCATCGGGACGCTCGGTCAATAGGGGCGCAGGGAGCAAGCCAGAGGCTCGACCCCCTGCGTCCCTGCCACATTCGATTGCGATTGTTCGCCACCAGTCTAACGAGATGAGTCTCAGCTTCTGAGATGCGCGGCCGGCAGCGCAGTTGCGGCGACGCCCGCGGCGTGCGTCCCCAGGGCGGAAGGAATCAATCCTGGGGCTCGATCCCCTCCGCGCGTTGCGCGCCTTGCGCGACCGGCCGGCGCGGCTGGAGCGAACGTGCGTCGCTCCAGCCGCCGCCGTGCATCCAGCTGTCGATCAGATGCTCGACGAAGGCTCGCACCTTGGCCGGCACGTAACGCCGCTCCGGCATCACCGCATGCACATCCAGCCCCGGCAGCTCCCAATCCGGCAACACCTGCACCAGTGCGCCCTCGGCCAGTTCGCGTGCGACCGCGAACTCGGGCACCCGCACGATGCCGGCGCCGGCCAGCGCCGCCGCCTTCAAGGCCAGGCTGGAATTGGCGTCCAGCCGCGCGCCCAGCGCCACCCGCACCACCTCGCCGTCGCGGGCGAAGCTCCAGGTGCGGCCGCTGGCGGACAGGGTGAAATGCAGGCAGTCGTAGCCGCCGAGTTCGTCCGGGCGCTGCGGCCGGCCGGCGCGCTGCAGGTACGCCGGCGCCGCGCACACCACGACCCGGCTGTAGGCGATGGCGCGCGCGACCAGGCTGGAGGCTTCCAGCCGGCCCAGGCGGATCGCCAGGTCGAAGCTGCCCTGGACCAGGTCGTGTTCGCGGTCGTCGAGCTGCAGATCCAGGTCGACTTGCGGATAACGGGCCAGGAACCCGGCCAGCCACGGCGCCACGTGCAGCGCGCCGAAGGTCATCGGCGCCGACACCCGCAGCCGGCCCTGCGGCGCGGCGTGGGTGCCGGCGACCGCGTCCTCGGCCGCGCGGGCCTCGGCGAAGGCGCCCTGGGCATGGCGCAGATAGGCCTGGCCGGCCTCGGTCAGGCTCAACCGGCGGGTGGTCCGGTGCAGCAATTGGGCGCCGAGCCGGCGCTCCAGCGCCGAGACCTGCTTGCTGACCGCGGCCTTGGACAGGCCCAGCGCGTCGGCGGCACGGACGAAACTGCCGAGTTCGGCGACGCGGACGAAGGCGAGCAGGCCGGCGAGGTCGGGCACCGGCAGCTTGCTGGGGGCGATTGTTGACATGAGGAAACAGTCTAGCCACTTCGGGGCCGATTATCCGCGCGCCGCTCCGGCCTAATCTGGCCCCCGTCCTCACTGCTCCTGCCCCCGCCGCCATGAATGCCACCGCACTGCGCCTCGTTCTGACCCTGACCGCCGGCAGCCTGGTCGGCGCCATCTTCGTGCTCAGCAAGCTGTTGCTGAGCAGCGGCCTGAACCCGTTCATCGTTTCCTTCGTGCAGACCGCCGGCGCCGCCGGCCTGATCCTGGCCGTGCTACGCGCCCGCGGCCAGCGCCTGCCGCTGGACCCGGCGGCGCTGCGCTTCTACGCCACCGCCGGCGCGATCGCGGTCGCCGGTTCGGCCTTGCTCGGCAACTGGGTGCTGGCGCGGATCCCGGCCGGCATCTTCACCGTGCTGGTGACCCTGTCGCCGATGTTCACCTCGCTGTTCAACGCCCTGGTCGAGCGCCGCTGGCCGACCCCGACCGCGCTGGCCGGCACCGTGCTCGGCCTGGCCGGGGTGCTGCTGGTGCTGGTGCCGCGCGCGCAGTCGGTGGAACCGGAGCAGGCCCTGGCCCTGACCGTGGCCTTGGGCGTGCCGGTGCTGCTGGCGATCGGCAACGTCTACCGCAGCCGCCGCTGGCCGGCCGGCGTAAGCGCGCCGATGTCCACCGCCGGCACCATGCTGGTCCAGGCGCTGGCGGTGCTGCCGCTGCTGGCCGGCGCCGAACTGCAGGGCAGCGCGGCGCAGGTCGCCGCGGTGTGGCCGCTGCTGCTGGCGATGGTGCTGGTGACCCTGGCCGCCAACGTCGCCGCCGCCGCCCTGCAGCGCATCGCCGACAGCGTCGCCTACAGCCAGCTGGGCTATGTGGTCGCGCTGACCGGCGTGGTCTGGGGTGCGGTGCTGTTCGACGAACGCCTGGGCTGGAGCTTCGTGCCGGCGGTGGCGCTGGTGTTCGCCGGGGTGATCCTGGCCAACCGCCGCGTCGCCGCGGCACCGGCGGCGGCCGCGCCCAGCGTCGTCTCGGACCGTCTGGCCGGCGCTGCCCGCTGAACGCCGCCTGGTGTCCGCTCCCGGCCCGGTGCGCCCGCACCGGGCCGGAGCTTTTTTGTGAGGCGGATCGCAATCCCGGCATCGGCGGGCCGCGGCGCCCTTTCGCCGCCGCCGATCGCGGGTATGAAATCGAAGCGAACAGGAATTCCCCTTCGAGCAAGGCCGGCCGCCGCTCCCCCGGTAGCCGCGATCAGGACGGCCCGCCGATGAATCCCCATGCTCCACGGCTGTACGCCGACCCACGCGGCGTCTGGCGCGACGACGGCGTCGGCCGGATCCACGGCGTCCGCTGGAACGAGATCGACGGTGTCGACGCGTACGCGATCGACGCCGACGGCACGCGCCAGGTGTTCGTCGAATTGGGCACCGCAGCCGGGCACCGCCTGGAACTGCCGATCGACTGGCCCGGTTACCGCGAAGTCGCCACGGCGTTGAGCCTGCGCCTGGCGGGGCTGCGCCTGGAAACGCTGCTGGGGGCCGGCCACCTGCGCCCGGAGGACCCGCCGGCGGTGCTGTGGTGGCGCGATTGAGCCTGCCCGATGCGACAGCGGCGACCGCCCCTGTCGCACCGTCGGACCGGCCTGGGTGCAAAATCCCGCCCCATCGCCATCGCAAGGGACGTCCCATGAGATCGCCAGCGCTGCTGCTGTGCCTGCTGCTGCCCGCCTCGCCCGTACCGGCCGCGGACGACGGCCCGGCGGGCGCCATCGCGTCGGTCGCCCGCGCGACCGGCATGAGTTATCGATTCGGCGCCCGCTGCGGCTTCGACCCGGACCTGCTGCGCCGGCACAAGAGCAAGTTCCAGGCCGAAGCGAACACCGCCAACGCGGCCCTGCCAGCCGGCCAGGCGGTGGACATCGCGGCCGAGTTCCAGGTCGGTTTCGACGAAGCCGACCGCTTCTACGACGGGATCAAGGACACGCCGCAGCGCGGCATGGTGTGCCAGCAGTTCGCCCGGCAGATCGAGCAGGCGGTGGAGCACCCCAGCGTGCTGAGCCTGCCCACGCGCGCGATGCGTCCGCGCTAGTCCCGCACCGGCGACGATTCGCCGGCGTCGTCCCGCTATCGCAGGGGAACAATGGCAGCGGCGGCCGGACCGGCGTCGGCCGGCGCTGCGGACACCGCGCTCGCCCGGCCGCGCTCAGTCCAGCACGCGGCAGAACACCGCCTTGAGGTAGCGCGACTCCGGCACCTGCGCCAGCCAGGGGTGGTCGGCGCCGGCGCCGGCGACCTTGAGCACCTGCACCGTGCGCCCGGCGTAGAACGCGGCGCGGCGCAGCATGTCCAGGAACTGGTCCTCGGACACCAGGCCGGTGCAGGAGAAGGTCGCGAACAGGCCGCCGGGCTTGACCACGCTCAGCGCCAGCTTGTTCATGTCCAGGTACTTCTTCAGCGCCGCGATCACCTGCTCACGGTCGCGGGTCATCTTGGCCGGGTCCAGGATCACCACGTCGAAGCGCTCGCCGGCGTTACCCAGGTCGCGCAGATAGGGGAAGATGTCGGCCTGGACGAACTTGACGTGGGCGCCGTTGAGCTTGGCGTTGCCCTTGGCGATGTTGATCACGTCGGCGTCGATGTCCACGCCGATCACTTCCTCGGCGCCGCGCGCCTTGGCGTAGACGCCGAAGCCGCCGGTGTTGCAGCACAGGTCGAGCACGCGCTTGCCGGCGACCTGCTGCGACAGCCACTCGCGGTTCTCGCGCTGGTCGGCGAAGAAGCCGGTCTTGTGCGCGCCGGCCGGATCGGCGCGGAACTTGATTCCGTACTCGGTTATGATCGCCGGCGGCACCGCTTCGGTGCCGCGGAAGTCGAAGCTTTCCTGCTTCTGCACGTGTTCGTCGGCGAAGGCGTAGAAGCGGCAGCCGGGGAACTGCGCGCGCAGCGCGTCGTAGATCCATTCGCGATGGCGGAACGCGCCGGCGCTGAAGTACTCGACCACCAGCAGGTCGCCGTAACGGTCCACGACCAGGCCGCTGATGCCGTCGCCTTCGCTGTGCACCACGCGCCAGGCGTCGCTGACCTGGTCGAGCTTGAGCACGTCGCGGCGCAGCGACACCGCCGCGGCGATCTTGCGCGCGAACCAGTCGGCGTCGATGGCCACGTCGGGGTCGTTCTCCAGCATGCGCAGGGCGATGCGCGAGTGGCCGTTGTAGAAGCCGCGGCCGATCCAGACGCCGTCGACGCCGACCACGTCGACGATCGCCCCCGGCTTGGGACGCTGGGCGGGCTTGTCGACCAGGCGCTGGAAGATCCAGGGATGGGTGGATTTCCAGGCGTTCTTGAGGCGTACGGTGGGGATTTCGGTAGTCATCCGCCCATTCTACCGGGCCCGGCGCCGCCGGCCCGGCGCGGGCGCGGGCCGATCGGCGTCGCAATCCCGCCTGCGGGACGAAGTAGCCCGCCGCGGCCGGCTTGTTTTGCCCGCCACCGGTGCCAATCTGGTCTCCATGCACCTGCCCACCGACGCCCCGATCCCCGACACCCCGGCCCAGCGCAAGGCCGACCGTGCGCGGCTGCTGCGCGCGCTCAACCTCAGCCTGGGCTTCGTCCTGGTCCTGGTCGCGGTGTTCAGCGCCCAGAGCCTGTTCGACCCGCGCCCGTTCACCGTCCAGCCCTGGTCGGCGGCCGGCCTGCTCGGCCTGCTGACCGCACCGCTGTTGCACGGCTCGATCGAGCACCTGGCGGCGAACGCCACCTCGCTGCTGCTGCTCGGCAGCCTGGCCGGCGCGGTCTACCCGCAGGCGACCGCCCGCGCCCTGCCCTTGCTGTGGCTCGGCTCCGGCCTGGGCGCCTGGCTGCTCGGCGAGCCGGGCAGCTATCACCTCGGCGCCAGCGGCCTCACTCACGGCCTGATGTTCCTGGTCATGACCCTGGGCCTGCTGCGCCGCGACCGGGCCTCGATCGCCGCGGCGATGATCGCCTTCCTGCTCTACGGCGGCATGCTGCTGACCGTGCTGCCGCGCGAGATCGGCGTGTCCTGGCAGGCCCACCTCGGCGGCGCCGTCGCCGGCGTGATCGCCGCCTACGCCTTCCGCCTGCGCGACCCGCTGCCGCCGCGCAAGCGCTACAGCTGGGAAGACGAGGAAGACGCCGAACTGGCGCCGCTCAACGACGAACTGGAACCGCCCAAGCCGCGCGACGTGCCGGTGCTGTGGAACCGTCCCGACCCGCGCGACGTGCAGACCGGCACCGTGCTGCGGTTTCCGCCGCGGCGCGAGCCGGAGGAGTAGCCGCGCCCGAGGCCGGCCGCCTGTAGGAGCGGCGTGAGCCGCGACAAGGGACGCGCAGAGAAAGCAGCGCTGCCGACGCCAATCAAAGCCGCGAACCGCTACGCATCGATGCCGCGCAATCGCGATCCTCTCGCCGAGACCGCGAGGAAATCGCCTCTGTGCTCGCTGCGCCGCTCGGCGTTCTGCAGTAAGGTCTGCGCACCGCGGGCGTTGCCCGCTCCTGTGACGAAGGAGTCCGTCATGCGTCAGGTTCGCGTCCTCGCGGCTGCGATCTCGTTCGGTATCGCCCTGTTCGCCCTCGCTCCGCTCGCCCACGCCGGCAGCGCCTGCCTGCTGGAAGGCCAAGTGATGGGCCAGCCGGTCAACGAATGCACCCAGACCGATCAGCCGGTGCCGGAAGAGGTGCAGCAGCAGCAATGCAACGGCAGCGTGCCGGGGCTGGCCGAAATGGGCGGGCAGGTGACCGCGCGGCGGGTCGAAAGCTGCCCGGCGGGCGCCAACGGCGTGTGCGAGTCGCCGATGGGCACGCAGGCGCGGATCCATTACTACAAGCGCAGCCCGGAGCAGATCGCTGCGATCAAACAAGCCTGCGAGATGCAGCGCGGCCGCTGGGTCGCGCGATGAGGGCCGGCTTCGCCGCCGTCGCGCTGGCCGCGATGGCGTGGCCGGCGCTGGCGCAGGAATCGACGCCGACGCCGTCGTTCGACCGTCCGGGCATTTCCTTCTCGACCGCCACCCTGCCGCGCGGCGCGTTCGCCTGGGAACAGGGCCTTCCGGATTTCGAGCGCGACCGCGGCGGCGGTGCGCGGCGCACGCTGTACAGCGCCAACACCAATCTGCGCCTGGGCTTGAGCGACCGGGTCGAATTGCAGTTGTCGGGCTCGCCCTACAACCGCTTGCGCGAGCGCGACGCGCACGGGCGCCGCTCGCGCCACGGCGCCGGCGACACCGGGCTGGCGCTGAAAGCGGCGCTGCCGAGTTCGCACGAGGCCTTCTCGTGGGCGGTGCTGGCCGGCGTCGCCGCCGCCAGCGGCGATCGCGAGTTCAGCAACGGCGCGACCCAGTACACGCTGGGCACCACGCTCGGCTACGACTTCGACGAACGCCTGGCCGGCGCGCTGTACGTCAATCTCGACCGCAGCGACGGCGTCGACACCTGGACCTGGTCGCCGAGCCTGAGCCTGGCGCTGAACGACCGCACCGCGGTCTACGTCGAAGCCGGCCTGTCGCGCAGCGACCACGCGTCGACCACCTCGGTCGCAGGCGGCGGGGTCACCTGGATGGCGACCCCGCGGGTGCAACTCGACGCCTCCTTCGACGTCGGCCTGGACCGCAACAGCCCCGATTTAACGGGGGGTGTTGGGGCGTCGTTCTACTTCGACTGAACCGCGCAACGCCGCGGCCGTGCCCACGCCGGTGGCGATCGCCGCGGCGTAGTCCGGGGCCTGCGTGCCCGCCGATTCGTAGGTCCACAGGAAGCCGCCGCCGATGCCGTCGCTGGCCCATTGCGCGTACTGCTGCTGGACCTGGTTCGGGGTCGAATCGGTGGACACGCCGGGGATCACGAAGCTGGCCGGGAAACCGGCGCCGAGCTTCTGCCGCAGCGCCTGGATCCAGTCGTCCGGATCGTTGCCGGCGCCGCCGGAATAGCACTGCAGGTTGAACGCGATCACCAGGCCGGGGTCGGTCTTCTCCAGTTCGGCCAGGCAGCCGACCCAGAAGTCCGGGTTGTAGTAGGGGCAGAAGGTGACGTGGAAGCCGATCTTGCCGAGCATGCGGCTGAATTCGACCACCAGCTTGGTGTCCTGCATTTCCTCGTCGTCCAGGTCGATCGCCTCGATCGCCGGGAAGGTTTTCTTCAGCGCGACCAGATTCTGGTACAGCGGGTTCTTCTCGCTGATGCCGTATTCGGCGATGAGCTTCTGGATGTTGGCGTAGTCGCCCACGCCGCCGCCGCCGATCGACAACCAGACGCGTTCGATCCCGGTCTTGCCCTGGGTCAGCGAATTGACCAACGGCACCCACTCGGCCGGGCCGACGTACTTGCCGTTGGCGAAGATTTCGGTGTCGTTGTAGTACAGATCGCCCTTGTAGGTGTCCGGCGCCGGCGGCGACTTGTCCTGGTAGTGCGGGTGCGCCAGCGCCAGGATCGCGGTGTTGAACTTGGAGTTCTTGAGTCCTTCGATGTAGCTCTTGCCGCCGGTCTTGGAGAACAGGCCTTCGCAGTAAGCGGCGACGACGGGCGCGGTGATCGTAGGCATGATCGACTCCTTGGTGGGGGGTGGCGTAGGGGTGAACGCGCCGGTTCCGTCGCTGCGGACAGGCCCGGACCGCGGATGTTCGGTTCTGGGACGCACGGCGCGGGCGCGGCGGGCGCGTGGTCGCCCGGCCTATAGATTCGGTGAGCGTGGCGGCGGCGCCGGCGGCGAAAGAGGCTCGGTCGGCGCGGTCTGAATGCGTCCATCCGACTGCGTTCGCCCGCGCTCTCAGCACTGCGACCGCGCGCTCAGCGCCGGATTGCGACCGCGATGCGGGTTCGCCGCGTTTCGCGCCCAGCCCGGCGCAGGCGCAGGCCGTGGCGGCGCGCGCGCGACGGTGCTAGCGTCGGCGGCATTGGCGCGCCGCCGGGTGCGCACCGCTTCGAGACCGTGGGGGATCCGATGCGCCGTGGGTTCCGTTCCGGCCGCCTGGCCGTCCGTCCGTCGTCGTCGCCTCTGGCCTGGGCCGCGGCGCTGTGCCTGCTGGCCGCCTGCCAGCGCACCGCGCCGGTGCCGGCGCGGGACGTCCACGACACTGCCCCCGGCGCCGATGCGCGGCGGATCGAGGCCGACGTGCGCTTTCTCGCCGACGACCTGCTCGAAGGCCGCGAAACCGGCACCCGCGGCTACGACCTGGCCGCGCTCTACGTCGCCCAGCGCCTGCGCGCGATCGGCCTGCAGCCGGCCGGCGACGACGGCGGCTATTTCCAACGCGTGCCCTTGTTGCGCGCGCAGCGGGTCGACGGCGGCGGCAGCCTGATCGTGCACCGGCCCGGCGCGACGGTGGCGCTGAAGTACCGCGAACAGTTCCTGCCGCAACTCGACTTCGACCGTTCGCAGGCGCGGGTGGCGGCGCCGGCGGTGTTCGTCGGCCAGGCGGTGCATGCGCCGGAACTCGATTACGACGACTTCGCCGGGCTCGATCTGCGCGGCAAGATCGCGGTGCTGCTGCACGGCGCACCGGCGCGTTTCGACATCGACCGGCGCGCGTTCTACAGCTCGATGCAGGAAAAGTTCGCCGCCCTGGTCGCGCGCGGCGCGGTCGGCGCGGTGATCGTCGCCAGCGAGGACGAGGAGCAGCGCCAGCCGTGGGCGCGCAGCGCGCAGAACTGGGCGCGGCCGGGCATGCGCCTGCGCGGCGCCGACGGCCGCGCGCTGGACACGTTTCCGCAACTGCAGGTCGTCGCCAGCGTCTGCGCCGCAGCCGCACCGCTGCTGCTCGACGCCGGCGGCCGCAGCGCGCGCCAGGTGTTCCGCGACGCGCGCGAAGGAAGCCTGCGCGGTTACGACTTGCCGGGCACGCTGGAGCTGTCGTCGCTGACCCGGATCGCGCCGACGCAATCGCGCAACGTCGTCGCGCGCCGTCCCGGCGCCGACCCGGCGCTGGCGCGCGAGCACGTATTGTTCAGCGCCCATCTCGATCATGTCGGCATCGGCGCGCCGGTGCGCGGCGATGCGATCTACAACGGCGCACTCGACAACGCCTTGGGCGTGGCCATTCTGCTGGAAGCCGCACAGCAGCTGGCGCGGGCACCGTCGCCGCCGCAGCGCTCGCTGCTGTTCCTGGCGGTGACCGGCGAAGAGAAGGGCCTGCTCGGCGCGCACTGGTACGCCCGCCATCCCAGCGTGGCGCGCGAGTCGATCGTCGCCAACATCAATATGGACATGCCGGTGCTGCTGACCCCGACCCGCGACGCGGTGCCGGTCGGGGTCGAGCATTCCAGCCTGCAGGCGACGCTCGAGCGCGCCGCCGGCGAGGTCGGCCTGCGCCTGAGTCCGGACCCCAACCCGGAAGAAAGCGTGTTCATCCGCAGCGACCAGTACGCCTTCATCCGCGCCGGCATCCCCGCGGTGTACCTGACCGGCGGCATCCAGGCGCAAGCCGCCGGCACCGACGGCCGCGCGGTGCTGCGCGAGTTCCTGCGCGAGCGCTATCACCAGCCCGGCGACGACGTCTCCCAGCCGATCCAGTACGCCGACGCGGCGCGGCTGGCGCGGCTCAACGCGCGCATCGGCCAACGGGTCGCCGACGACCCGGAGCGGCCGCGCTGGAACCGCGGCGATTTCTTCGCCGAGCGCTTCGCCCGGCCGACGACCGCCGCCGCGAAAACGGCCGCGCCGTAGCCGAAGGCGGCGCCGAGCGCGTGACATACTGCGGCGATGACTGCGACCGCGATGAAGACCCTCGGCCTGCTCGGCGGCATGAGCTGGGAATCGACCCTGCCGTACTACCGCCAGATCAACGAAACCGTGCGCGAACGCCTCGGCGGCCTGCATTCGGCGCGCCTGCTGCTGTACAGCGTCGACTTCGCCGAAGTCGAACGCCTGCAGCACGCCGGCGACTGGGTCGCGGCCGGCGCCCTGCTCGGCCGGGCCGCCTGCAGCCTGCGCGACGGCGGCGCGCAACTGCTGGTGATCTGCACCAACACCATGCACAAGGTCGCCGACGCGATCGAAGCCGCTTCGGGCTTGCCGCTGCTGCACATCGCCGACCCCACCGGCGCGGCGATCCGCGCCGCCGGGCTGAGCCGCGTCGGCCTGCTCGGCACGCGCTTCACCATGGAGCAGGATTTCTATCGCCGCCGCTTGGCCGAACGCCACGGCCTGGAGGTGATCGTGCCCGAGGCCGAGGCGCGCGAGCGCGTGCATCGGATCATCTACGACGAGCTGTGCCTGGGCCGGATCCGCGACGAGTCGCGGCGCGAATACCAGGCCATCATCGCCGGCCTGGTCGCCCAGGGGGCGCAAGGCGTGATCCTGGGCTGCACCGAGATCGGCCTGCTGATCGGCCCGGACGACGTCGCGGTTCCGCGCTTCGACACCGCCGCCTTGCACGCGCGCGCCGCGGCGCTGGCGGCGATCGGCCAGATCGATGGGAGGCAGGGGGGTGAGCTCGCTTGATTTCCCCGGTCCGCCCAGAACCGGGGCCGCATCGACTGGCCGCTGCGCGCGAATGCGGCCACACTGCTAACGACGCGACGCAAGGAGCCATCGCATGAACGACAGCGCCAACCCCGGCTGGTGGAGCCGGCATTGGAAATGGGCGGTGCCGACCGGCTGCCTGAGCCTGATCCTGTTGGCCGGGCTGATGCTGGGCGCCCTGGTCGTGTTCGGCCTCGGCGGGCTGGGCGGGCTGATGAAGCCGGGCGAGCCCTTCCGCCACGCCGCCGGCCTGGCGCGCAACGACCCGGCGGTGATCGCCGCGCTCGGCACGCCGCTGGATTCGGGCTGGATGCGCAGCGGCCGCTTCGACATGAACGACGATCGCGGCGAAGTCGACGCGGTGTTCCCGCTGCGCGGCCCCAAGGGCGAGGCCGAGGTGCATCTGCGCGGCGAACGCAGCGACGGCCGCTGGACTTACTCGCGCATCGAGGTCGAACTCGACGACGGCCGCCGCATCGACTTGCTCGCGCCGCCGGCGCCGACCGCGCTTCCGCCGCAGGCGCCGGCCGCGGCCCCGCAAGACACCGCCACCGAAGAGCCCGAACCGGACGCCCCGGCGAGCGACCCCTGAAACGCGCTCAGCGCGCCGGCAGCGGCAGGCCGCGGAAGGATTTGACCGTGCGCAGCACCAGGCTGGAATTGATGTCGGCGCCGCCGGCCTGGTTGAGCAGGCGATCGAGCAGGAAGCGCGACAGGTGGTCGAGGTCGCGCACCACGATCTGCAGCAGATAGTCCATGTCGCCGGTCAGCGCATAACAGGCGATCACCTCGTCCCAACTGCCGACGAATTCGGCGAAGGCGTTCACCGCCTCGCTGTCGTGGCGGCCCAGCCGCACCCGCACGAAGGCCTGCAGGCCCAGGCCCAGGCGCTCGGGATCGACCTCGGCGCGGTAGCCGGCGATCACGCCCTCGCGTTCCAGCCGCTGCACCCGGCGCAGACAGGCCGAGGCCGACAGGTGCACGCGCTCGGCCAACTCGGCATTGGTCAGGCGGCCTTCGCGCTGCAGCTCGGCGAGCAGCACGATGTCGGTGCGGTCCAGTTCGATCGTGGCCATTCGCTGCGCCCTTCGGCTGATTGACGCAACGATATTGCGCCAATCCCGCCACAGCGCGCAACAACGCAAACCTATTGCGCCGACCCACGGTTACAGTCGTAGCGTCCCCTTCGGGACGTACGGAGCGTTCCATGGCCACTCAGTCCACCCCGCAGCGCGTCGAACACCAGCTCACCGACAAGGGCTACGTCCCGGTCTATACCACCGCCGTGGTCGAGCAGCCGTGGGCTTCGTATTCGAGCCAGGACCATGCGGTGTGGGCGCAGTTGTTCGAGCGCCAGCAGCAGGTGCTGGTCGGCCGCGCCAGCGACGAGTTCCTGGCCGCCCAGCGCGCCATGCACATGAGCCCCGACCGAATCCCGAAGTTCGACGACCTCAACCGGGTACTGCGCGCACACACCGGCTGGGAGCTGGTCGGCGTCGAAGGTCTGCTGCCCGAATTGACCTTTTTCGATCACCTGGCCAACCGCCGCTTCCCTGTGACCTGGTGGATCCGCCGCGCCGACCAAATCGACTACTTGTCCGAACCGGACCTGTTCCACGACCTGTTCGGCCACGTGCCGCTGCTGATGAACCCGGTGTTCGCCGACTACATGCAGGCCTACGGCCGCGGCGGGGTGAAAGCGCACGGCATCAACCCCGAAGCGCTGGTGCACCTGACCCGGCTGTACTGGTACACGGTCGAATTCGGCCTGATCCGACAGGCCGACGGACTGCGCATCTACGGCAGCGGCATCGTCTCGTCCAAGAGCGAATCGATCCACTGCCTGGAATCGAACGCGCCGAACCGGATCGGCTTCGATCTGGAGCGGATCATGCGCACCCGCTACCGCATCGACACTTTCCAGAAGACCTACTTCGTCATCGACAGCTTCGAACAGCTGATGCAGGCGACGACCCCGGACTTCACCCCGATCTACGAACGCCTGGCCCGGCAGGACTCGATCCCGGCCGGCGAGGTGCTGCCCGACGACCGCGTGTTCAACCGCGGCACCGGCGAGGGCTGGCTGGCGGACGGGGACGTCTGAGCGTAGCGATCCCGCCGCGTTTCCCAGCGACATGAACCGCTCCTTGTAGGAGCGGCGTAAGCCGCGACCGCCGAAGCGACATCGCGCCCTGTCCGTCATCGAGGCCAGCGCTACGATTTTGTTCGCCGATACCGCATGACCGTCTTCGGCCACTGCGCTCGCGACCACCGCTGCGCTGGTCGCGGCTTACGCCGCTCCTACAGGCGGACGGCGGCGCGATGTGGCGGCATGGCGTCAGCCGGCCACGGCCAAAGGCTTCGCGCCGGCGCGCGCGATCGAGGCGGTCGCCAGCAACTCGCCGGCCAGTTCGCGAGCCGCTTGGCGCAACTCCGGCACCGCGGTGATCTCCCAACGCTGCGCGCGCAGCAAAGGGCCGATCGCGTACAAGCCCCTCACCGCGCCGCCCTGGGCGTCCAGGACTTCGAAGCGGTCGGAGGCGCGCAGCCCCAGACCCAGCGGGTCGGCCGCGACCAGGCCCGATTCGCGCAGGTGCGCGATCAAGGGGTGGGTGGTGCGCTCGATGTCGGTGTCCAGGCCGGTGGCGCGGATCAGCACGTCGTAACGCTCCTGCAGCAGGGCGTCGTCGCCGCGCTCGCGGATCAGCACGTCGACCGAATCGGCGCCGCGGCGCGCGCGCACCAGGCGGCCGGCGCGGATGCGCAGGCGGCCGTGTTCGCGCAGGCGCAGCAGTTCCTCGGCCAGTTGCGGCGCGATCCGATGGCGTGCCGCCTCCCAGTACGAACGCAGGTGACGCAGGAAGCTGCCGCGCTGCGCCAAGGGCATGCCGCGCCAGAACGCCTGCAGGTGCGGACGCAGCGCGTCGACCAGACTGCGCCAGTCGTCGACCACCGGCATCAGACTGCGCAGCGCGCGCGACAGTGCGCGCGGTGCGTGCGTTTGCAGCGCCTGCAGCACCGTCGGCGGCAAGGCGATCGGCGGCGGCGGGTACTCGCCGTGGGCTCGCGGCAGCAGGCCGTGCCGCGACAAAGCGACGATCGGACCGCGGTGGCCGCGGCGGTGCAAGGTCACGACCACGTCGGCCATGGTCAGGCCGGTGCCGACGATCAGCAGGCGCGCGTCCGGGTCGATCGCATCGATGGCACCGTCCTGCCATGGCCAGCCCAGGTAACTGGAATGGATCGCCAACCTCGGCCCGACGCCCGCCAGCGGCTGCGGCGGCAGCGCGCCGACCGCGAGCACGACCTTGTCGCTGAGGAAATCGCTGCCGTCGGCGAGGTGGATGCGTAAACCCGAGGCCGCGCGTTCCACCGCCACCGCTTCCTGACGGATCTGGTTGAACGCCGCCGCACTGCCGGCCAGCGCGGCCTGCAGCTGCGCATGCAGGTATTCGCCGTACAACAACCGCGGCAGATAGCTGCTGCGCGCGCGATCGGTGAGGTTGAGCCAGTCGGCGAAGCCGCCGGGATGGTCGGGTGTCGCGCCCAGTTCGCTGGCGCGCACGTTGAGCAGGTGCTCCGGGCGCGCTTCGCCGTAAGCCACGCCGCGGCCGTAGCTCTCGCCGATGCCGACCAGGCACAGCTCCACGCCCGGCCCCGCCTGTCCGACCAGTTCGCGCGCCAAGGCGCTGCCGCTGAAACCCGCTCCGACGATGGTGATGCGCATGCCGCCCCCGCTCGTATGTGAGGAGGCTCCGTTCTAGTGGATCGCGTACGTCGCTGCGTAAAGCGGCGGTTACCGGTTCGTAAATCGGCGCGGACGATGCGGAACCTCGTCATGGCGACACGGCATGAGCGCGGTCGCCGAATTGCAATGAGGGTCGCAGTGCGGCTTTTTCCGGCGCGGATCGCATCGCGTCGGCCCGCATCGCAACGGTGCGCCGAAGCCTGTGGATCCGCGCTTTCGTGGGGACGACGGTCGAAGGCGACGCGGCGACGCCCACGGCCACCTCGGTTATGGGTGGAAGACCGCCGCGCCTCCCCTACCGTCCTCCCCGCGAAAGCGCGGACCCAGAGCTTCATCCAGGCATCGCCCCGAAGTCCGCCGCCATGCGGGCGACGGACGTCGAGCAGAGGCGATCACTTCGGCTGCGCCAGCACCTGCGCCGATCCGTACGGGGCATGATCCAGCGCGCCGCGCTTGATCCAGTCCAGCTGCATGCGGAAGTAGCCGTCGGCGACCCGAGTGTGCTGGCGCTCGCCCTTGGCGTCGACGTCGAACTCCAGCATGCCGTGGTCGGCGGCCGGAAACACCGCGGTGGTGATCGGCCGGCCCTCGCCGGCCAGGCCGACCAGGCGCTTCTGGGTTTCGTCCGACGGCGCTTCCAGGTCGGAACCGCCGACGATCCACAGCTGCGGCGCGCGCAGCCCGCGCAGCACCGGCATCGGGTCGTAGTCCCAGCTCACGTCGACGTCCTGCTTGGCCAGCTCGGCCAGCACTTCGGCGCGGGTCTTGTTGATCACCAGGCCGGTGTATTCGCCCTTCAGCGCCTTCCACCACGGCTGCTCGCCGTACTTGGCGCGCAGCGCGGCCAGTTCGTCCCAGCCGCGCTGGCCGTCGCTGGAGGCGATCAGTCCGGTGACGTCGGAGACTTCGCGCGCCTTGGCCAGGGTGTCGGCATCGCCGAAGCCGGCCGCGCGCAGGTCCATCGCGACCTGGTCGCGGTCTTCGGCCAGCACGCCGTCGGCCAGACCGAAGCCGACCACGACGAACTCGGCCTGCGGCTCCTTGCTCGCCGCCAGCGGCGCGACCCAGCCGCCCTGGCTGCCGCCCTGGAAGCCGGTGCGGCCGGCGCGCGCGCCGGCCAGACGCTTGGCCTCGCGCAGCGCCGCCGCGGCGTCGTCGGACAGTTGATAGAAATTCTGGTTGTACTTGCCGGTCGAGCCGCCGGTGCCGCGCTTGTCGTAAACGAACACGCCGACGCCGTTGGCCGGGAACAGATTCTGCAGGTGGTACAGGTCGACCCCCGAGTAGTTCTCGGACCCGTGCACCAGCACCACCAGCGGCACCTTGTCGCGCCCTTCCGGCAGCACCAGGCGGCCGCGCAGCTCGACGCCGTTGCCCTGGAAGCGGGTCTCGCGGATGTCGAAGCGCAGCTTCCGGCCGGCGTGGCCGTCGTAGCGGATGCGGCCCTGCGCGCAGTCGCCGAACGACACCGCGACGCCGTCGGGCCGATCGGTCCAGCCGCGGGTGCTGGTCCAGGCGCCATCGCGCTGGGTCAGCTTGCCGGTGCGGCCGTCCATCAGGCGCCAGCGCAGCGTGCCGGGCGTGGCGACCGCGCCGATGTCGACCACGCGGCCGTCGTCCAGGCGATAGGCGCCGGCGTGGCAGCGCGCCGGATCGGCGGCCGGGGCCGGTTCGGCGGCGTGGACCGCGCCGACGCCGGCGATCAGGGCCAGGGACAATGCGGCGCGGCGGAAGACGGCAGCGCGGGGCTGGGGGCGGCGGTCGGTCATGGAGCGGTTTCCGCTAGGAGTTATCCGATCGGATGCGCGCATGCGGGGCGCGGTTGCAATCCGAGCGCGTCGCCGGCCCTCAACCGGCGACACTTTCTTTTTCGTCGCGGCTGTGATTTTCGCATCCAGGTCGCAGTTCAACCGGTCTGCGCTTGCGCTCGCATCGCCGTCGCCTGCGGCGCGCGCCAACGGCGGTCGAACCAGAGCTTGGCGCCGATCGCGACCGCCAGCGGGCCGAACCAGGCCGCGTAGTGCAGGGCGGCGCCGTCGATCGCCGGAAACAGCCGCGGCAGGCCGATGCCGAGGAAGGCGATGTGGGTGGCGATGCCGTTGCCGATCATCGCGGTGTAGTGCTCGATCAGCCACCAACGCGGCCGCGCGGCCAAGCGCTCGCGGCGCAGGCGCTTGAGCAGCAGATCGGCGCCGATGAACAGCCCGATGCTGGAGAAGCCGGTCAGCAGCGGCGCGCCGACGCGCAGGCCCAGCGCCAGGATCGCCGCACCCGACAGCAGCGACAAGCCCGCCAGGGCCACGTACGCCGGCCCGGTGTAGCGGCGCACGTCGCGCTTGTCGGCGATCGCGCGCCAACCGGTCCACACGCCGGTCGCGGTGATGACCAGCAGATAGCCGAGAAAGGCGGCGGTGACGGGATGGCCTTGCTCGAGCTTGTAGGCCGCCATCGGCACGCCGGTGATCAGGATGCCGGTCATCGCCGACAGGAAGATCTGCCCGGCGCGACGATGCAGGGGACTGCCCTTGCGCGCCAGGCCGGCGCTCCAGAAGCCGATCAGCGCGATCACGCCGACGGCGATGTGCAGGGTCTTGATCCAATCGTAAACGGACAACATGGCGGCGGCTCCGGTAAGGCGCCCGGCGATGGCAGTGGGCGCATCGCCATGCTGCGCCGCGGCCCGCACCGGCACAGGGGCCAGGAGTCGGCAATCGACCCTGCCGGAAGTCACTTTCTGCGTCGCGGCCATTGCCTGCGCGCGACGCGACGCGCAGCATCCGGCCATGCCCGGCCGTCTGCGCTCGCTGCTGCAACCCCTGAACCTGCCCGCCGTGCTGACCTGGCTGGCGGTGCTGCTGTCGCTGCGCTACGACAACGATGCCGAACGCGGTGCGCAATGGCTGGCGATGGCGTTGTTCCTGGCCTGCTTCCTCGGCCACGACCTGCTGCCGCCGTCGCGGCCGCGCTGGCGGGCGTGGCTGTTCGTGCCGGAATGCCTGAGCGCGCTGGCGGTGAGCTGGCTGGCGCCGACCGGCGGCACCGCGCCGGCCTTGCTGGTGATCGTCGCCGCGCACCTGGCCCTGGCCCTGCCGCCGCGACCGGTGCTGCTGATCGCGCTGCTGCTCAACCTGGCTCTGTACCTGATCCTGCGCCACGCCGGCCACGGCGCGCCCTTCATCGTCACCCTGATCTTCGCCGGCTTCCAGAGCTTCGCCGCGCTGGTCGCGCACTACGCGCGCAGCGCCGAGCAGACCCGCGACCGTCTGGCCCTGGTCAATGCCGACCTGCTCGCCACCCGTGCCCTGCTCGCCGACAGCGCGCGCGACGCCGAGCGCCTGCGGGTCGCACGCGAGCTGCACGACGTCGCCGGGCACACGCTCACCGCGATGACCTTGAACCTGCGCGCGGTCGCCGCCGAACCCGAGCTCGGCCAACGCCGTGAAGTGCAGCTGGCCCAGCGACTGGCCGGCGAACTGTTGGGCGACATCCGCAACGTGGTCCAGGCGCTGCGCGATGCGCGCGGGCTGGACTTGGCGACCGCCTTGCGCGCGCTCGCCGCACCGCTGCCGAAGCCGACGCTGGAGCTGGACATCGATCCGCGCCTGCACCTGACCGACCCGGCCCTGGCCGAGACTCTGCTGCGGCTGGTGCAAGAGGCGCTGACCAACAGCGCGCGCCATGCCGACGCCGAACGGGTGCGGGTCGAGATCCGCGCCGAACCTGACCGCTTGCGGGTGGCGATCGAAGACGACGGCCGGGTGCGCGGCGCGTTGCGCGAGGGCAACGGCCTGACCGGCATGCGCGAACGCATCGCCGCGCTGGGCGGCCGCCTGCAACTGGCCACCAACGCGCGCGGCGCGCTGCGCATCGAGGCGGACCTGCCGATATGACTCCCACCATGCAGCGCGCGCCGATCCGGCTGGCCCTGGCCGACGATCAGATGCTGGTCCGCGCCGGCCTGCGCGCCCTGCTCGAACGCCTGGGCCTGCAGATCGCGTTCGAGGCCGACGACGGCCAGGCCTTGCTCGACCGCCTCGCCGACACGCCGGTCGACGTGATCCTCAGCGACATCCGCATGCCCGGCCTGGACGGCATCGACGCCCTGCGGCGGCTGCGCGAGCGCGGCGACGCGACCCCGATGTTGTTGCTGACCACCTTCGACGACAGCGACCTGCTGCTGCGCGCGACCGAAGCCGGCGCGCAAGGCTTCCTGCTCAAGGACGCCGCACCGGAAGACCTGCGCGATGCTATCGCCCGGGTCGCCGCTGGCGAAACCCTGCTGCAGCCGGTCAGCACCGAACCGGTGCGGGCCCGCTACCGCTACCACGCCGACGACGCCCCGCGCGCCTTGTTCAGCGAACGCGAGGTTTCGGTGCTGCGACTGATGGCCGGCGGCTACTCCAACAAGGAAATCGCCCGCGCCATGTTCCTGGCCGAGGGCACGGTCAAGAACTACGTCTCGACGATCCTGGAAAAGCTCGACACCCGCGATCGCACCCGCGCGGTGTTGAAGGCGATTACCTTGCGGGTGATTTGAGTGTTGGGGATTGGGGATTGGGGATTGGGGATTCGTACGAGCATGCTTCGCCTGTAGGAGCGGCGTGAGCCGCGACAGGAGATGCGCAGAACGCCCCGTGTTCATCATCGACCACCGAAATCGTTATGCCGTCCTGGGGTAGGAGCGGCGCAAGCCGCGACCAACCGAAGCGATGGGGTGCCACGCCCGCTTCCGGAGCCCAGCCCGATGGCCGGATGCCAGCGCCTGGCGTTCTCGACTTCGGCGGACTGCGCTCGCGTACACCGCTTCGGTTGGTCGCGGCTCACGCCGCTCCTACGGGGGGGGAGAATTTTTTGGCGGGGATGTCACACGCGGGCGGGGTGGATCGTCGAACCGGTACCAATCCACTGAATCCCACCGGAGCCCCGCCATGAGCCAGACCCACGCCGTCAAGTACGAACGCGAAATCCCCGAGATCCTGAGCCAGCTGGGCGCCATTCACGGCAGCGTGCAAGCGGCCATCGACCAGCGCGGCCTGCCGCGGGCGATCTACCATCTGATCCAGCTGCGCGCCTCGCAACTCAACGGCTGCGCGTTCTGCATCAAGATGCACTTGCGCGAAGCGCGCGCCGACGGCGAAACCCAGGTTCGCCTGGACCACCTGACCGTCTGGCGCCACGTCGGCGACTTCAGCCCGGCCGAGCGCGCCGCCCTGGCCTGGACCGAAGCGCTGACCCGGATCGAGGAACGCAGCGACTACACCGCGTTGCGCACGGAATTGCGCGCGCATTACGACGACGCCCAGATCGGCGCGCTGACCGCATTGGTCGGCATGATCAACCTGTGGAACCGCCTGCAGATCTCCAAGCATTGAACGCGATACGCCGCATCCCCGGCAGCGCGCGTGCGAAGGCGTCGGCAGCGGCCGTCGCGCTGGCTATCATCGGCGCCGTTCCCAGGAATCGATCATGACCGCCACCGACGACCACCGCCTGTTCGCCCAGACCGCGCCGATGCTGACCGGCCTGGCCTACCGCATCCTCGGCTCGCGCGCCGACGCCGAGGACGCGGTGCAGGACACGTTCCTTAAATGGCAGCACACCGATCGCAACGGGATCGACAACCCGGCGGCGTGGCTGACCACCGCCTGCACCCGGCGCTGCATCGACCTGCTGCGCTCGGCCCACCGCAGCCGGGTCGACTACGTCGGCTCCTGGTTGCCCGAGCCCATCCACACCGAAGCCGCCGACCAGCCCGAGCAACAGCTGGCCCTGGCCTCGTCGCTGTCGACCGCGTTCTTGCTGCTGCTGGAACGGCTGACGCCGAAGGAGCGCGCCGCGTATCTGCTGTACGAGATCTTCGAGCAGCCCTACCACGATGTCGCCAGCACCCTGGACATCGAGGAAGCCGCCTGCCGCAAGCTGGTGCAGCGCGCGCGCGAGCACGTGGAGCGATCCAAGGTCCGCCACGTCACTCCGGCCGAGCAGCAGGAACAACTGTTGGCCGCGTTCGAAGCCGCCCTGGTCGAAGGCCGCACCGCGCCGCTGGCGGCGCTGCTGTCGGAACAGATCGCCCTGCGCGCCGACGGCGGCGGCAAGGTCACCGCCGTGGCCGAAGCCCTGCACGGCCGCGACGCGGTGCTGGGCTTCATCGAAGCCGTACTGCACCCGGCCTGCCGCAACGACCGTTGGCTGTTCGTCGACCTCAACGGCTCGCGCGGCGTGATCCTGGAACGCGACGGCAAGATCGAGGCGGCGATCAGCTTCGGTTACGACGACGCCGATCGCCTGCGCGACATCTTCATCATGCGCAATCCGGACAAGCTGGCTCGGCTGGAGGCGGTGCGGATCCGGTGAGGCGGGGGTTCGGGATTCGGGATTCGGGATTCGGGATTCGGGATTAGGGATTCGGGATTCGGGATTCGGGATTCGGGATTCGGGATTCGGGATTCGGGATTCGGGATTCGGGAAAAGCAAAACAGGGCGACGGTTGTCGCGCAACCCGGAAACCCGTGCTGTCGCCGCCTTGGAGAAGGGGCAGGGGATTTGCTTTTGGCGTCGCGCTCGACAAAGCAAATCCCCTGCGTCGCCGGTCCGATCGGACTTCAAGCCCGCAGCGGGCGCTCGCCCCTTTTTCAAAGCGGGCGATGGTTCGCGATACGTCCAAGGGGATGGCGACCCGGCGCTTCGCTTACGCCGGCTCCAGGCCCTGCCCGCCCACCGAGCGCAGGTACGCATCCAGGCCGCGTTCGCGCGATTCGGCGAAGCGTTCGCCGGTGGCGGCGTAGCCGTCGATCCGGTCCGGACGAAAGCTGCGGAAATCGGCGCGCAGCCGGCACCAGGCGCCGAGGGTCCAGCTTCCGCCCCAGAACGTCAGGCACAGCGGCTCGATCTCGCGTTCGCTGGCGCGCGCTTCGCCGTCGCGGTAGCGCAAGCGCAGCACCCGCTGTTCCGACACCGCCGCATGCAAGGCGTCGATCAGGCCGCTGGCCTCGATGCGGTTGTCCAGCTGCGGGGCGAAGATGCGGGTGCGGGCGCTGCGGGCGCGCAGTTCCGGCGGCAGTACCGCCTCGATCTTGAGCAGCGCCGCGGTGGCGGCGCGGCCCAGGCGCTCGCCGCCGAAGGCCCGCACGAAGCGCGTACCGACCACCAGGGCTTCGAGCTCGTCGGGGTTGAACATCAGCGGCGGGATGTCCGCGCCCTTGCGCAGCAGATAGCCGACCCCGGCCTCGCCTTCGATCGGCACGCCGGAACGCTGCAGGTCGGCGACATCGCGGTAAACCGTGCGCAGCGACACTTCCAGGGTCTGCGCCAGCTGCTGGGCGGTGATCGCATGGCGGCGGCCGCGCAGGGCATGGATCAGCAGAAACAGGCGGTCGGCGCGGCGCATGCGGCATGATCCCGCGCCGCCGCGCTGCGCTCAAGCGCGCCCGCATGCGGGTGGCCGCGGCCCCCGCGACCGCGCGCGCTCACGCACGCAGCTCCGAACGCGGCGTCGGCGCCAGGCGCAGCCATTGCGGCGGCTCGCGCAGCGCCTCGCGCTCGGCCTGCGCCCAGCGCGCACGCCAGACCGGATCGGCCTGCAGCCGCGCCGCGGCCGCCGCATCGCCGACCCGCGCGAACCAGACCAGATGCGGTCCGTCCTCGCGCACCGGCAAGCGCGGAAACTTGTTCGGCGTGTCGTCGCTCAGATACACGCCCAACAGCTCGGCGCCGACCGCGCGCAGGACCGGCACGAATTCGCGTTCGAAGGTCGCGGCGAAGCCGGCGGCTCCGGCCTGATTCAACGCGCAGACGCCGGCCAGTATCCGCCCCTGCGCCGCCTCGTCCGCCGCGCCCGGCGCCGCTCGCGCTTGCCTGGCGGCGGCGAAGCCCGATCCCGGCCAGGCCGGTTTCAGCATCAGCACGTCGTCGCTGTCGAGCATGGTGGCGTTGGCGGCTTCGCGATGGCGCTTCCAGGTCGGCCCGCCGTAGAAACCCTCCAGTGCGCTGCGACGCACCGTGTGATCGGGAAAACCGCGGATCCAGGTGTAGCGATCGGGGTCGTCGAGGTCGCGGAACTGGCCGATCAGGTGCATGCCGACCGCCTCCTGCGATTCGACGAATTCGCGTTCGAACAGTTCGATCAGTTCGTCGCGGCGGCCCGGATGCAGGCGGTAGCGGCGCAGCTCGATCACCGCGTCCTGGTGCAGCAGGCGGCCGTCGTCGTCGCAACGGCGCAGCCACATATGCCAGTTGGTTTCCCAGCTCGCTCCACCGTCGACGGAGAACTGCTGGTGCCAGTGCGCGGTGTGGGCGCTGATGCCGCTCCAGACGAAGCGTGCCCGCACCGGCCGTCCGGCATGCTCCAGCTCGCCTTCGAACGTGCCGACGCCGTCGCGATAGGCGCCGACCACCGGCGGTTCGAGCACGCCGTCGTGACTGCCGGCCCAGTAGATGCTCCATTGCCGGCGTTCGGGGTTGAACAGGCGCAGGGTCATGCCTTCGAATCCGTCCTCGGCGCCGGCGCGGCTCCAGTCGCTGAGGAAGGCGTCGACGTTGCCGAGCCCGCCCAGCACCGGCGCGCAGGTCTGCAGCGCCGGGAAGATCTCCCAGTCGTCGCTGCCGGCCAGGCGTTCGCGCAGGCGCTCGTTGCGCACTTGCCAACGGCCGTGGAGAAAGTCGAAGTCGTGGCGACCGTCGTCGCGCACAGGTGCGGATGCCGTCGTTGTGGCGTGCGTGGCGGACATGGGGCAGGCCTCGCTGTGGTCGGAGTCAATCGATCCGGGTCATGCGCATGACCCAGTTGGTTTCCCAGGTGCGGCCGCCGTCGGGCGACAGCGCCTGTTCCCAGCGCACGCTGTCGGCGCGGATCTGCGACCAGACCGCGCGCGCCGGCAGCATCCGGCCCTGATGCGCTTCCAGGCCTTCGAACAGGCCGATGCCGTCGCGGAAGCCGCCGATCAGCGGCGGTTCGAGCACGCCGTCGCGGTCGCTGGCCCAGTACACGTGCCACTGCCGGGTTTGCGGCCGGTACAGGCGCAAGGCAAAGCCTTCGATGCCGCCGTTCCAGTCGGTGCGGTAACGATCGACGCTGCCCAGCCCGCCGAGCACCGGTCGGCATTCGTCGGTGGCCTCGAATTCGATCCACTCGTCGCTGCCGGCCAGGCGTTTCGCCAGGCGCCGGTTCTCGACCCGCCAACGGCCGTGATAGAAGTCGAAATCGCGGCGGCCGTCGCGTTCCCCGCCTGCGGCCGGCACGGCCTGACTCGCCTCGCCGACCGCCGCGGCACCGGCCGGCAACAGCGTCCCCCATGCCGCGAGCTGCGCGCTCGCCCCCAACCGCAAGATCGTCCGTCGCTGCCGGTCCATGCCGCATCCCTCTGCCGTGCCGATCGCACCGGAGCACTGTGCGCGGGGGCTGCTGCCAGCCTGTTGTCAGCAGGGCGGCGAGCGTGGGGATGTTCGCAATGAAGGCCAAAGCGGGAGCGCCCCCGTCTGCCCCCCGTTGGCAGAACGGGGAATGCTGCGGATCGGTCCGACGCGGCCGGGTGTCCGCGGCATCCGGTCCGATCGCGACGCCCCGACTGCATCGTGACCCGCTATGTCCCCACGACGCCCCTTTTGTTCGCCTTTTTGCGAAAGGGGCCAGGGGGGATTTGCCGTTGCTGTTGCCCTGCGCCTAGGCCGCCGGCGGCCCCGGAAACCGCACCCGCACCTCGAAGCCGCGGCCGGGGCCGCGCGGGTCGTCGGCGCCGCGCTCCAGGCCCGGGCCGCATTCGATCCGCGCGCCGTGGGTCTGGGCGATGCGCGCCACCAGCGACAGGCCGATGCCGCTGCCGCCGTCGGGGCTGCCCGGGGCCCGGTAGAAGCGGTCGAAGATCCGCTCGCAGTCTTCCGCCGCCACCCCGCAGCCGCTGTCGGCGACGCTGAGTTCGACCGCGCCGCCGTCGCCGCGGATGCAGCTGACCGCGATCTGGCCGTCGCTGCCGGCATGGCGGACCGCATTGTCGAGCAGGTTGCGCAGCAGGATGCCCAGCTGGTCCACGTCGCCGAGCAACGGCGCCGGCCCGGTGCGCAGGCTGATGCGCTGGCGGCGCTCGCGCGCCAGGGTCTCGAAGTCGCGGATCACCAGGACGATCAGGTCCGACAGGTCCAGTGGCTTGAGCCGCACCGACTCTTCGCCGGCATCCAGCCGGGCCAGATCGAGCAACTGTTCCGACAAGCGCGCTGCGCGCTGTACGCCAGCGCTGAGCCGGTGCAGTGCGCCGTTCTTTTCTTCCAGGGTGGGCGCGCGCAAGGCCAGTTCGGCGTGCGTGCTCAGCACCGCCAGCGGCGTGCGCAGCTCGTGCGCGGCATCGGCGATGAAGCGCCGCTCGTGCTGGACCGCGGCATCGACCCGCTCCAGCTGGCCGTTGAAGGCGTCGACCAAGGGCCGGAACTCGCTCGGCAGCGCCTGGGTCGGCAAGGGCGTGAGATCCAGCGGCTGGCGCCGGCGCAGAATGTCGCGCACGGCGGTGATCGGCCGCAACGAGCGTCCGATCACCAACCAGGTCGCCAGCGCGAACGCCACCAGGATCAGCGCCGCCGCGAGCAGACTGCCGACGATCCAGCCTTGCAGCTCCTCGATCGCCATGCGCTTGGTCCGGCCCACTTGCACCACCAGCCCGCGCTGCGGATCGGTGAGCGTGTAGACCTGCCAGCGCTCGCCGTCGATGATCCGGCGCGCGAAGCCGTCCTTGAACTCGGGATTGAGCGGCTGCAGCGGCGCCGCCGCGGAATACACCACGTTGCGGCCGTTGGCCCAGACCTGGAAGCTCATCTTGCGGTCGGCCTCGACCGGCACCGTCGGCCGCTTCGGGTCGCGCGTGGGCAATCGCTCCAGGCCCTCGGGCATCGAGCCGAGCACCTGTTCGGCGATCTCGCGCAGCGAGTTGTCGAGCATGCCGGTGTGTTCGCGCCCCAGTTGCCAGACCTGGCAGCTCAGCCATACGAACCAGGCCAGCAGCACCGCCTTGATCAGCACCCAGGTCAGCTTCCAGCGCAGCGAATGCCCGCCCGGGAACTCGCGCATCCGCCGGCAATGTTCGCGGCGCGCGCGGCGGCGGCGCGCACGCCAGCCCACGGCGTCCTCGGCGGAGGACCCGGCCGCGTTCGTGCCCGCGGCGGTGGCGTCGCGCCCGCGTTCCATGCTCAGTTCGGCCCGCCGCCGATGCGGTAGCCGTAGCCGTGCACGGTCACGATCAGGTGTTCGCCGAGCTTGCGCCGCAGCTGGTGGACGTAGACCGCGATGGTATTGCTCTCGATCGTTCCGGAACTGCCGTACACCGCTTCCTCCAGTTGCTCGCGCGTCACCACCCGCCCTTGGCGTTCGAGCAGCAGCATCAAGGTGCGGAACTCGTGGCCGCTGAGCGCGACCGGCTCGCCGTCGCGGGTCACCAGGCGCCGCGCCGGGTCCAGCACCACGGTGCCGCAGCTCAGCACCGGCGACACCCGGCCCTGGCTGCGCCGCATCACCGCGCGCAAGCGCGCGCCGAGTTCGTCGAGCTGGAAGGGTTTGACGATGTAGTCGTCGGCGCCGGCGTCGAGCCCGGCGATGCGCTCGCTGAGCTTGTCGCGCGCGGTCACGATCAGCACGGGGGTGGCGTCGTAGCGGTTGCGCAGGGTGGCCAGCACGCTCAGCCCGCTGCCGCCGGGCAGGCCGAGATCGAGCACCACCGCATCGTAGTCGTGATCGACCAGCGCGGTCTTGGCCAGCGGCGCGTCGGCGACCCAGTCGACCCGGCCGCCGTCGTGGCGCAGGCCGGTGCGCACCGCCTCGGCGAGCATGGCGTCGTCTTCCACCAACAGGATCTTCATGCTCCGTCCGTCTGCGTCGTTGCGTCGCTCCACCGGCCGCACTGTGCGCCGGCACGATTAAAAAGTTCTTAAAGGCCGGGGCGCAGGATGCGTCGGGTCGTGCCGGCGGTCCGCGCCTGCGCGTCCGGCGCGGCCTGCGACGATGCTACCGCGCCGACCGCGTTCCGGCCCCGTCCGGACCTGCGTTCTTTCAGCCCCGATCTTTCAGGAGCCCCCGCGATGAAAGCCCAGTACGCCGCCCCCGATCCCGCCGGACCGAACGCCGTCGCCGGTCTGGTGGTCCGTCCCGTCCTGCGCCAGGACGCCGATCTGTTGATCGCCCTGTGCCAGGAACATGCCGACCAGCGCGCCCTGGAACGCCGCCCCTATGGCCCGCCGCGCAACGACGCGCTGGAGCTGCTGGAAGTGCTGTTCGAACCGCCGTTCGCCGCCTGGGCCTGGATCGCCGAGATCGACGGCCGGGCGGTCGGCTACGCCAGCGCCACCGCCGGCTTTTCGATGCTCGAACGCGCCTACTGCCTGCACCTGGACGATCCCTACCTGCGCGCGCCCTGGCGCGAACGCGGCATCGAGGTGGAACTGTTCCGCCACGCGCGCGAGGCCGCGCAACGCTTCGGCTGCCTCAACCTGCAATGCCAGTCGCCGCAGTGGAGCGAAGCGGCGCGCCTGCTCGACGCGCCGTTGCGCGCGGTGCGCTTGGACGCGGTGCGCTACGTGGTGCAGATGGAAGAACCGGCGGCGGCGTGAGTCATTCCGCCGCATCCGCGTCCGCGACGTCGAACAGATCGGACTGCGGCTGCGCCTCGTCCTCGCGCACGAAGCCCGACAGGCCGACCCCGACCAGGCGATAGCGGGTCTGCGCCGGCAGCTCGACCCGGCCGCGCAGCGCACCGGCGATCCGCGCCAGTTCGGCCGCGCCGGCCGGCGGCTGGGCGCCGGTCAGGCTGCGGGTGAGGATGCGGAAGTCGGCGGTCTTGAGCTTGAGCACCACGGTGCGCGCGATCCGGCCCGGGCTGCGCTGCAACTCGCGCTGGTAGCCCGCCCAGGTCTTGTCGGCGAGGCGGCGGATGTCCTCGTCCAGCGCATCCAACGGCAGATCTTCGGCGAAGGTGTCCTCGGACGAGATCTGCAGGGTCGGCCGCTCCGGCTCGACCGGATGCTCGTCGATGCCCAGCGACAGCTCGTGCAGGCGCCGGCCCCAGCGGCCGAAGCGTTGCTCCAGCGCCTGCGCGCCCAGTGCGCGCAGGTCGGCGACCACCGCCACGCCCAGGTCGGCCAGTTTGCGCTCCATGACCTTGCCGACCCCGGGCAGGCGCCCGACCGGAAGCGGCGCCAGGAAGGCCGCGACCTGGTGCGGCTTGATCACGAATAAGCCGTCGGGCTTGTTCCAGTCGGAGGCGATCTTGGCCAGGAACTTGTTCGGCGCCACCCCGGCCGAGGCGGTCAGCGCGGTCTCCTCGCGGATCGCGGCGCGGATCGCCTCGGCGGTGGCGGTGGCCGAGGGCAGGCCGGTCTTGGTCGCGGTGACGTCCAGGTAGGCCTCGTCCAGCGACAGCGGTTCGATCAGGTCGGTATGGCGGGCGAAGATCTCCCGCACCTGGCGCGACACCGCCTTGTAACGGACGAAATCCGGCGGCACGAACACCGCCTGCGGACACAGCCGCTCGGCGCGCACCGCCGGCATCGCCGAGCGCACGCCGAACTTGCGCGCCTCGTAGCTGGCCGCGCACACCACCGAGCGCGCGCCGCGCCAGGCCACCACCACCGGCCGGCCGCGCAAGGCCGGGTCGTCGCGCTGCTCGACCGAGGCATAGAACGCGTCCATGTCGATGTGCAGGACTTTGCGGCGCGGCGCGGGTTCGGCGGTGGCGGCGGTCGGGAGCAAGGCGGCGTGGCATCGGGCGACGCCGCCATGGTAGCGCCGCCGCGCGGCGCAGCCGGCTCTCAGGCCGCGATGTAGCGGCCTTCCAGTTCGTCGACCTGGTTCAGCGCGCCGGAGTAGATGCCGTCGTCGCCGGACAGGTAGTCGGCTTCGCCGATCTGATTGACCAGGTTCTGATAGGCGGCGCTGACGGTCGGCGTGTCCTCCCAGATCGTGGTCTGGCCGACGATCCAGCGGTTGTCGGGGTAGTTCTGCAGCACCGCCATGACCTGCGCCACCGCGCCGTTGTCGAACCAGTTGTCGTTCGTGTCCATCAACGACAGGTGGATGCCGACGATCTGGGTGTCCTCGCCTTCGCCGCTGCTGGCGAGGATGCCGATGCAGGAGGTGAACGGGGTGAAGCGCACGGTGTCGATCAGCGGACCGCCGTTCGGCGGCACGGCCTGCGCGCTGGCCCAGTAACGCTCCGGAATCTGCAGCGGGTCGCCGGTCCATTGGAAGATCTGATAAGGCATGTCGGTGTTCTCCTGTAGCACCGCGTGGTCGGGAAGCAGGCCCCGTTGCGGCACGACGCCGCAGATTGGACTTGTAGCGACGCCGTCGCGGCGGCGACATGCGGATCGAATTCCCAGTGCGTCGAGCGCCGCCATCGGCCGCCCGCGCAGCTGCATCGGCGATCTTCGCCGCGCGCACCGCTTCACGACTTCGGCGCGGCTGCGTTCTGCCGGACATGAACTTCGTACTGACCCTGCAAAGCGGCGCCCCGCGCGTCCCGGAACCCTGCTTCGCCGGCCTGCCCGAACCGGACTCGCCCGCGTTCGAATCGCTGTGCCGGTTCTGCGAGGACCATCAGGTCGACGTGCTGGCTTCGCTGCCCTGGGTCGCCGCGGAAGTCGCCGGCAAGGCCGGTTTCGGCGCGATGCTGCGGCTGGTGCACCGCCACGGCGGCCGCCGGCTGTACCTGCCGCGCGGCCGCGCCGCCTGCTCTTCGCGCATGGGCCTGTCGCTGGACCCGCTGACCCATCGCCAACTGCTCGACCGGGCCAGCGCCGCCGGCACCATCGAGATTCCCTCGGCCTGGGGCGTGTTCGTCGGCCTGCGCCGGGTCGGCATCCGCGCCGCGATCCGCAGCGGCCGCAGCTTGCGCGAGGTCGCCCATGCCTTCGGCGTGACCGAGCGCCACCTGCGCCGCGAGGCCGACGGCCTGCGCCCGAGCTGAACGCGGGCCGGCGGCGAGGCGCCGCGCGGCCCGGCATCGGCGACAATGGCGCCCCTCGCCGCCACCGCCCCGAGCCCATGTCCGCCGTACCCACGCCCAGCCCCAGCTCCGCCATCTCCCTGACCCGCTACCTGATCGAAGAACAGCGCGCCGGCCGCATCAACGCCGACCTGCGCCTGCTGATCGAAGTCGTCGCCCGCGCCTGCAAGACCATCTCGATCGCGGTCGGCAAGGGCGCCCTCGGCGGCGTGCTCGGCGACGCCGGCACGGGCAATATCCAGGGCGAGGCGCAGAAGAAGCTCGACGTGCTCAGCAACGAGATCCTGCTCGAAGCCAACGCCTGGGGCGGTCATCTCGCCGGACTGGCCTCGGAAGAGATGGACACCTCGCACCCGATTCCCGACGTCTACCCGCGCGGCAACTACCTGCTGCTGTTCGATCCCCTCGACGGCTCGTCCAACATCGACGTCAACATCTCCGTCGGCACCATCTTCTCGGTGCTGCGCGCGCCCGACGGCGTCACCCAGGCCGAGGACAAGGACTTCCTGCAGCCCGGCACCGAGCAGGTCTGCGCCGGCTACACCACCTACGGCCCGAGCACGATGCTGGTGCTGACCATCGGCCACGGCACCCACGCCTTCACCCTCGACCGCGAGGTCGGCAGCTTCGTGCTGACCACGCGCGACATGCGGATCCCCGAGGAAACCAAGGAATTCGCGGTCAACATGTCCAACCAGCGCCACTGGCAGCCGCCGATGCAGCGCTACGTCGCCGACCTGCTGACCGGCAAGGAAGGCCCGCGCGGCAAGGACTTCAACATGCGCTGGGTGGCCTCGATGGTCGCCGACGTGCATCGCATCCTGACCCGCGGCGGCATCTTCAGCTATCCGCTGGACGCCAAGTGCGCCGACAAGGGCGGCAAGCTGCGGTTGATGTACGAGGCCAACCCGATGAGCTTTCTGGTCGAGCAGGCCGGCGGCGCCGCCAGCACCGGCCGCCAGCGCATGCTGGAGGTGCGGCCGACCGGCCTGCACCAGCGCGTGCCGGTGTTCCTCGGCAGCAAGCACGAAGTCGAAGCGGCGGTGCGTTACCACCTGGAATACGATGCTGAACAGGGATAAGCGCAGGTCCCGACGCCGCCGGCAGCGCTGAACCGGCGAACCGGGCCCCCAGCCCGGCTCGCCGCATACCACAATTTTTTTGCCGTATATCGGACAGATGTCACATTGTCCGCATCCGGTTGCTATCTTCGTTTACATAAAGACTTGCGGTAGTTCATGGCGCGCTCGCGCCGGTGGGGAACCTGCGATGTCGAATCACGCACAGCGCGACCTGGGGGGTCGCCACGCGGCCACGATCTTGCCGCCGCCGCTCGCGGCGGCGCCGGACGGCCTGCGCGAACTGCTCTATCTCAGTCCCGGCGGCGCCGGGCGCATGCATGCGCTGACCGCGCTCAAGGCGCTGGGCTGGAACCTGCGCCGCGCCGCCGACGCGCGCAGCGCGCTGCGCCAGCTGCACGCGAGCCCGCACACGCCGCATGCGGTGCTGGTGGACTTGCGCGAAGGCTTCACCGCCCGCGATCTCAGCGAACTCGGTCCGGCCCTGACCGCGGCCAACGCGGGCTGGATCGCCGGCATCCACGCCGAACAACTCGGCGACGCGCTGGTGCGGCGGCTGATCCGCGACTATTGCTACGACTACGTCACCCTGCCCTGTCCCGAGGCGGTGCTGCACACGGTGATCGGCCACGGCCACGGCATGGCGGCGTTGTCCTGCGGCCAGCATCGCGGCGCCGAACACCACCACGTCGACGGCATGATCGGCGAATGCGAAGGCGTGCGCACGTTGTGCCGCATGCTCGGCAAGGCCGCCAGCAGCGACGCGCCGGTGTTCATCGCCGGCGAGACCGGCACCGGCAAAGAGCTGGCGGCGATGGCCCTGCACCGGCATTCCTCGCGCAGCCGCGCACCGTTCGCGGCGATCAACTGCGGCGCGATTCCGCACAACCTGGTCGAATCCGAGCTGTTCGGCTACGAGCGCGGCGCCTTCACCGGCGCGCAGCAGCGCAAGCTCGGCCGGATCGAGCTGGCCAACGGCGGCACCTTGTTCCTCGACGAAATCGGCGACCTGCCGCTGGACAGCCAGACCTCGCTGCTGCGCTTCCTCGAACAGGGCACGATCGAGCGCGTCGGCGGCCAGGGCCCGATCCCGGTCGACGTGCGCATCGTGTCGGCGACCCACCACGATCTGGACGCCGCGGTCGGGGCCGGCCGCTTCCGCGCCGATCTCTATCACCGCCTGTGCGTGCTGCGCATGCAGATGCCGCCGCTGCGCGAGCGCGGTGGCGACATCGACCTGCTCGCCGACTACGCCCTGCGCCGCTATTCGCAGGAAGGCCGGCGCGGCTTCAAGGGGTTCTCGCCCTGCGCGCGCCAGGCCATGCAGCGCCACGCCTGGCCCGGCAACGTGCGCGAGCTGATCAACCGCGTGCGCCAGGCCGTGGTCATGGCCGAGGGACGCTACATCACCGCCGCCGACCTGCGCATCGGCGACGCGGCCTCGGAACGGCCGATGACCTTGGAGGAAGCGCGCGACGTCGCTACCCGCGAGGCGATCGAGCGCGCGCTCAAGCGCAATCGCCAGCGCCTGGGCGAATCGGCGCGCGAGTTGGGCGTATCGCGAGTGACGCTGTACCGGCTGATGCTGAAGCTGGGCATGCGCAGCGGCGAGGACGACGCCGAGCAGGACGCGCAACCCGCCTGAACCGGCTGCCCGAACGTCCGGTTCCCCTCTCATTCGCAGCGCCGCTTCGGCGCCATCACCGGGTGCGCCATGAGCGAGCACGGCGAAGAACTCAACGAGTGGCTGATGGAATTGTTCGCCGGGCTCAACGAGCGCGAACGCAAAGTACTGCATCGGCGCTTCGGCATCGACGACCCGATCGCGGCGATGCGCGCGGCCGCCGGCGAACTGGAGTCGACCCGGGCGCGGGTACGCGCCATCCAGGCCCGCTTCGAGCAGGACGCTGCCGAGGACGAAGGCCCGGACCGCGCCGCCTGAGCGGCCGCGGCGCGGACAAAAAAAGGGCGAAAGCCTCACACTTTCGCCCCGGCGCCCGCGCCGGAACGGCGCTGCAGCGCGAAACCCGATCTGTCGATTGCGTCGTCTCGGCGACGCGGCCCCTGTTCTCCCCCTGTCTTTGCCCTTTGCGGCGATCCGGTTCCGGCGGTTCGGTCGCGGCGATCGGCCCCTTTCGCTGCGGATCAGAACGACTTGGAACCGCGCAGTGAAAACACGAAGTTCGGCGCGTCCGGGGTCAGTCCGGCGGCGAGCTGGCCGTTGAGGGTCCAGCCCGACGGCAGCACATAGCTGGCGCCGATGTTGAGCGTGGTGCTGTTGCTGGAACTGCCCGGCACGCGCCGCATGGGCCCGCCGGGCGCGGTGGTGTGGGTGGCGCCGGTCTGGGCGGTGGCGACGCTGAAGCTGATCGCCGAACGGTCGTTGAGCGCGATCGCCAGGCCGCCGCTGAGCTGGATGGTATTGCCCAGCGCCACTTCCGCCGGCGACACCTGTTCCAGCACCGGCGAGATATCGTCGAAGTCGGTCGGTCTGTTGTAGGTGTAGCCGATGTTGCCGAACAGGATCACCGGATCGTAGGTGCGCAGGGCCGATACGTTGAAGGTCGCGCTCCACACGCCCGAGCCGGTCGGCAGCTCTTCGGGGATGTTGAGGTTGTTGTTGTTGTCGTCGGGCTGGATCAACTTGAGCCCGAACGGATCGCGCCCGGTCGGCGCGCGCACGCGCAGGCTGGTGACGATGTCGGGCCAGCGCGGCGATTCCTTGACCCACTGGTAGTACACCGCGGCGCTGGCGTCGCCGAGCCCCTGCGAGCGCATGCTGACTTCGCTGACCACGCTGGACGCGCCGCCGGCGCCGCCGCTGACGAAGCGCGAATCGCGATAGACGTAGGGCACGCTGGCCTCGACGCTGAGCCGGTCGGTCAGGCCGTAGCGGCCGGTGAGCTCCAGCGTGCCGACGGTGGCTTTGGTCTGGTCGAGGTTGATGCTGCCCAGAAAGATCGCGTCCAGGGCCAGGAAACCGCTGAGCGCGAGTTGGCGACGGTCGTAGTAGCTGTAGCTGAAGCCGGCGTCGAAGGTGAACTTGCGCTGGAACAAGGGCGCGTGCTCGCGCACCACCAGCGCCTTTTCCTGCTCGCGCCGCTGGGCGTCCTCGTCGCGCTGGGTCTGGCCGATCTGCACCGTGCCGTCCTGCGCGCTCTGCGCGACCCGCGCCTCCTCCTCGGTGGCGGTGGCCGAGGCCTTGCGCTGCGCCTCTTCGGCGACCGTGCGCGCGACCTTGGCCGCATTGTCCTGCATCGAGGCGTCGCCGCCGAGGCCGCGCCCGCGCTGGCTCAGTTCCATCTCGTCGACCTGCTGGCGCAGGCGTTCGATCTCGGCGCGTTGCGCGGCCAGCTCGCGGCTCATTTCGAGCATGCGCTGGTGCAGGGACAGGGTCGGGCCGTCGTCGGTTTCGGCGGCGACGGCCGGGAGCGCGATCGCGAGCATCAGCGCGACCGACAAGGGAGCGAGGGCTGGGCGCATGGTCTCGGCGTCCGTGGCAAGAGGAGAGGGAGCGCTCAGCGAGGCAGCGCGCGCAGGCTTTCCAAGGCTTGTTGCAGACCCAGTTGCTGGCTCAGTTGCGGCGTGATCGGAGCGCTGACGAACTGCAACTGCAGGCTGTTGCTGCCGGTCAGATCGTTGCCGGCGATGCGGCCGAACTGGACGATGCCGCCGCCGGCGGCCGGGTCCAGACGCTGTTGCAGGGTCGCGCCGGGACCGGCGACGCCGAGCTGCACGCCGCCGTCGAGGAAGGTGACTTGCGCGGTCATCGGGCCGGCGCTGGAGGCGGCCTGGGTCTGACCGTTGAAGCCGCTGGCGTCGACGCTGTCGACGAAGCCGATCCGGGTCAGGTTGGACAGACGGTTGCGGTCGCCGGCGATCTGGGCGATCTGGCCGATGCCCTGCACCGATACCTGCTCGGCGCCGCTGGCGGTCGCCGGCGTCGCCTCGGGCAGGCCGGAGCCGGCTTCGGCCTGGCTGCGCGCATCGGTCTGCACCGAAAAGCCGCCGCCCTCGCGCTGCACCAGCATCGAGCCGCGGGCGCTGGCCAGGCCTTGCTGCGGCGTGTGCAGGCTGGAGACCAAATCGACCCGCAGGCCGACCAGCATCTGCGCACCGAAGTAACGTCCGCTGATCGTCGCCAGGGTCGCCTCATCGACCAGATCGACTTTCAGAGGGGGCAGGGCGGCCGCGGGTTGGACCGCGGCCGCCGCTGCCACGAGGGCCGCGAACATGGCACAGGGGGATGGACAGTTCATCGGGCACCTCGCAAGCGGTACGCGTCGCACGTGTCAGAACAAATCGGTAACGACCAGGCCGAACTCGACCACCCGCGGCGGCGCGGTGGCGCGGTCGAGCGCGTCCACCCGGCGCTCCAGCGCCGGCGAGCTGCGGTGGTTGACCAGATAGGAATCGGCGCGCATCGGCCGGTCGCCGACCACCGCGAGCACGATGCCGTTCCAGCCGCGGACGAAATCGGCTTCCGGCATGACCCGGTGGCCGAGCGCCGGATCGGCGACGAACACTCGCCCGCCGGCCGCGCCCTTGACCACCACGAAATGGCGATAGCCCTTCAGGTCGAGCAGGGCGATCACCGGCATCTGCAAGCGGTACAGCGCGTCGGGCTCGATGCGGAACCCGTGCGCGCGCATGCCGATGCCGGAGACGTAACGCTTCATGTCCAGCATCGAGAACCCGTTGCGCACCACTTCCTTCGGATCGACCCCGACCATCATCTTCTTGATCAGCTCGGCCTCGCTCACCTCCAGGCCGTAGCCGTAGTGGAGCAGGCTGGCCAACGCCGCCGAGCCGCAACTGAAGTCGTAGCGCTGCTGCATCAGGTCGCGGTAGCGCAGATCGCGCATCGTGCGCATCGGCTTGATGCCGGGCACCGCGCCGTTGCCGACCAGACGGGTGACGTCGACCGGCACGCTGCGCTCGCCGGGCGACTGCGCATGCGCCGCGCCCGCGGCGAGCAGGGCGCAGAGGCAGACGGCGAGGGTACGGATCGGCGGGGTCATGGCCTTGGATAACGACGCTGGACGCGATGCGCGGGAGGGAACTCGATCCGCGGCGGCCGGGGGCGACCGTCGCGGACCGAGAGTGCGGCTCAATCGCCGCAGTTGCTGCCACAGGTCGGCGGCGGCGGGGGCGCCGCGCAGGTGCCGCAGGACGCGGTGGCGATCGACAGCCCGTTGTGCTGCAGATTGCCGACGCCGGCGGCGACGTTGACGCCGATGTTGCCCTGTGCGCCCGACAGGGCGTTGCCGCCCAGGGTGGCGTACAGGTCCAGGCTGATGCGCCGGCCTTCGCTGTCGAGCAGATTGAACATCGCGCTCTGTTCGCTGTCGGCCGCGGCCAGGGCCAGGCGGCCCGAGCTGTTGACCGAGGCGGCCATCGCATTGCTCTGGGCGTTGCCGACGCCGGCGGCGACGTTCACACCGATGTTGCCCTTGGCGGCGGACAAGGCGTTGCCGTCCAGGGTCGCGCTGTAGTACGTGTGGTCGGTGTTGGTGGTGGCGTAGTTGTCGCTCGCGCTCTGGCTGCTGAACACCATCGCCGAAGCGAAGACCTTCTCGCCGTCGACCGCGGACAGGGCGGTGTCGTTGGCCTGCGCGTTGCCTACGCCGGCGGCCACGTTGACGCCGATGTTGCCTTGCGCGTCGGACAACGCGTCGTCGCCGAGATGGGCATCGTGATCGCCGTCGCCGAGCGAGAGGTTGTGCTCGGTGGTCTGGTCCTGATCGACCGTCGCCGAGGATTGCGAGGCGATCTTGATCTTGCCGCGTACCTTGACCCGGCCGTGCACGTCGATGTCGTTGTTGACGCGGGTCGAGCTATGGATGTCGGCGTCGTCGCCTTCGGCCCAGACCGGCAACGCCAGGCTGGAAACCAGCGCGATGGCGAGCAGGGTGTGGTGAAGTTTCATAACGATTCTCCGTAGCGGTGCCTGGAGCGGAACGGCCGCGGCCCGATGCGGCCGCGGCCGTGCGCGGATCAATCGCAGCTGCCGCAGGACGCAGTGGCGATCGACAAGCCGTTGTGCTGCAGGTTGCCGACGCCGGCGGCGACGTTGGCGCCGATGTTGCCCTGCGCGCCCGACAGCGCGCTGCCGGCCAGGGTGGCGAAGGTGTCCAGATCGCAGTCGGCGGCGAGCTCGTTGAGGAAGCTGGTCTGCTCGCTGTCGGACGCGGCCTTGGCGATGCGGCCGGAGCTGTTGACCGAGGCGGCCATCGCGTTGGTCTGCGCATTGCCGACGCCCGCGGCCACGTTCACGCCGATGTTGCCCTTGGCGTTGGACAGCGCGTCGCCGTCGAGGGTGGCGCTGTAGTAAGTGTCGTCCACGCCCGAATAGGCGAAGTTGCCGACCGAGGCCTGGCTGTTGAAGGTCATCGCCGAAGCGAACACCTTTTCGCCGTCGACCGCGGACAGGGCGGTGTCGTTGGCCTGGGCGTTGCCGACGCCGGCAGCGACGTTGGCGCCGATGTTGCCCTGCGCGTCGGACAGCGCGCTGTCGCCGAGATGGGCGTCGTGATCGCCGTCGCCCCAGGAGGCGTTGCCGAGAGTCTTCTGGTCCTGATCGACGGTCGCGGCCGATTCGGACTTGATGTAGATCTTGCCGCGCACCTTGGCGCCGCCCCAGACGCCGATGCGGTTGCTGATGCTGGTGTTGCTGTAGATGTCGGCATCGTCGCCTTCGGCATAGGCGGGAGCGGCGATGGCGACGCCGAGTGCGAGGGCAAGCAGGGTGAAATGGACTTTCATGGCCTCTCTCCTGGTGATGGTGGGTATTGCCTTGGTCTCTGCCGCTTTGTTCTAAGGAAGGCCCCCGGGCAGTCGGAGCACGATGGCGTTGGCCGACGCGTTGTCGGCCCCCGCGGTCTGATTGAGTTGCAGCACGCCCTGGCCGCCGTGGAAGGCGCCTTCGGCGATCGAGGCTTCGCGCAGCGGCGAGGAAGACGCAGCGGCCGCATCGGCGGGCGCGGACGCGGCGCCGGCGACATCGGCCAGCACCGCATCGTCCAGCCCGGACACCATCCCGCCGCGGCTGACCGCGAACAGGTTGGCCTGGGCATTGCCGGCGCCGGCGCTCTGGTTCACCGACAACAGGCCGTGGGCATCGGCGAACGCACCGGCCGCGATGTGCGCCACCGCGTCGCGCACCGATGCGGCGCCGGCGACGCCGTGCTGGGAGAGCTGCGCGTCGGCCAGCGCCAGGCCGTCCGAAGCGTGGGCGATCGTCGCCAGATTGGCCTGCATCTGACCGCTGCCGGCGGCCTGATTGACCGCGGCGCGGCCTTGCAGGCGCTGCGCGGCGCCGGCCTCGATGCGCGCTTGATCGCGTGCCGGGGCGGGCTCGGTGGCGCGGGTGTCGGTGGCGACCGCGGTCGCCAGCAGGCACACCGCCAGCCACAGCGGCGCGATGCGCTCGGCGCGGGTGCGCGGCGCGCTCATCGCCCGTTCCCCTGCGGCGACAGCGCCTGCATGACGCTGCCGGTGATCAGGTCGCCGAGGCCGGCGGTGGCGCTGGTGACCGCGCCGCCGACGCTGGCGGTCGGGCCCGGGGGGGCGGAGGAGGCGCCGAGCATGCTGCGCTGGCCGGCCGGGCCGCCGATCGCGTCGGCAGGCACCAGCAGGTCGCTCAGTTGCCGGGTGGCGGCCATCGGGCTGAGCCCGGTCGAGCCGTGCTGGCCGAGCTCGGCATCGTCGACCAAGGGCGAAAGCGAGCGGTCGAGCGTGCCGTGGAAAACCTGGCCGGGAAACGTGGTCGCTTCGGTGTGGATCGGATTGTCCTGGGCCGGCAGGGCGCGATAGGCGATGCGCGGATGGACGGTGCGCGCGACCACCACGGTGGTGTCGCGGTGCTCGTCGGCCGGCGCCTGCGCCCGGACGGTCCCGGCCGCCAGCACCCACGCGGCGCCGGCGCAGGCCAGGGCCAGACGGAGGCGACGACGCGACGGACTCGGTTCGAGCAGGCGGCGGACATGCATGGCGATTCCCCAAGGCGACGGCGTCGCAGCGACCGCACGGCGCACCGGCGGTGACAGGGTTGTCGCGAAAGTCGTGCCAACCTCGCAATCAGTTGAAAACCAAAGAAATTTCCAGGTTCTGGCGGACCCTGCGCAGGTTAAGGAAGCGAAAACGTTGCGTCGGCGATACCGGGCGGGAACCGCATGGCCCGAGTTAATGAGCCACATGACACAAACTTACGAAGGTGAATGCCGTGTCAAATCAGGCTCGCAGCCCAGTCGATGCGGCCCCGTCGGGCGGCGACCGCAGGCGTTGCTTCTTTGCAACCTTGCGCCCGTGCGAGGATGGCGCTCCCGCCCCGAACCGCTTGCCCATGTCCGCGACGATCGATGCCCCGGCCGACTTCATCGAGGTCTATCCCGAAGCGCTGAGCCGCGAGCAATGCGCCGACCTCGTGCGCCGCTTCGACGCCAGCCGCGACAGCGAACCCGGCCGGGTCGGCGGCGGCGTGATGCCCGACCTCAAGGACAGCCGCGACCTGACCATCACCAATCGCGAGGGTTGGAAGGACATCGAGATCGCGCTCAACCTGGCGGTGTTCCGCGGCCTGCTGCAGTACCTGCGCCGCTATCCGCACACGATGATCGCGCCGCTGATGCTGGAAGCGCCGTCGGCCGACGGCAAGCGTCACCGGCTCACGCCCGAGCGCATGGCGGAGATGGACGACAACGCGCTGGCGCCGATCGCGCAAACCGTGTTCCGCCCGGGCGCGATCAATCTGCAACGCTACACCGCCGACCGCGGCGGTTATCCGTACTGGCATTGCGAGCTGTATCCGCGCGATCAGGGCGCGGAGACGCTGCATCGGCACGTGCTGTGGACGATCTATCTCAACGACGGCTTCGAGGAAGGCGAAACCGAATTCCTCTACCAGCAACGCAAGATCGCCCCGCGCGCCGGCGACCTGCTGATCGCGCCGGCGGCCTTCACCCACACCCACCGCGGCAACCGGCCCAAGGGCGGCGACAAGTACATCGCCACCAGTTGGATCTTGTTCCAGCGCGCGGAGCGCTTGTTCGCCGGTCGCTGAGAGTCGCGCAGCGGCGTCAGGGCGCCGCGCGAAAAGCAAATCCTCCGGCGCCGCCGCCCCGCCGGCGCAGGTGCCGCCGCCTTTTCCATAGGGGGCGAATCGTCCAGGCGTCGCCCGGGTTCCGCTCCGGGCATCCGCCGTTTCGAAGCGAATCGCCGCGGGTCCGCGCCACAACCAACCGAAGCCATCCCCGCTGAAAGCTTTCCCCCTTTGAACAAGAGGGCCAGGGGAGGATTCGCTTTTAGCGGCTGCGTCTAGCCTTCGCCTTCAGCGGTTGCCGCCGGCTTCGCTACCGTCGAACCCGCGCCGCATCCCCGGCTTCACGGATGCCGCGGATGGTTCAGCACCAGCCAATACAGCCCGACCTGCTTCACCGCCCAAACGAATTGCTCGAAGTCGACCGGCTTCTGGATGTAGCTGTTGACCCCCAGCGCATAGCTGGCTTCGACGTCGAACGGCTCGGTGCTGGTGGTCAGCACCACCACCGGCAGGGTGCGGGTCGGCTCGTGGGCGCGGATCGCCTGCAGCACCTCGCGGCCGTCGACCTTGGGCAGGTTGAGGTCGAGCAGGACGATCGAGGGCAGGTCGTTGGGGTCGCGGTCGGAATAACGGCCACGGGCGAACAGGTAGTCCAGCGCCTCGGCGCCGTCGCCCATCACCACCAGCCTGTTGGCGATCTTGGCCTCGTCGAAGGCGAGCCGGGTCAGCTCGACGTCGTCGGGGTTGTCTTCGACCAGCAGGATTTCCTTATGCATGTGCGTCTTCCCCGCCGGCCGCGACGACCGGCAATTCAACGATGAACGTACTGCCCGCCTCGGCCTGCGACTGCGCCAGCAGTCGGCCGCCGTGGCGTTCGGCGATGCGCTGCGCGATCGCCAGGCCCAAACCGTGACCGCCGCCCTGGTCCGGCCCGTGCAGGCGCTGGAAGGGTTCGAATAATTTATGAGCATAGCGCATGTCGAAACCCGAGCCGTGATCGCGCACGGCCAGGCTCAGGCGCCCGTCCTCGACCGCGCCCGTCACCTCGATCCGCACCGCCGCGCCGGGTTCCAGCCCCTGGCTGGAGAACTTCCAGGCGTTGTGCAGCAACTGGGTCAGCATCAATTTGAGCAGGCGCTCGTCGCCTTCCACCTGCAGGCCGGGCTGCACCTGGATCTGCGCGCGGTGGCTCGGATCGGCGTCCTGAAGCTCGGCGCCGACCCAGTCGGCGAGCAGGCTCAGGTCGACCGGCTCGCGGCGCAGCTCGGTACGGGTCGCGTGCGAGAGTTCGTTCAGCGCCGCCAGCAGGCTGGTCATGCGCGAGGCCGCGGCGCGGATCCGGCCCAGGTAGTCGCGGTCGGTCTCGTTCAGGCGCTCGCCGGCGCGTTCGCTCAACAGTGCCGAGAAACTCTCGATCGAGCGCAGCGGCGCACGCAGATCGTGCGAGACCGCGTCGGCGAACAACTGCAGCTGGCGCTGGCTGGCGTCCAGCGCGGCGCCGTTGGCTTCGGCGCGCGCGCTCAGCGCCAGGCCGGCGGCGCGTTCGCCGCCGATGTCGCGCATGTGCGAGATGAAGTATTGCGGCGCGCCGTCCTCGTCGCGCATCACCGCGATGTTGAGCTGGACCCAGACCTCGCGGCCGTCGCGATGCAGGTAACGCTTGTGCTCGTCGACCGACGCCAGACTGCCGTTGACCAGGGCCGCGACCAGATTGCGGCTGATCTCCAGATCGTCGGGATGGGTGACTTCGCTGTAGTGATGGCCGAGCAGCTCGTCGATGCGATACCCGAGCAGAGCGCACAGCGCCGGATTGACCTCCAGCCAGATCCCGTCGAGCGAGACGATGGCCATGCCGATGTTCGAGGCCGTCATCGCCTGGCGGAAGCGGTCGTCCCCCGCCGGGACGGCGGGCTTCGGGGCAGGCGACAGGCTCATCGGGGCGGTCGGCGGAAGCGGGGCTCGGGTGTGGTGACCCAAGAGTGTAACGGTTGCATCCGTGACGGGAGGGTGGATGGCCGCCACGGCGCGGTCACGGCCAGGTCGCGCACAATGCTGCGATGGACCTTCAACAGATCGTTTTTCTGCTGATACTCGCCGGTGCGCTGTATCTGTTCGTGAGCGAACGCCTGCGCGTCGACGTCACCGCCATGCTGACCCTGCTGGCCCTGGTAATGACCGGCATACTCGACGCCAAGCAGGCGCTGTCGGGCTTCGCCAGCGAGCCGGCGATCATCGTCGCGGCGGTGTTCGTGATCTCCGGCGGCTTGGCTGCGACGGGCATCACCGAACGTTTGGGACAATGGATCGGCCAGGCCGCCGGCCACAGCGAGCGGCGCGCGATCGCGGTGACCATGCCCGCGGTGGCGGCGCTGTCCTCGTTCACCCACCACGTCATGGTGACGGCGATGATGCTGCCGATCCTGACCCGCTTCGCCAAGGCGCGCGGCCTGTCGGCCTCCCGCCTGCTGATGCCGATGTCGTTCGCCGCCTCGCTGGGCACCACCCTGACCCTGGTCAGCGCACCGGCCTTCCTGCTCGCCGACAATCTGATCGAACGCTCCGGCTCGCCGGGACTGGGCATTTTTTCGATCACCCCGATCGGCCTGGCCCTGATCGCGCTGGGGATGGTCTATATGCTGCTGGCGCGCTGGGTACTGCCCAAGCGCGGCGGCGATCACGGCGACGACGGCTATCTGCGCCTGGACCGCTATCGCACCGAACTGCTGATCGTCGAAGGTTCGCGCTGGAGCACGCGGCCGCTGGCCGAGCTGCAGAAGGCGCTGGGCGACCGCTTCGTCCTCACCGGCTGGCTGCGCGACGGTCAGCGCCGCCAGGACCTGGGCCCGAGCAGTCCGCTGATCAGCGGCGACGTGCTGTTGGTGGAAGCCTCGGCCGATGCGCTGGCTTCGCTGCACGACGACGCCGGCCTGGACCTCAACGCCATCGCCCGTTTCGGCGAGCGCGTCAGCAGCGACGGCGACGGCGAGCCGCAACTGGTGCAGGCGGTGATCGCGCCAGGCTCGGAGTTCATCGGCCGCAGCGTGCGCGAGCTGGATTTCGCCCGCCGCTTCAATGCGGTCATCGCCGGCCTGTGGCGGCGCCAGGGCGCGGTCGCGCCGCGCCTGGCCGATGCGCGGCTGCGCGAAGGCGACCTGCTGGTGCTGTGGGGGCGCCCCTCGCGCTTCGCCGAACTCGCCGCGCATCACGGCTTCCTGATGCTGGTGCCGTTCGCCGGCGAAGCGCGCCGGCGCGTGCGCGCGCCGCTGGCGCTGGCGATCCTGGCCGCGACCGTGGTCGCGGCGGCCACCGAATGGCTGTCGGCGCCGCTGGCCTTCCTGCTCGGTGCGGTGGCGATGGTCGCCACGCGCTGTGTCGATGTCGACCAGGCGTATCGCGAGATCGACGTGCGCATCTTCGTGATGATCGCCGGGGTGATTCCGCTCGGCGTGGCGATGGAGCAGACCGGCACCGCGCAATTGCTGGCCCAGGCCATGCTGCATCTGATCGCGCACTGGTCGCCGTTGGCGATCTTGCTGGTGATGTTCTCGGTCGCGGCGCTGTTGACCCAGATTCTCTCCGACGCCGCGACCACGGTGTTGCTGGGACCGATCGCGGTGTCGCTGGCGCAGTCGCTGGGCCTGCCGCCGACGCCGTTCGTGGTCTGCACCGCGCTCGGCGCGGTGGTCGCGTTCCTGACCCCGATCGGCCACCACGGCAATCTGCTGATCCTCGGTCCGGGCCAGTACCGTTTCGCCGATTTCCTGCGCATCGGCCTGCCGCTGACCGCGCTGATCGCCCTGGTCTGCGCGTGGATGGCGCGCTGGTTGTGGCTGGACGGGCCGCTGTGGCCGCTGTCGGGATAGTGCGACGGGCTTCGCGACGGGCTGCGAATCCTAACCGCAAGTAGGAAATTTCTGACCCTACAGCGCGCGCTCTCCTGAGAGCCGGCATCGCCGTCATCGGCCAAGGTAGCCGCGCCGCGCCTCTAGCGCGGTGCCGCCGCGCTGCTGCGACGGGCTTGCGGCGAACGGGGCAGAATCGGAAAGGGCCGGATGAACGAAGCAGCCAAGCGCTACACGGTGCAACTGAGCGAACGCGACTACCAGGGCCGGCGCCTGGCTTGCGAGGTTTCGGACGAACGCTACGGCAATGCCGCCGCCGCTTCGGCCGCGGCCAAGGCCGAAGCCTTCCACCTGTCGGTGCAGCTGCGTCGCCCGATCGCGATCCGCATCTTCGAGGACGAGCGCGTCTATCTCTCCCACATCATGCCCTCGCCGGCCTGAGCGCACCCGCTTGGCCGCGATAGGAGCGGCGTCCCGCGGGGATGGGTTCCGGTCGTAAGCGGCGCCCCGCCGCAACGGCGCACACGAGCGCCGACGTCCGGGCACGGGTCCGATACTTTCGCCACGGCCGATGCCCCGGCGTCGGGTCGCGGTGCGGTATTTCCTCGCCTCGTCTGTCGCGGCTCGCGCCGCTCCAGCGAGCAGCCGCGACATCCGGTGTGCATGCGTCGCCTTGCCCGATCCAACCCGCCGCGCTCGACACGACCCGAGCGCGGCGCGCATGCGCACTCTGACGCCGATCCCATTTCCTGTCTTCGCCGCTTCGGCCCGGCATCGCGCGGGTAGGGGAGCGACGCCGGCGCGCGTTCGACACTATGGGGAGGGGCTGTAGAACAAGCGCCGTCGCTTCGCCGAGCGGCTTGTTTGCGGCATGCAAGACCTTCGCCTTCGCGTACGACCCCGTTTCCGCGACCGCGTTCGCGGAACGGGCATTGGCTGGTCTTTTCCTTTTTTCGTTTACGACTCGGAGAACCTGCATGTCCAGCAAGCAACGTCTTTTGACCGCCTCGATCCTGTTGGCGATCACCGGTTCCACCGCCACCGCCTGGGTGGCAACGCAGTACGGCAGCGATCGCGCGCCCGGCATGGCCGGCGCCGCCGACGGCGCCGCTCGACGCGCGCCTGCCGCGTCCGCGCAGGCTTCGCATGCGTTGTCCGCTTTCGCCGAGGCGCCGGCGCGTTCGGGCGCCACTCCGGCCGACCAGCTCGAGCGGCATCCGGCGGTGGCGCGCGCGCGCGATCTGCTGCAGGCCGAGAAGATCCGCAGCGCCGGCGTACAGGCCGACCGCAACGCGATCGAAGCCGAGCAGTACCGTCCGCGCGACCTCATCGTGGAAGCCGACGGCAGTCAGCACGTGCGTTTCGATCGCAACTATCAAGGCTTGCCGGTGATCGGCGGCGACCTGGTCGCGCACATGAAGGACGGCCTGCTGCGCTCGGTCAGCCGCAGCCTCGATCTGCAGCTGGGCCGGGGCGGCCAGGCGTCGCCGAAGCTGTCGGCCGGCGAAGCCATCGCCGACGCCGGCGTGCATTTCGCCGGCCGCTTCATGCAGGCGCCGAGCTCGCGCATGGTGTATTTCGCCAAGGACAACCAGCCGCGCCTGGCCTACGAGGTGACCTTCCGCGGTCTCAACAAGTTCGAACGCCCGGTCCACGACCTGATCTACGTCGACGCCGGCGACGGCAGCCTGCTCGGCCGCGACAGCCGCATCTACAGCGCCGAATCGGTCGAAGGCCAGGGCTACACCATCACCCGCGGCAAAGTCGCGATCTCGACCAGCAAGGTCGGCGCCGAAGAAAGCGACGGCCGCGGCGCCGGCTTCCTGCTGCGCGACGACAAGCGCGGCGGCGGCACCGTGCACAACACCGGCGGCACCGTGGTCGACCTGTACTTCGGCGGCGGCGACTTCAGCGCCCCGCCGATGTTCGACAAGGACAATCTGTGGGGCAACGAACAGATGTCCAACATCGAACGCACCGGCGTGGAAGCCCACTACGGCGTGTCCAAGACCTGGGACTACTACAAGAAGCTCTACGACCGCGCTGGCATCTTCGGTGACAACAAGGGCGTGGAGAGCTTCGTCAACGTCACTTTCACCATCTTCTACTTCATCGACGCAGGCGGCACCAACGCGTTCTGGGACGGCGAAGCCAAGCGCATGGTCTACGGCAACGGCGACTACGGCATCTCCAACCCGGTGGTCGCGCTCGACGTCGCCGGCCACGAGATGTCGCATGGCGTGACCCAGGCCACGTCCAACCTGGCCTACTCCGGCGATGCCGGCGGCCTCAACGAGGCCAGCTCGGACATCCACGGCACCCTGGTCGAATTCTTCGACAACAGCCCGAAGGACCCGCCGGACTACCTGATCGGCGAGAACGTGATGCTCGACGGCAAGCCGCTGCGCTACATGTTCAAGCCCAGCCTCGATGTCGCCGAGGACGGCAGCGGTTCGTTCGACTGCTACCCGGCCGGCGGTTTCACCGAGGAAGACCCGCACTACACCTCCGGCGTCGGCAATCACTTCTTCTACCTGCTCGCCGAAGGCCAGAAGGTGCCCAAATCGCACCGCAAGACCCTGCAGCCGGCCGACCTGGTCTGCAATGGCGCGACCGGCCTGAAGGGCCTGAGCCCGAATACCGCCGGGCAGATCTGGTACCGCGCCAACACCCTGTACCTGACCTCGCAGGCCAGCTACCCGCAGGCGCGCGAGGCGACCCAGAACGCGGCCCAGGACCTGGTCGACAAGGGCCTGCTCAAGGCCAGCGCGGTCAAGACCGTGGCCTGCGCCTGGGAAGCGGTGTCGGTGCCGCTGCCGGAAGGCTCCAAGGGCGTGAGCTGCAAGAGCTGAGATCTACCCGTGTCAACGCGCTGATTGGCTGTTATTGCACCCCCGTCCATGAGGATGGGGGTTTTTTCTGCACTGCGCTCGCCGTCGTCGCCGCCGCGATGCCGGCGGCTTCAGCGCGATGCGGCGCCGCGCAACGGCAGGTAGGCACCGTCGAGGCTGCCGTTGGCGCCGCAGTACGGCGTCGCGCCGCGGTCGCCGTCGGCACCGAGCGGCCCGTCCTCCAGGGCCAGCAAGGCGCCGTCGCGGCGCAGGCTCACCCGGCGCCGATACTCGGCATCGTCGGCCTGCCAGCGGTCGCCGCGCGCGATCGCCGTACCGTCGTATTCGCACAGCCAGCGCGCGGTGATCGGCTCGGCACCGGACACGACGAGCTGCCATCGGCCATCGCGCGCTTCGACCTGCGCCTGACTTTCCAGATTCCCCCAGCGGCCCGCGGGGCCGCGCCGCGGCGACGTATCGATCGCTTCGAGAAACTCGATCCGGCGGCGCTGCAGGCGCTCCAGGCCGGCCACGCCGCCGTCGTCGGTGGTCAGCGCATGCACCCGGTCGCGTACGTAAAGAAAGTAGCGCTGATCGCGCGCCAGGGCTTCGCGGCCTGTCGCGTCCAGCGCTTGCCGCCGTTGCCGGTACAGCCCGGCGATGCGCGCGTCCTGCCGCGCCAGTTGCGGCTGCGCGCAGATCGCCCGTTCGCTCGGCGTCTGCGCCCGCTTGCAGTCGAACGAAGGCGAGGCCGCCTGCGCCGACGGCAGCAGTGCCGCCAGCGTCGCGGCGAGCGCGACTGTCCGGCGGAAGCGGAACGTCCAGCCGCATCGGTGCGCCGATGTCGTCGCATTCATGACGTCGGCTCAGGGATAGAACGGAACGCGTGCGAGCTTGTACGCGCCGTCGATCTTGCGGAACACCCGCTGCTCGAAGATATCGTCGTCCTCGAGCAGGTACTCGCCCGGCGCGATCGGACCGACGACTTCGACCTCGCCGTCCTCGTCGCGAACTTCGTCGACGGCCGGGTCGTACGCGCGCAGGCGCCGCTCGCGCAGCGCCGTGCGTACCGCCGGCGACAACACCCGTTCGTACTTGGCGCGAAACTCGTCCGGGGTCAGGCTGCTGCGGGTGGCGCGCAGTTCCTGCGTCGAGCAGCCGTCCTCGGCGTTCACGCAACTCAGGCCGGTGGCGTAGTCGGCGAACGGACGAGCGCTCATGCGCGCGACCGCCTCGCGATCGTCGGCGGCGACCGCGCGGCGGAAGTCGTCGATAAACACCTCGAACTCGCCGTGGCGCTCGTAGCGATAGACGGGCATCGATGCGGCCGGTGTCTCCAACGCTTGCACCCAGTCGCGGCGCAGCTCGGCGATGCGCCGGTCGTAGGCGCGCAACAGGCAAGCCTCGTCGGCGCAGGCGTCGCGGCGGGCGAGCCAGGCGGCTTGACCGACCGCGAGCGGGTCGATGCGACGGCCGCTGGCGCCGTCGATGCCGGCGGTTTCGGCCTGGATCTGCCGATACAGGCCATTGAGCTCGGCATCGCGCCGCGATAACTCGTCGCTGGCGCAGATGCGCTGTTCGACCGCGCTGCGCGCATGCCGGCAGTCGAAACCCGGTGCGGCGGCGGTGGCGGCAGCCGCCGCGCCGGCCAGCGTCAGGCCCAGCACGGCGAGGGAATACAGGCGGAGCGGATACAGACCGAGCATGCGAGATCCTTTCGATGCGATGAATCACATGGCGGCGCGCGATCGCAGCCGCCGTTTCCTGCGCAGGCGACGATCCGGCCCGCGCCCTGCGGCATTGTCGTCCGGCCGCGGCGGCGCGCGCCAGTCGCGCGGCTCAAGCCACCGGCGGATGGCGGAACAGGTGCTCGCCGATGAAGTCCAGGAACACCCGCAGCTTAGGCGACATCAGCCGATGCTCCGGCCACAAGGCCCAGAACTGGCCGCGCTGCGCTTCGAAGCCCGGCAGCACCCGGCACAGGCGGCCGTCGGCGAGCAGTTCGCGGACCATGAAATCGGTGGTGTAGACGATGCCCAGCCCGTGCACCGCCGCCGACACCGCCGCTTCGATGTTGTTGCACACCAGCGCCGACGGCAGGTGCGGCGGCGACTCGCCCGGCTCCAGGCGCAGCGACCATTCCTGGACCTTGCCGCTGTTGGCGAAGCGGTAGTGGATGCACTCGTGCGCCTCCAGGTCGGCCGGCCGACGCGGCTCGCCGCGCCGCTGCAAGTAAGCGGGCGCGGCGCAGAGCATGAAGCAGAACGGCCCCAGCCGGCGCGCGCGCAGCCGCGAGTCGGGCATGTCGCCGCTGCGGATCACCACATCGAAGCCGCCCTCGACCACGTCGACCAGTTGATCGTTGAAGTCCAGGTCCAGCAATACCTCCGGGTGCAGGCGACGGAATTCGTCCAGCACCGGCATCAGGAACCGGTAGCCCGCGGTCGGCAGGCCGATGCGCAACCGACCGCGCGGCGCCTGCATGGCGTGAGTCAGCATCGCCTCGGCTTCTTCCAGCTCGTCCAGCAGCGGCCGGCAGCGTTCGTAGAAGGCCTGGCCCTCTTCGGTCAGGCGCACGTTGCGGGTGTTGCGCTGGAGCAAGCGCACGCCGAGCTGCTGTTCGAGCTTGGCCACGCTCTTGCCGACCGCCGAGGACGACAGGCCGAGCAGGCGCCCGGCGCCGACGAAGCTGCGGGTCTGGGCGGTGCGCACGAAGGCCAGCAGGCTGCCGAGTTTGTCCATGGCGGAAATCTTGCGCGATCGATTATGGAAAATTGTTCCACAAAGCCAGGATCGCGGGCCGGTTTTTCCACGATTGCGGCGCCCCTAGGCTGTAACGCCCCGCACGCCGATCCCTCCATGTCCGTTTCCCTGCCCGCCGACCGCCCGGTCGGGCGCCTGGACCGCTATCTGGTCCTTGGCGCCGTCAGTCTCGCCGGCCTGGTCCTGCCCTTGAGTTTCACCGGCCCGCCGGTCGCCATTCCCGCCATCGCCGCCGAACTCGGCGGCAGCCCGGTGGCGCTGAACTGGATCACCAACGCCTTCATGCTTGCCTTCGGCAGTTGCCTGATGGCCGCCGGCACCCTGGCCGACACCTACGGCCGCAAGCGCACGTTCGCCACCGGCATCCTCGCCTATGCGCTGGTGTCGCTGCTGCTGGCGCTGGCGCCGAACCTGCTCGCGCTGAACCTGCTGCGCCTGTTGCAGGGCGTGGCCGCGGCACTGGCGCTGGCCGGCGGCAACGCGGCGCTGTCGCAGGAATTCCACGGCCCGGCGCGAATCCGCGCCTTCAGCCTGCTCGGCACCGCGTTCGGCATCGGCCTGGCCTTCGGCCCCAGCCTGGCCGGCTGGCTGGTGCAAAGCCAGGGCTGGCGGGCGGTGTTCCTGTCCAGCCTCGCCATCGCGGTGCTGGCCAGCGCGTTCGGCGTGCCGCGCATGCGCGAGTCGCGCGATCCCGAGGCACGCGGGCTGGACTGGCCGGGCTGTTTCAGTTCGACCGCGATGCTGAGCCTGCTGACCACCGGCCTGCTGCTGGCGCCGGAGCGCGGCTGGTCCGATCCCTGGGTGCTCGCGGCCCTGATCGGCGCCCTCGCGCTGCTGGCGCTGTTCGTGCGGGTGGAAACCCGCGCGGCGCGGCCGATGCTCGACCTCAGCCTGTTTCGCCTGCCGCGTTTCGTCGGCGCGCAGTTGCTGCCGATCGGCACCGGCTTCGCCTATCTGGTCCTGATCATCGTCTTGCCGCTGCGCTTGATCGGCCTGCACGGCTACAGCGCGATCGAGGCCGGCGCGCTGATGATGGCCTTGTCGGCGCCGATGCTGCTGGTGCCGTTCGCGGCGGCGCTGCTGAGCCATCGCCTCGCCGCCGGCGTGCTGTGCGGCGGCGGCCTGTGGCTGGCCGCGGCCGGATTGGTCTGGCTCGGCGCGATCGCCGGCCAAGCCGGGGCCGCGGCACTGGTCGCGCCGCTGCTGCTGATCGGCACCGGCGCGGCGGTGCCGTGGGGCCTGATGGACGGCCTGGCGATCAGCGTGGTACCGAAGGAGCGCGCCGGCATGGCCGCGGGCGTGTTCGGCGCCAGCCGGGTCTCGGGCGAGGGCATCGCCATCGCCGTGGTCGCCGCGGCCCTGGCCGGCCTGCTGCAGTGGCAGCTACGGGCGCTCGCGCCCGACGCCGGCGCGGCGCTGGGCCAGGCCGCGCAACGCCTGGCCACCGGCGATGCGGCGCACGCGCGGGAACTGCTGCCGGGGCTGGATGCCGCCGCGCTGCGCCACGGCTACGAGCGCGCGTTCGCCTGGCTGATGTACCTGCTGGCGGCGGTCACCGCGGCGATCGCGTGGGGGGCGTATGCGCTGCTCGGCGATGCCTCGGCGCACGAGGCGACGCCGCAATCGGCGACCTCGCACGCCGGGGCGGCCTGCGCCGACGCACCGTAACGTCGGCGGACTGCGACGCGAGCGGCGCGCTGCGATCGATGGGCGGACGGATCGGCCACAGCGAACCGGTCAGAACAGGTCCAACTGCGGCGTCGGCTTGCGCGGCGGCACGAACTGCGCGGTGTCCAGCGCCGGCAAGCGGCCGAAGCCGTGCCGGCGCCAGGCCTTGCGGAAGCGCTGCGCGATCAGTTGCGCGAACGGCCCTTCGCCGCGCTGGCGCTTGCCGAAGGCGGCGTCGTAGTCCTTGCCGCCGCGCATCTGCTGGATCAGGCTCATCGCGTGCGCGGCGCGGTCGGGGTAGTGCAGTTGCAGCCAATCGCGCCAGACCTGCTTGAGTTCGTGCGGCAGGCGCAGCAGCACGTAGCCGGCGGCGCGCGCGCCCGCCGCATGCGCGGCTTCGAGGATGCGTTCGATCTCGCCGTCGTTGATGGTCGGAATCACCGGCGCGACCATCACCCCGACCGGCACCCCGGCCTCGGCCAGGGTGCGCATGGCCTTGAGCCGCGCATGCGGCGCGGAAGCGCGCGGCTCCATCCGCGCCGACAGCTGGTTGTCGAGCGTGGTCACCGAGAAGTACACCGACACCAGCCCGCGCTGCGCCATCGAGGCCAGCACCTCGATATCGCGCACCACCGAGGCGTTCTTGGTCAGCAGGCTGAAGGGATGCGAGCAGGCGTCGAGCACCTCGATCACGCCGCGGGTGATCCGGTAGCGGCGCTCGATCGGCTGGTAGGAATCGGTGTTGATGCCCAGCGCGATCGGCGAGCAGACATAGCCGGGCCGGGCGAGTTCGGTCTGCAGCCGTTCGGCGGCGTTGACCTTGGCGAACAGCCGGGTTTCGAAGTCCAGCCCCGGCGACAGTTCCAGGTAGGCGTGCGAGGGCCGGGCGAAGCAATACACGCAGCCGTGTTCGCAACCGCGATAAGGATTGAGCGACTGACCGAAGGCGATGTCGGGCGAGTCGTTGCGGCTGATGATGCTGCGCGCGGTTTCCTCGCTGACCCGGGTGTCCGGGCGCGAGACCGCATCGGCGTCCTCGTACAGGGAACCCCAGCCGTCGTCCTCGCCGTGGGCGGTGCGGACCTCGTAGCGGCCGGCGAGGTAGGACGCCGAGCCGCGGCCCTTGATCGCCGCCGGCTGCAGATTGGTCAGGGTTTTGCGCGCCGAGTCCATCCGCGCAGCCTACGCCGCCGGCGTCGCAGGATACGCGACACGATCGGATCGCTCGGTTCCAGCGCGGCGTCGCCGGCAAGCTGAATGCGCTTGCGGGCAGGCCGGGACACCCGCGCCGCGCAACCGGCTTATTCGATCGCGAACCGGGTGCTGACCGAAGCGGTGACGCTGATCTGGCCGACCGACAGGGTTTCGCTGTCGCCCGTTTCGCCGCCGCCGGCGCTGTTCTGCATGACGTTCTGCATCATCTGGCCGCCGCTCATGCCGCCGCCCCAGCGGCTGCTGCTGCGCCACCAACCGCCGGCATACGACTCCGACACGTTCAGCACCGGTCCGCGCCGCACCCCGAGTTCGGCGGCCATCGCATCGGCTTTTTCTTTCGCCGCCTGGATCGCCAACGCGCGCGCGGCATCGCGGTGCTTGCGCAGCTGGGTGGTGCGGAATTCGATGCCGTGGATGTATTGCACGCCGCTGGACAGCAATCCGGTCAGCACGTTTTCCAGTTCGCCGATCCGGGTCAGCTTGATGCCGATGCTCTTGCGCACGATGTAGACCTGCGGCGTCGTGAGCGAGTAACCGGAGTGGTAGCTCGGCTCGATGCTGATGAAGTCAGTCTGCACGTCCTTGTCGGGCACGCCGCTGCGCTTGAGAAAGGCCAGGGCCTGGGCGACGTTGTCGTCGTTGCTGCGCTTGGCCTGGTCGAGCCGGGCATGGCGCGATTCGACCCCGACGTCGAGCAGGATCACGTCCGGCACGACCTTGATCTCGGCCGAGGCCGACACGTCGACGCTGCGCGGTTGGGTTTCGGCGGACACCGGCGAGGAAAGCGAGGCGAGCAGGGCGATGGCGAGCACGTGCCGGCGGATCATGGGGGTCCTTCCTGTGGTCTGGCGGGCGAAGCCGCATCCTAACTCGACCCAGCAGGACCGGTCTTTGCCAGCGCGTGCACTCGTCACGGCCGCGAAACACCAGACCGGCGGACTATGCCGGCCGGGGCCCGCGGGCTAGCCTAGCGCTCGCGGCCGTATCGGCGGCGCCGCTCTGCGACGGAGTAACGAAACGTGCTGGACCTGCTGCCCGCTGTTTGGCAAGACCTGCTCGCCATTCCCCACCTCGGCCTGTATCTGACGATCGGCTGGGCGGTGTACCTGGTCTGGCTGAGCCTGTGGATCGTGCTGCAGAAACGCGAGCCGGTGGCGACGATCAGCTGGTTGATCAGTCTGGCCGTGCTGCCCTACATCGGTTTCCTGATCTATTACTTCTTCGGCCCGCAGCGCATCCATCGCCAGCGCCTGCGCCGGGTGCGCGCGCGCGCCGCGCTGCCGCCGCCGCCGCCGGGACTGACGCCGTCGCCGGAAGCGATCGAGCTGGCCAAGCTGAGCCAGGCCACCACCGGCCTGCCTCCGACCACCGCCACCGAAGCGCGCCTGCTGATCGACGGCGGCGCCAAGTACAGCGCCTTGCTCGAGGACATCGCCCAGGCGCGCGAACGCATCCATCTGGAGTACTACATCTACCAGCCCGACCGTACCGGCACGGCGCTGCGCGACGCGTTGGTCGAGCGCGCCCGCGCCGGGGTCCAGGTGCGGCTGCTGTTGGACGCGGTCGGCTCGGGCCAGACCAGCAACCACTTCGTCCGCCCGCTGATCGAGGCCGGCGCCGAGGTGGCCTGGTTCCACCCGATGAAGCTGCGCTGGTTCTGGCGCCGGCCGTGGCTGAACCTGCGCACCCACCGCAAGATCGTGGTGATCGACGGCCGCATCGGCTACACCGGCGGCATCAACATCACCGACGAGGAAGACGAGCGCCTGCGCCAGGACGCGTACCGCGACCTGCATCTGCGCCTGGAGGGCGACGTGGTGCGCGAGCTGGAACTGGTGTTCGCCGAAGACTGGTGCTACGCCACCGGCCAGCCGCCGCTGCGCCTGCATCACCTGGCGCCGCAACCGGGCGGCATCGCCTCGCAGGTGGTCACCTCCGGGCCGGATTCGTCGTGGGAGGCGATCCACCGCGTCCACGTCGGCGCCATCCATGCCGCGCGCAAGCGGGTGTGGCTGGTGACGCCATACTTCGTGCCCGGCGAGGCCGCGCGCATGGCCCTGACCTCGGCCGCGTTGGGCGGCCTGGACGTGCGCCTGCTGGTGCCCAAGCTCAGCGACAGCCGCCTGGTCACCTACGCGGCACGCTCCTACTTCGACGAGCTGCTCGACGCCGGGGTCAAGATCCACGAGTACGGGCCGCGCATGCTGCACACCAAGGCGTTGTTGTGCGACGACGAGTTCGCGATCGTCGGCAGCGCCAATTTCGACCACCGCAGCTTCCGCCTGAACTTCGAGATCTCGGTGATGTTCTACAACGCCGGCCTGGCCGGCGAGCTGGCGGCGCTCATTCAGGAGGAGTGCTCGCGGGCGCCGCGAGTGCGCGCCGACCGCAACCGCTCGCTGTGGCGGACCCGCCTGCCGGAAGCCCTGGCGCGCCTGGTGTCGCCGTTGCTCTAGCCGGTTGTGCCGCCGGTCGCATCCGGGCCCGGGCTCGGCTGCTGCCGCCATCGCCCCGCGCTACACTCGAACTGGACCCGCCCGGTCGCCGCACGGCCGGGGTCGGGCGGCCGGACCGCCGCACCGGTTCGGAGTCGGAGACTACGTCAGGGAGTACGCCGCAATGCCTTGGGTTTATCTGCTGCTGGCCGCCGCCGCCTTCGTGCTGGCGCTGAAGACCAATTCGCCGGCGATCCTCGCGGTCAGTCTGCTGGCCGCGCTCGGCTTGATGATCGCGGGCGTGATGAGCCTGCTGGCGCGGCGCCTGGACAACACCAGCCGCGACGTCTCGGTCATCATCGATCCGGTCGAGCTGCGCCGCCTGCGCGAGCAGGCCGAAGCGCGCAAGCTGGCCGCCGCGGCCACGCAGCCGGAAAACACGCCGCGTTGAGTTCCGGCGCGGCCCGGCGCCGCGCCGCGCGGTTTCTCCGCCGCATCCCGCCGCACTTCCCGAGCCGATGCTCGCCGCGACGCAGCCGGCGGGTTAGGCTGTGCGCATGACCGTACTCAGCGTCAACGTCAACAAGATCGCCGTGCTGCGCAACTCGCGCGGCGGCGCGGAACCCGACGTCGTGCGCGCGGCGCGCGCCTGCCTGGACGCCGGCGCCCACGGCATCACCGTGCATCCACGCCCCGACGCCCGCCATATCCGCGCCGACGACGTGTACGCGCTAGCCGAACTGACCCGCGCGTACGGCGTGGAATTCAACATCGAAGGCAATCCCTTCGCGCCGCCGCGCGAAGGCTATCCGGGCCTGCTGACCTTGTGCGAGCGCACTCGCCCGGCGCAGGCGACCCTGGTGCCGGACGGCGACGACCAGCTCACCTCCGACCACGGTTTCGACTTCATCCGCGATGCCGAACCCCTGCGTCCGCGCATCGCCGAACTGCGCGCGCTCGGCTGCCGGGTCAGCGTGTTCGCCGATGCCGACCGCGCCGGCATCGAACTGGCCGCCGCGCTCGGCGCCGACCGGGTCGAGCTGTACACCGGTCCGTATGCCGAAGCCTACGCCGACGGTCGCGCCGAATCGGCGGTCGCCGCTTTCGCCGCCGCCGCGCGCCGCGCCCAGGCCGCCGGCCTGGGCGTCAATGCCGGCCACGACCTCAGCCAGGCCAACCTCGGCGCCTTCCTGCGCGGCGTACCGAACGTGCTCGAGGTGTCGATCGGCCACGCTCTGATCGGCGAGGCCTTGTACGAAGGCCTCGACGCGACCGTGCGCGGGTATCTGCGGGTGATCGCCGAAGCCGCCTGATTGCGGCCGCTGTAGCGGCCGCGAACCGCCTTGGGTAGGAACGGCGCAAGCCGCGACCAACCGCCGCGGTGCACGCAAGCGCCGTAACCGAAGCTCGGTCCTATGGGTGCTTTCCCCAACCGCATCGCCCAGCCCGACTTCGGTCGCTTGCGTGGTATTCGACCGCTCCGATCGTCGCGGCTCACGCCGCTCCTACAAGGGAGGCCGCGAATCGCTGCGAACGACGACGGCCGCGCGATGGCGGCCGTCGCGTACCGGGGGTGCGCGGGCTCAGCGCGTCGGCGTAGAAATGTTCTCGATCCCGCTGTCCTGCGCAGCCGACAGGGCCTGGGCGAAGCTCTGGTAGTCGGCGTCGGCATTGGCCGCGATTTCGAGCACGGTGTCCGGCGCACTGCGCGCCAGCGACGTCAGCGCCGCCGGCAGTTCGTTCGCGGCCAAGCTGCGGCCGTCGAGCTCGAAACCGCCGTCCTGACGCACCATCAGGCTGGCCTTGGGCGGAGGTTCGACGCTGGTACCTCCGGGCACCGGCAGGCCGAGGTCGATGTTTCCGGTCAGCGCCGGCGCGGTGACCATGAAGATGATCAGCAACACCAACATGACGTCGACCAGGGGGGTGACGTTGATTTCGGCGACCGGCGCATCGCCGGCGTAAGCGGAAGCGGAGAACGCGGAACCGGCCATATGCACCTCCATCCTGGGCGGGCTGCCCGCATTTACGTTAGGCCGGTCACACGGCGTAATGCAAGCCGATCTCATTCCGATCGAGCGCGAGCGGAGCGCCCGGCCGGATCGGGCTGCCGCCCGCCCCCGGAACATCGCGGCACCGCGAACGCCTACCGATCGATCCTGTGCCGCTCGGCACGCTGCGCCGGTGCGCACATGCGGCGCGTCGTGGCGCGGAAGCGGCGGCGGCGTTGCGGGCCGTCGCCACGCCGCAAAAAAAAACGCCGCCCAAGCGGGCGGCGTTTCACGACGGTAAGCGTCGGTTTCGGCGTAGAGCTTACTTCTGGACGAAACCGATCTTTTTCATGTCTGCGTTTTTGGCGTAAGCCAGCACCTTGGCGAGGATGCCGTATTCGGCATCGTCGTTGGTGTCGATTTCTAGCAGAGGTTGATTGGTGGGATCGCGTTGAACCGTTTCCTTCATCATCCCCGGGATCGCCTGCAGCGGCGTGGGGTTGTTGTTCCAGAACACCGTCCCGGTCGCGTCGATCCGCAGCGAGATCGGCGGCGGCGGTTCCTGCGTCTGGGGCGGCGGGTTCAACGTCGGTTGCGGCAGGTTGACGTCGATCGGATAGGACACCGTCGGCGCCGTGACCATGAAGATGATCAGCAGCACCAACAGCACGTCGACCAGCGGGGTGACGTTGATGTCGGAAATCGCGCCGCTATCGGAGTTGTTGCTGAAAGCCATGTCTCTTGTCTCCGATTAGCGTTCTTTGATCGCGACGAAACCGACTTTGCGCATGCCCTGCTTCTGCGCCACCGTGACCACGCTGTTGACGATGCGGTACTTGGCGGTGCGGTCGCCGCGGACGTTGATCTGCGGCTGCGGGGTCTTCTGCGCTTCGACCGAAAGACGGCTTTCCAGCTGATCCATGGTGACGGGCTCGTCGTTCCAGTAGATCGAGCCGTTCTCCTGGATGGCCAGGGTGATCGGCGGCGTCTTCGGCGCCTCCTCGGGCTTGGCGAGATTGGCTTCGGGCAGTTTGATTTCGACCTTATGGGTCATCAGCGGTGCGGTGATCATGAAGATGATCAGCAGCACCAGCATCACGTCCACCAGGGGCGTGACGTTGATGGTGGCCATCGGGCCGCCGCTGTCGTTGCCTGCACTAAAGGCCATGTCCGAACTCCAACTACGCTATTGAGAAGGCTAGGTGGTGCTATTAGCGCTTGCCGGCCACTTCGCCGACGCGCGAGCCGGTAGCGAAGAAGTCGTGCAGGTCGTGCGCGAAGGTGTCGAACTTGTTGTTCGTGACACGGTTCAGACGCACGAAGAAGTTGTAGGCGAGCACGGCCGGGATCGCGACGAACAGACCGATCGCGGTCATGATCAGCGCTTCACCCACCGGGCCGGCCACGGCCTGGATCGAGGACTCGCCCGAGGCGCCCAGACGCAGCAGGGCGTGGTAGATGCCCCACACGGTGCCGAGCAGACCGACGAACGGAGCGGTCGAACCGACGGTGGCGAGCACGGTCAGACCGGCTTCCAGGCGCGAGCTCTCGCGGGTGACGGCCTGGCGCAGGGCGCGGTCGACGAACTCCGAGCGGTTCAGCGACTCGACCAGACGCGAGCCTTCGTGGCGCTGGTGGTGAGCGGCGGCCTGGGCGGCGTCGAGGGCGATCTTGGAGAACGGCTCGCTGCGCGGCTGCTCTTCCATGTAACGGATCGCGTCCTGGGCGTTCGGGGTTTCCCAGAACGTGCTGACGACGCGGTCCGACGAACCGCGCAGGCGCAGATTCTTAACGAAATTGATGACGATCCAGTAAACCGACAGAACCGACATCAGCGTGAGCGTGATGAACACGATCCAGCCGACGAGGTCGAAGTTCTGCAACAGATGCGAAAAGCTCATCTGCTGGAGCGCTTCAGCGTTGGAGCCTCCGGCGGCGGCGGTGGTGGTTTGCTGCAGCATGACGCTTACCTTTGAATGTCGTGGAAAGGAAGAAAGGTTTTACGTGGAACTAACGCAACGACTAGCTGTCGAACAACTAGCTGTCCAACCGAACCCGATCAGTTCGGCGGGACGAAATCCACGGGTACGCGGACGCGGCTGGCGACCGGTTGACCGTTGCGCACTTCGGGGTTGAAGCGCCACTTGCGGGCGGCATCCATGGCTGCGCGGTCCAGATTGCGATTGCGGCTGGACTTTTCGACCTGCACGTCCAGCACGTTGCCTTGGGCGTCGATGCTGATCACGAGGACTACGGTGCCGCCCACGCCCTGGCGGGCTTCGGTCGGCGGGTACTTCGGCGGGTTCAACCGGCGCGAGGACGGGTCGACGCTGGAACCGATGTCGCTGGCGACCTGCGGCGGCGCGGGCGGAGCCGGCGGCGGCGCGGGCGGATCGATCGGGCTCGGGTCCAGGTTCTCGACCGGCGGCTGATCCGGCGGCGGAGGCGTCGGGGTCGGGCGCGGCGGAGACAGCTCCTTCGGGGGCTGCTTGATCTCCTTCGGCGGCTCCGGCGGCGGCGGCGGCGGCGGCGGGGGCGGCGGCGGCGGCTTGATGATGTTCACCATCGTCACCTGCTCTTCCTCCTGCTGTTGGGCAGGCGGCGTCATTGGGGCCAGCAACAACAGGAGCGCCGCGGCATGCACGGCGATCGCGCAGGTGATACCGGCAATGCGTGCCCAGTTCAATCCTTCGCGGTCGTCATCATTCCTAACTTGGAGTTCGAGGTCTTGCGTCATGCCGTCAGCTCGGGAGGTGTTTCCGGACGCCGGGGCGCCGCGGGCCATCGTTCGGTTCCTGCAACCGTTTCCAGTCGCGGGAACCTCCTAGCATATACCAAACCGCGTCACAGGTTCCAAGCGCGGATGGTCATCTCTTCGCCGAATTATTTGCTTTTCAGCGCGAGAATCTTGTTGGCGTCGTCGGGCTTCTTCACGCCCTTGGCGATCGCCTGCTTGGCGGCTTCCTTGGCCTCGGGAATGCGGTCTTCCTGCCACAGCACGCGGGCGAGATTCAGGTACGTCTCACCGTCCGGTGCGAGCGGGGCCGCTTTCTTGTACGCATCGATCGACTTCGCCGACTGCTCGGAGAAGTAGTAGGACTGGGCCAGGGCCACGTAGGCCTGGTAGTCCGGCTTGAGGATGCCCTTTTCCAGGCCCTCGTTGATCACCGTCGCCGCTTCCTTTTCCTTGCCGTCGAGGTTCAGGTAGGTCGCGTAGAGCTGGCGGTAGTCCTTGTCTTCGGTGAACTGCCCGGCGGCGCGCAGCTTCTCGAGCACGGCGGCGGCCTTGTCGAGCTGGTCGGCCTGCGAGTAGACCGCGGCGACGTTCATCTGCGCGCGCTTGTCGCCCGGGTTCTTGGCCGCGAGCGCTTCGGCGATCTTGGCCGCTTCGGCGCCCTGGTTGTTTTCCATGTAGCTGGCCATCAGCAGCTGCTGCCATTCGCCCTTGGGTTCCGGCGAACCGTCGATGGCCTGCTTGATGACCTTGGCCGCATCGGCGAAGCGGTCCATGCGGTACAGCGCATTGCCCTTGACGATCAGGTGCTCGGGCTTGGTGCTCTTGGTTTCGGCGAGGAAGCGATCCATGGTCGCCAGCGAATCGGCGTACTGGTCTTCCTGCAGCTGCAGCTGCGCCATCATGAACATCGAGTTGAAATGGCCGTTGTTGTCCAGGCCATTGAGTTCGATCGCCTGCTTGAGGTAAGCGATCGCGCCCTTGCTGTCGTCGGCGTCGTAGGCCAGCTGCGCGCCGATCTGCGCGGCGAACGAACGCTCATAGGCGTTGAGCGCGGTGTTGGCGAGGATCTCGTCGGCCGCGGCGCGCGCTTCGGTGGACTTCTCCTTGTCGTAGAAGTCCATCATCTTCTGCAGCTTGGCGCCGCCCTTCGAGGAGGCCTTGGCTTCCGGCGCGGTGCGGGTCGCGTTCGGATAGCTGTTTTCGGCCTTGGCCTGCGAACCGCCGCTCTTGCGTTCGTTGTCCTTGGCGGCGCGGCGCTGGGCGCTGCGCTCGGAGGCGGTCTGGGCGTTGACCTGGGACACGGCGCCGAACACGAGCACCGCGCCGATGGCGGCGGCGAGCAGGGTGTTGCGACGACTGGTTTGCTTGTTCATGACACACCTCGAGGGGCTGAGCGGCCGCAGGCCCGGGGCCTCGCGGAGGAACGGCGCAAGGCCAAGGGGCCGCCAAGCTATCAGAAACCTGGGCCGGCGCGATACAGGTTCCAGCCGCCAAAAATCGTCAATAACGAATACTTATCAACCACACTTGGGCGTACGGCCGGCCGCGCGGGCCTGCTCGTAGGTGGGTATCAGGGCGCCCGCGCGTGCACCCAATTCGTGGATGCGCGATTGCGGGTCGGGATGGGTCGACAGCCATTGCGGCGGGCGCGAGGTGCTCGCCGCGATCATGTTCTGCCACAGGTTCACCGCTTGCCGCGGGTCGTAGCCGGCCTGCGCCATCAATCGCTGGCCGACCACGTCGGCTTCGGTTTCCTGGGTGCGCGAACCCGGCAGCAGGAAGGCGGTCTGCAAAGCCGCGCCGCCGAGCTGGTTGGCGGTGCTGGCCATGCCTTCGCCGTAACGCGCGCCGACCAGGCCGCCGAGCACGCCGAGGCCGATCTGCGCGCCCATCTGGCGGGTGATGCGCTCGTCGTGATGGCGCGAAACCACGTGGCCGATTTCGTGCGCGATCACCGCGGCGAGCTGATCCTGATTGCGCGCGACGGTGAAGATGCCGGTGTTCACGCCGACCTTGCCGCCCGGCAGGGCGAAGGCATTGGGCGAATCGTCGACGAACAAGGCCACGTCCCAGCTCGCCTGCCAGCCCTGCGGCAACTGCCGGGTGATCGAGTTGACCACGCAGCGCACGTAGGCGTTCTGGCGTGCATCGCCGCTGAGGCGTTGCTTGCTCTTGGCTTCGGCGAAGGCCTTGGCGCCCATCAGGTCGAGCTGTTCCTGCGATACCGCGCCGACCCGCTGGGTGCGCCCGGTCGGCGAAGTCGTGGTGGCGCAGGCAGCGACGACGGCGGCGATCGACAGGCCGAGCAGGATGCGTTTCATTGAAGATTCCCCGTAGCGATGGACTTTTGTAGCCCTGCCCGGATTAACCGATCGTCAACGGCGGGATCGCTCAGGCGCCGGCCGTCAGCAGGGCCGCACCGGCAATCAGGTTGTTGAGCACGTGCGCGGCATATGCGGTCCACAGGCTGCCGGTTTGCCGGTACACCCAGGCGAACGCGGCGCCCATGAAGGCATACACGGCCCACAGCAGCAGCATGCCGACGCCGTGGCTGGCGCCGAGGCCGGGCGGTTCGTGGACCAGTGCGAAAGCGAGCGAGCTCAGCGCCATGCCGAGCCCGGGGCGGCCGGCGGCCCACAATCGGCCGAACAACACGCGCCGGAACAGCAGCTCTTCGTAGGCCGGCGCGATCAGCGCGGCGAACAGCAGCAACAGCAACGGATGATTGCGGATCGCCTCGCCGAGCACGGCATTGCTCGGCCGCATCTCGATCTGCCACGACTGTGCCGCCAGGCCCACAAGCGCGCTGAAGCCGACGCAGGCGATGACGGTCAAAGCGACCCAGCTGTAGGTCCAGGGATTTCGCCAAGCCTGCAGCGAGGCGCGGCGTTCGGCGCGGCTGGCGGGCCGGCGCAGGGCATAGACCAGCACCGCGGCCAGGCCGGTCGCGACCAGACTCAGCGCGATCGCCGCCCCGGGTCCGGGCATGGCCCGATCGGGCGGAACGCCCTGCAGGCCTAAGACGAAAGTCCAAGCCACGCCGCCAATCAGGGCAAAGGCGAGCAGGGCGGCGATCGCCAAAAACAGGTCGATCGCGAAGCCGCCGAGCCCGGCGAGCAGGGTCGGCGGAGTCGACAGGGCCGGCGCGGAGGCGTCGGCCAGGGGCTCAGACGTCGAGATTGGCCACCTTCAACGCGTTGTCCTCGATGAACTCGCGCCGCGGCTCGACCACGTCGCCCATCAAGGTGCTGAAGATCTGGTCCGCCGCGACCGCGTCTTCGATCCGCACCTGCAGCAGTCGGCGGGTTTCCGGGTTGACCGTGGTGTCCCAGAGCTGTTCGGGGTTCATTTCGCCCAGGCCCTTGAAGCGCTGGATCTGGCGGCCCTTCTTGGCCTCGTCCAGCAGCCAGGACTGGGCGTCGGCGAAGCTGGCCACCGGCTGGGCGCGGTTGCCGCGCAGGATCTGCGCGCCGTCGCGGACCAGGCCGTTCAACATCGCCGCCGCTTCGCGCAGCGCGCGCAGCTCGCCGCCTTCGAACGCGGCCAGCGGCAGCACCTGCTTGAGCTGCTGGCCCATGTGGTCGCGCACGATCACCAACGCGCCTTGGCGGGTGTCGTCGCCGGCGTGCAGCTGCAGTGCGTAGCGCGGCTTGCCCAGCCCGCTTTCGTTGAGGCGCTTTTCGATCCGGTCCAGGGTTTCGCGGCTGGGATTGTGCTGCGAATCGATCGCCGGCGCGTCCACCAGCGCCTGCAGCACGTTGGAGTCGTAGCGGTGCGCGGTGCGCGCGATCGCCTCGCGTGCGCCGGCGTAGGCCAGCAGCAGCTTCTCCAACTGCGCGCCCTCGATCGGCGGTTCGCCCGCGGCCGGGATCAGCGCCGCGCCTTCGACCGCGTTGCCGGCCAGGTACTGGTCCAGCGCCGCGTCGTCCTTGAGGTAGATCTCGTTCTTGCCCTGCTTGATCTTGTACAGCGGCGGCAGGCCGATGTAGATGTGGCCGCGCTCGATCAGCTCCGGCATCTGCCGGTAGAAGAAGGTCAGCAGCAACGTACGGATGTGCGAGCCGTCGACGTCGGCGTCGGTCATCAGGATGATGCGGTGGTAGCGCAGCTTGTCCGGGTTGTACTCGTCCTTGCCGATGCCGGTGCCGAGCGCGGTGATCAGGGTGCCGACCTCGGCGCTGCCGAGCATGCGGTCGAAGCGTGCGCGCTCGACGTTGAGGATCTTGCCCTTGAGCGGCAGGATCGCCTGGGTCTTGCGGTTGCGCCCCTGCTTGGCCGAGCCGCCTGCGGAGTCGCCCTCGACGATGAACAGTTCGCTGAGCGCCGGGTCCTTCTCCTGGCAGTCGGCGAGCTTGCCGGGCAGGCCGGCGATGTCCAGCGCGCCCTTGCGGCGGGTCAGGTCGCGCGCCTTGCGCGCGGCCTCGCGCGCGCGGGCGGCGTCGATGATCTTGCCGGTGATGGCGCGGGCCTCGTTGGGGTGTTCCTGAAGGAACTCCTCCAAACGTGCACCGAACGTGCTCTCAACGACCGGGCGGACCTCGGAACTGACCAGCTTTTCCTTGGTCTGCGAGGAGAAGCTGGGGTCCGGCACCTTGACCGACAGCACCGCGATCATGCCTTCGCGCATGTCGTCGCCGGACAGGGCGATCTTGGCCTGCTTGGCCAGGCCGCTCTGCTCGATGTAGTTGGTCAGGGTGCGGGTGAGGGCGGCGCGGAACCCAATCAGGTGGGTGCCGCCGTCCTTCTGCGGGATGTTGTTGGTGAAGCAGAACATCGTTTCCTGGTAGGCGTCGGTCCACTGCAGGGCGACTTCCACCGAAATGCCGTTCATCTCGCCCGACACCGCGATCACGTTCGGGTGCAGCGGGGTCTTGACCTGGGCCAGGTGCTCGACGAAGGAGCGGATGCCGCCTTCGTACTGGAACACGTCGCGGCGGCCTTCGCCGCGCTCGTCGACCAGGGTGATCTTGACGCCGGAATTGAGGAACGACAGCTCGCGCAGGCGGCGGGCCAGGATGTCGTAGTGGAACTCGATGTCGGTGAAGATTTCCGCCGCCGGCAGGAAACGCAGCAGCGTGCCGCGCTTGCTCGAGGCCTCCAGCTGCTTGAGCGGATACACCGGCTCGCCCAGCGCGTATTCCTGCTGGTGATGATGGCCGTCGCGCCAGATGTCCAGCCAAAGGTGCGCGGACAGCGCGTTGACCACCGACACGCCGACGCCGTGCAGGCCGCCGGAGACCTTGTAGCTGTTGTCGTCGAACTTGCCGCCGGCGTGCAGCACGGTGAGGATCACCTCGGCCGCGGACACGCCTTCTTCCTTGTGGATGTCGACCGGGATGCCGCGGCCGTTGTCGTAGACCGATACCGAGCCGTCGGCGAGCAGGGTCACCACGACATCGTCGGCATGCCCGGCCAGGGCTTCGTCGATCGCGTTGTCGACGACCTCGAACACCATGTGGTGCAGGCCGGTCCCGTCGTGCACATCGCCGATGTACATGCCCGGCCGCTTGCGCACGGCTTCCAGGCCGCGCAGCACGGTGATCTTGCTGGAGTCGTACGTGGTCGAGGGCGGGGTCGGGAGAGTGTCGTCGGTCATTCGCTTCGAGTCGGCTGCAAAGGCTGTCGCTGCCGGGGTCGGAGAGCGGCGCCCGGCCAGACATTAGCTATTGGGATCCAGCGGAAATTATAGCACCTCGCGCCCCCCTGCCCCCTGGGTCCCCCGCCCCGCGCGGGGCAGCGGCCTCTCAGCGCGTCCCAGGCGCGGGAAAGCCCCCGAACTGAGGCGGCGCACGGACCGTTTCGGGCGCCGGGCGACGCCCCCGAGGCGCGACAGTATTCGGGCGGGCGGGCGGACGCCGCCGGTTCTGCGCCGGTTGGAGCTTGGCTGCGCGGGCCCGGATCGGATCGGCCCGAATCGGCCGGCGGCCGTGGCGAGCGGGCAAGCAGGCGCGCCGCAGCGTTGTCATTGCACGGCCGCGCGGCGGCGGGTCGAAGCGGGCGCGCAGCCCGGTCGGGCCGCGCATTGGGCGCGGGTGGTCCGCGTTCGGCCAACCATCGCGACACGCCCGCGGCGCACCGCGCCGATCGCGCCCGCAATCGGCCGCCTGCGACGGGCGGCGTTGCCGGGATAGGCAGCCGGGCCGGCTCATCGATGCGGCCTGCGGCGCGCGGACGACGGGGTATTCGAGGCTCGCCCGGCCCAGGCTGGCGAGTACCGCCGGGCTTCGCGCCTGCTTGGCCTCCGAACCGGTGCAGCCCCCGGGTTCGGCCGCCCATACGGCCCGGCCCGAGGGCAGAAGCGGCTCATCCGCATGGCCTGCCCGCGCCGGCCGCCATCCCGGCGGACGGTTCGAGGCAGGCACAAGCGCGCTCGGACCGGCATCGCCGCCTCCCCCAAGGGCGAACGATTCGACAGTGGCGCCTATGGCGGGGCTTGTCTCGGAGCGGGGTGAACCGGGCCAGCGGACAGCGGGAGACTTGCCCGCACCCACGGTTCCACGTGGAACACCACCCAGCCGGGAGGTTTGCCTTGTTCCACACGTCGGCGAGGATCACTCCGGCCGGAGGGTTCCATGTTCCACGTGGAACCGAGCCACTTCGACCTCCATGTCGGCCAGCGCTGGCGGCGGCTCGGTGCCGGTAATGAAGACCTGGGCCTGACTGGCGATCAGGCGCTCCAGGACTCGGCGCTGATGGCGGCGGTCCAGCTCAGAGGCGAGGTCGTCCAAGGCGATCACCGGCCATTCGCCTTGGACCTGGGCGTGCTGCTCGGCTTGGGCCAGCAGAGCGACCAGCGCCACCAGCTTGGCCTGGCCGCGCGACAAGGCCTCGCGGCCGGGGATCGCGCCGTAGCCGATCCGCCAGTCCGCGCGGTGCGGGCCCACCGAGGTGAAGCCCTGCTGCTGGTCGCGTTCGCGGGCCAACAGCAGGGCATCGGCCAGGGGAAACTCATCGCGGCGCCAACCCGGCGCATAGTCCAGGCGAATCGAGCCCAGTCCCGGCGCCAACTCGGCTGCGAACGCGGAAAAGCGGGGTTGCAGCTCGTCCAGGTACTGCTGGCGTCGCCGGCTCAGCGGTTCGCCGGCCTCGGCCAGCTCGTGATCCCAGGCGTCCAATTGCCCGTCGCGGGCGCGGGCCTTGAGCAGGGCATTGCGCTGTTTCAGCGCCCGGGTGTAGCGCCGCCACAGCGGGGTGAAGTCCGGTTCCACGTGGAACAAGCCCCAATCCAGGTAGCGGCGACGGATCTCGCCGGGCCCGGTGATCAAGGCGTGGCTGCCGGGTTCGAAGCTGACCACGGCCAGGGCGGCGCAGAGCTCGCCGAGCTGGGACACGCTCTGGCCGTCGAGCCGGCCGACCCAATCCTGGCCGCTGTGGCGCAATCCGGCCTTGCGGCGCTGCTCGCGCCGGGCTTCCTGCCATTCGACGAAGACTTCCAGGGCCGGGTCGCCCGCCCGGATCAGCCCGTCGCGGACGCGGCCGCGGAAGCTGCGGCCGTAGGCCATCAAATGCAGGGCTTCGAGCAGGCTGGTCTTGCCCGCGCCGTTCTCGCCCGTAATCAGGTTGATCCCGGGCGCCGGCCACAGGCTCACTTCGGCGAAGCGGCGCAAGCCGCGGGCGTCCAGGCGGGTCACATGCATCGGGAAATGATGGCAGATCGGGCCCGGGGCCGGAGAGGGCCGTGGCGACGGTTCGGCGAAGCGCCCAGGTCGGCATGGGGCTTGAGAGGCGGTTCGAATGGGGGAACGGTCGCTTAAGTGCTTGTTCGGCTTGGTTACGCCGCTGAACCAGGGACTCGGGGCGGAATCGTCCCCGCTTGGCGGGCCGGGGGACGCCATGCCCTTGTCGGGCCGGATCGGCAGTGGCGGATTGCCCGCTGGCCGCGTCAAGGCAGTGGCTGCGGGGCAGGTTCCTCTGGAGGCTGACTGACTTCGCTGCCTTTCCGGCGGGGAATTCGAGCGTCAATGAGGGGAGGTAGGCCTTGGACTGGCTGCGGGTCCCCCGGGGTCGCGGCTGGGCCGCGCGCCCTCCGGCGATGGTTTCGCGCTTCGGTCGCTGACGTCGTCCTTGGCTTTTCTGCGCGTCCCTGGGCCAAAACGAAAACGCCCGGCGCGGGGCCGGGCGTTTCGTGTTCCACGTGGAACCGGACGAATCCGGTTCCGGTACGACTGGGGTCAGAGCCGCAGCGGCATGACCACGTGGCGGCAACGCTCGTTCGAGGCTTCGCGCACCAGCGCCGAGGAGTTGGCGTCGCGCAGGGCCAAGACCACGTGTTCGTCGCGCAGGGCGCCGAGAGCGTCGAGCAGGTAGTTGACGTTGAAGCCCACCGCCAGGTCGTCGACCTTGGTGTCGGCTTCGACTTCTTCCTGCGCCTCTTCCTGTTCCGGATTGTGCGCGCTGATCTTGAGCTGGCCCGGCGATACCTCGATGCGCACGCCGCGGTACTTCTCGTTCGAGAGGATCGCGGCGCGCTGCAGCGAAGCGCGCAGGGTTTCGCGCTCGATCCGCACCTCGCGGTCGGCGCCGATCGGGATCACCGCTTCGTAATCGGGGAAGCGGCCGTCGATCAGCTTGCTGGTGAAGGTGACATCGTCGCGCTTGACCCGGATGTGGCCGCGGCCCATTTCCAGTTCCAGCTCGCGTTCGCCTCCCTCCAGCAGGCGCTGCAGTTCCTGCACGCCCTTGCGCGGCACGATGATCTGGCGCTTGGTCTGCGAACCGCCTTCGAACGCGGCTTCGCACAGGGCCAGGCGATGGCCGTCGGTGGCGACGCAGCGCAGGCTGGATTCGCGCAGGTCGAACAGCAGGCCGTTGAGGTAATAGCGCACGTCCTGCTGGGCCATCGCGAACGCGGTGCGTTCGATCAGCTCCTTCAAGGCCGCTTCCGGCACCCGCACGCGTTCGGTGGCTTCGACCTCATCGATCGACGGGAAGTCGTTGGCCGGCAGGCTGGCCAGGGTGAAGCGCGAACGCCCGGCCTGGACGGTGATCTTCTCGGCGGCCTGACTGACGGTGACCTTACTGCCGTCGGGCAGGGCGCGAATGATCTCGAACAGCTTGCGCGCCGGGATCGTGGTTTCGCCGTCCTTCGCGTCGTCCACGGCGACTCTGGAAATCATCTCGACTTCCAGATCGGTACCGGTCAGCGAAAGCTGCCCGTCGGTGACCTGGACGAGCAGGTTGGCGAGGACCGGCAAGGTCTGCCGGCGTTCGACGACATTGACCACCTGGGCCAACGGCTTGAGAAAGACTTCGCGTTGCAGACTGAAACGCATGCGGACCCCTTGGCCGTCTGTGGGACTAAGCCCAAAACAAAAGAGATGTATAAATCAAAAGCTTGGTGGTGATGGAGCAGCGAAAAACACTGGAAAACCAAAGTAATTATTTGATTTGCAAGGGTTTTTCATCACTCCGAACCCTGTTGGAAGCGGCCTGGGGAAGGCGGTAGAACCTGTGGATAAAAATCGGGCGGATCGCCCGCGCTTTATTTATCCACAGCTTGTACGAGCGTCATCCCCGAACTTATGCCTTTCGCGACAACCACTTAGCCAGTACCTTGTGTCCATCGGCGCTGCGGCGGTGCCGATCAGGGCAGCGACGCGGTCACCGGGACCGAGGTCTCTGGCCCGGTGCGGAACCGGACCGGCCGAACCGGGCGAGCGCAGCCGCGAGGCGCGGACGACCGGAACGGCGGACCGGCGCGGCGGAACCGGCCGACCCGAAACGATGCACAGCGGTACTGCAGCAGCGGTCTTGCGATCTCCTCGGATGAGCGCGAACCGCCGCGCGGTCGAACTCACTCGCTGAGCTTGCGGATCAGCTTGTCCCAATCCTCGCGCAGCTTGCCGTCGGTTTCCATCAAGGTGCGGATCTGCCGGCAGGCGTGCAGCACGGTGGTGTGGTCGCGACCCGCAAAGGCGTCGCCGATCTCCGGCAGCGAGTGTTCGGTCAGCTCCTTGGTCAGCGCCATGGCGACCTGGCGCGGCCGGGCCAGCGAACGCGTCCGCCGTTTCGACAACAAGTCCTTGATCTGTAGGCCGTAGTAGTCTGCCACGGTCTTCTGGATGTTGGGGATGCCGATCGCCTGCTGCTGCGCGCGCAGCAGATCGCGCAGGGTTTCCTGGGCGAACTCGACAGTGACGGCGCGGCCGGTGAAGTTGGCCCGGGCGGTCAGGGTGTTGAGGGCGCCTTCCAGGTCGCGCACGTTCGAGCGCATCTTCTTGGCCAGCAGGAAGGCGACTTCCTCCGGAATCGCGGCGCCGCGCTCCTTGGCCTTGGAGATCACGATCTGGGCGCGGGTCTCGAAGTCCGGCGGCTCGATCGCCACCGACAGGCCCCAGGCCAGGCGCGACTTCAGCCGCGGCTCCAGGCCCTCGACTTCGCGCGGGTAGCGATCGCAGGTCAGGATGATCTGCTGCTTGCCGTCGAACAGCGCATTGAAGGTATGGAAGAACTCTTCCTGGGTGCGGTCCTTGCCGGCGAAGAACTGGATGTCGTCGATCAGCAGCGCGTCGACGCGCTGGAACTGGCGCTTGAACGCATCCATGGTCTTGTCCTGCAGCGCCTTCATCATCGCGCTGAAGAACTGCTCCGAACGCAGGTACATGACCCGCATCGCCGGATTGGCGTCGCGCATGGCGTTGCCGGCGGCGAACATCAGATGGGTCTTGCCCAGGCCGGTGCCGCCGTACAGCAGCAGCGGGTTGTGCGCGCGCTCGCCGGGCTTCTGCGCCGCCTGCCAGGCGGCGGCGCGGCCGAGCTGGTTGCTGCGGCCTTCGACGAAGTTGTCGAAGGTGTAATGGGTGTCGAGATTGCCCTGGAACGGCTCCGCCGGTGCGCTCGCGACCGGACGCGGCGCGACAGCGCCCGCCGCGGTCTCGGCCGGCGGGGCGATCGGCGCCACCCGCGGCAGCGAGCCGATTTCCAGGCTGACCTCGCCGCTGCCGGCGAAATACGACAGCAGCTCGCGGATCCGCGCCAGATAGCGCTCGCGCACGTGTTCGACCACGAAGGCGTTGGGCGCGTACAGCACGGTCACGTCGTCGCGACGCGTCGCCTGCAGGGGCTTCAACCAGGTATGTACGTCCTCGACCGGAAATTCGGCTTCAAGGCGTTCGAGGCAGCGGGGCCAGGCTTCCATCTGTGTAATGCGTCTTCTTATACGTGTAACTGACTCGGTCGGCCGGCCTGGCGGCGCAGCAGACGAAAGCGGCCGTGCGCACGATGCGGACATCGCGCCTGACAAGGCCGGGGGGTCGGTCAGACTACCATCGCGACCGGGTCCGGAACAGGACTAATCCACAGGTTCATGCACAGGCTGCCCGGCGGCCGGGGTGTACCCGCGCAAACACCAAGCCAAACAAAGGCTTGACCCGCCCCAAGGGCGCCCCTAGAATTCGCGGTCCACTCGTCGTCACCCATTCCAGAGCCGATCATGGCCACCAAGCGCACCTACCAGCCCAGCAACCTCAAGCGCAAGCGCGACCACGGTTTCCGTGCCCGCATGGCGACCGCCGACGGCCGCAAGGTTCTCGCCCGTCGTCGTGCCAAGGGCCGCAAGCGCCTCTGCGCCTAAGCCGTTTCAGCCGTCTGCGCCGATCGCGACGATCCGGCGCGGCGCGGCCTGAGCGTCTGCGATGAATTCGAACCGCTTCCCGCGCACCGCGCGGGTTCGCGCGCGTTCCGATTTCGACCGAATCTTCAAGCATGGCCGGCGCGTGGCGCTGCCCGTGCTCGCTTTGCATTTCCAGGCCGATCCGGCGGTGCCGGCGCGCCTGGGCCTGGCGGTCTCGCGCAAAGTCGATCCGAACGCGGTCGGCCGTAACCGCATCAAACGCGTGCTGCGCGACACCTTCCGCCATCTGCGCGGTGAGCTCGCCCCCGGCGACTACGTTCTGGTCGCCCGGCCGGGCGCCTCGCGCTGCAACGGCGAGGAACTGCGCAACCACTTCCGCAGTCTGCTCAAGCGTGCCGGCGCCTGGCCTGGCCTCGCATTGCCCGCGACTGCCGCGACCGGCACAATGCCGGCCGCTTCCCCTTCCGCCCCCATGCCGGACTCCGGTCCCGGCTGAGCCTGCCTGCTGCCCATGAACCAGACCCGTGCTTTCCTGATCCTCGCCTGGCTGATGGTGGCGACCTTGCTGTGGATGGAATGGGGCAAGGAGAAGTCGGCGCCGCCGGCGCCGCCGCCGGCCGCCCTGGCGCCGGCCAGCAGCGTGCCCTCGGCCGCCGCGGCCGCGCCCAGCGCCGCCGGCGTGCCGGGCGCGCCCAGCGCGGTGCCGACCCCGGCCGCGCCGGGCGCTGCGGTCAGCGCCGCCACCGCCGGCAACGATGGCCTGGTCACCGTCACCACCGACGTGCTCAAGGTCAACCTGCGCGGCGGCGAAATGAGCGAGGCCGACCTGCTCAAGTACCCGGTGACCTCGGACAAGGACAGCCCGCCGATGCGGCTGCTGGCCAGCGACGCCACCTTGTACTTCGTCGCCCAGAGCGGCTGGGTCAGCCAGGGCAAGCCGGCGCCGACCCACGAGTCGGGTTTCCGCTACGCCGGCGCCCAGCGCAACCTGGCCTTGAACCCGGGCAGCAACGAGATCGCCGTGCCCTTCGTCTGGACCGGCGCCGACGGCGTCAGCATCCAGCGCACGTACACCTTCCGCCGCGGCGACTACGCCGTGCGCGTGCGCGACGAGGTGACCAATGCCGGCACCGCGCCGTGGCAGGGCTACGTCTACCGCCAGCTCAGCCGCGTGCCGCGCGAGCTGGCCCACAAGGGGCCCTTCAGCCCCGAGCAATACAGCTTCCAGGGCGCGGCCTGGTACAGCCCGACCGACAAGTACGAGAAGCGCAAGTTCGACAAGTTCGCCGAGGACGGCAAGCTCGACAAGTCGGTCACCGGCGGCTGGATCGCGATGCTCCAGCACCACTTCTTCGCCGCCTGGATTCCGGGCGAGAAGGACGCGGGCCAGTTCTCGCTCGAACAGCTCAACGCCGGCGCCGCGCCGCAGTACCTGATCCGCGACCTCGGCCCGGGCGTCAACGTCGCTCCGGGCGCGAAGGCCAGCACCGAGGCGCGCCTGTGGATCGGCCCCAAGCTGGTCAAGCAGATCGAAGCGCAGAAGGTGCAAGGCCTGGACCGCGCGGTCGACTTCAGCAGCTACAGCATCTTCGCCACCCTGGCCAACGGGCTGTTCTGGCTGCTCGATAAGCTGCACGGCCTGTTCGGCAACTGGGGCTGGGCGATCGTCGGCCTGGTGGTGCTGCTGAAGCTGGCGCTGTATCCGCTGTCCGCCGCGCAGTACAAGTCGGCGGCCAAGATGCGCAAGTTCCAGCCGCGCGTCGCCCAGCTCAAGGAGCGCTACGGCGACGACAAGCAGAAGTTCCAGATGGCGCTGATGGAGCTGTACAAGAAGGAGAAGATCAACCCGGTCGGCGGCTGCCTGCCGGTGCTGCCGCAGATCATCATCTTCATGACGCTCTACTGGATGCTGGCCGAGTCGGTCGAGCTGCGCCACGCGCCGTGGTTCGCCTGGATCCAGGACCTGACCGCGCGCGATCCGTTCTTCGTCCTGCCGGTGATCAACATCGCGATCATGTGGACGACGCAGAAGCTGACCCCGATGACCGGCATGGACCCGGCGCAGGCCAAGATGATGCAGTTCATGCCGCTGATCTTCGGCGTGATCCTGGCCTTCCTGCCGGCCGGCCTGGTGCTGTACCAAGTCGCCAACGGCGGCCTCGGCCTGCTGCAGCAGTGGCTGACCACCAAGCGCTACGCCGAACAGCCGGCGGGCAGCGGCAAAGACAAGAGCTGAGCCGTCGCTGCGAGTGCAGCGAATCGGTTCCACCCAGTCGATCCACGCAAGGCCCGCCCTCAGGCGGGCTTTGCGTTTGCGCAGATACCGGGGTGGGAGCGGCGCAAGCCGCGACCGCCGCAACGGTGTGCGCAAGCGTCGCAACCGGAGCCCGGACCTGCGAGCGCTCTTGCCCGAACCGCACGATCCGGTCGGGCTTCGGACTGCGGCGTGGTATTCGACCGCTGCGGTGGTCGCGGCTCGCGCCGCTCCTACAGGGGCAGCGGCCGTTTCACGGCGGCCCGCGCCGGACCACTATCATGTCGCCCATGACCGACGCCCCTGCCCGCGACACCATCGCCGCCGTCGCCACCGCGCCCGGCGCCGGCGGGGTCGGCATCGTCCGCCTGTCCGGGCCGCGCGCGCAGCAGATCGGCGAGACCGTCGCTGCCCGCCGCTTGCGCCCGCGGCATGCGCATTACGCCCGCTTCCTCGATGCCGACGGCGCCGCGATCGACGACGGCATCGCGCTCTACTTCGCCGCGCCGGCCAGCTACACCGGCGAGGACGTGGTCGAACTGCACGGCCACGGCGGCCCGGCGGTGCTGGAAGAACTGCTGGCGCGGGTGTGCGCGCTGGGCGCGCGCCGCGCGCGGCCCGGCGAGTTCAGCGAACGCGCCTTTCTCGAAGGCCGGCTCGACCTGGCCCAGGCCGAAGCGGTCGCCGACCTGATCGCCGCCGCCGATGTGCGCGCCGCGCGCGCGGCCCGGCGCGCGCTGGACGGCGAGTTCTCGCGCCGGGTCGAAGCATTGGCCGGCGATCTGCTGGCGATCCGCATTCACGTCGAGGCGGCGATCGATTTCGCCGACGAACCGCTCGATACCCTAGGCGGCGCCGCGCTGCGTCAGCGCTTCGTTGCCGCTTCCACCGCGTTGGACGCGCTGCTCGCCGCCGCCGAACGCGGCCGGCGCCTGCGCGACGGCCTGCATGCGGTGATCGTCGGCCCGCCCAACGCCGGCAAGAGTTCGCTGTTGAACGCCTTGGCCGGCAGCGACCGCGCCATCGTCACCGACATCGCCGGTACCACCCGCGACCTGCTGCACGAGACGGTCAAGCTCGATGGCGTCGAATTGACCCTGGTCGACACCGCCGGCCTGCGCGAGGGCGGCGACGCGATCGAGCGCGAAGGCATGCGCCGCGCGGTCGGCGAGTTGCAGCGCGCCGACCTGGCCATCGTCGTGCTCGACGCGCGCGATCCCGACAGCGGCCTGGCCTCGGTGGCCGAGGCGATCGCGCAGGTGCCGGCGCGGCTGTACGTCTACAACAAGATCGACCTGATCGAATCCGACTACGCTTCGCCGACCCCGGCCGACATCGGCGGCGAAGACCGGGTGTTCGTGTCCGCGCGCAGCGGCGCCGGACTCGATGCGTTGCACGCGCGGCTGCGCGCGCTGGCCCAGGGCGACGCCGCCGACGCCGCCGACGGTGCGTTCACCGCGCGCGCCCGCCACGTCGACGCCCTGCTGCGCGCGCGCGAGGAACTCGACGACGCCCGCGCCCAGCTCGACCACGAGATGCTCGACCTGGCCGCCGAATCGCTGCGCCAGGCCCACGAAGCGCTGGGCGAGATCACCGGCCGAGTGCGCGCCGACGACCTGCTCGGGCACATTTTTTCCAACTTCTGCATCGGCAAATAAAAAACGGCCCGGTGTCCGCCGGGCCGTCGAAGGGCGGCATCGCCCGGTGGGAGAGAGTCAGTCTTCTGCGCTGCGGTAGGCCTCGAGGTAGCGGCCTGCGGCCACCGCGAAAGCGGCGCGGCTGATCGTCTTGGTGGGGTCGAAGTAGGCGTGCAGGGTCGGCTGCAGGTCGAACGGGCCCTGGGTCACGGCGAAGCGGGCGTTGATCAGGCCGCGATCCAGCGCCAGTTGCACGTAGCCGCGCAGGTTGGCCGGGATCGCGGCCGCGTCGTCGACCGGGATGCGCTTGCCGTCGTAGAACGCGGTCAGCGAGCCGGTGAAGGCGCGCGCCTCGTTCTGCAGCGCCAGGCTCTGCACCAGCGAGTAGGCCAGGCTGACCCGGGTCACGCTGTCGTTGGGGCGGAACGCGCCGTTGAGGGTGCCCATCACCCCGTCCTGGGCCTGACTCAGGTCGCGCAGCGCGCCGCCGCGGGCCACCGCCGATTCGGCATAGGCGTAGCGCGCATCGCCGCTGCCCAGGTCGCTGAAGCTGGAGCGGCCGTCGAAGGGCAGGTGCTGGCGCACGCTCTGGCCCATCAGCAGGTACTGCGCCAGTTCGCCGCGCTTGAGGGTCGCGTCGGGACGGAAGCTGCGGTCGGAATAGCCGTCGACCAGGCGGTTGGCGACGGCGAACTCGATCGCCGGGCGCGCCGGATGGTTGGCGACGTCGTCCAGGCCGCTGTAGCCGCCGCTCTTGAGGAAGCCGATCGTGCCTTCGACCGTGCCCGGCAGGGCATAGCCGTTGGTGACGTTGGCCGGATCCAGGTCGGTGCCGGACAGCGAGCCGATGCCGCGCACGCTGACCTTCCACACTCCCGGCTTGCCCGGCGCGCCGGTGGTGACCGTGTCGCCGAGCACCGGCAGGGCGATCGAGGAGCCGTACTTGATCCCGTCCGGATCGGTCAGCACCAGGGCCAGGGTGTTCTCGCCGATGGTGGCGCGGGCGCTGACCCAGGCGATATCGCTGGCGACGGTGAAGCTTTGTTCTTCGACCGCGCCGACCGGAGCGAAGTCGACCGAGAACGGCAGGTCCGGCACGCCGCCGGAGAGGATCGCGTTGGCGTTGAACGCGCGCAGGTAGTTGACCGTGCCGCCGAAGCCGTAGCGGATGCCGGCCGCCTCGGCGACCGCGGCGTAGGCGTTGATGTGGCCGGCGCCGACTTCCCACGGCAGGCGGCCGGTCATGTTGCTGGCGGTGCGCTGCAGGATCGCCTTGATCTGGGCCGGGGTCAGGTTGGGGTTGGCTTCCAGCATCAGCGCGGTGACGCCGGCCACGTGCGGCGTGGCCATCGAGGTGCCGCTCATGTGGGTGTAGAACGGCAGCTGCGCCGCCGGCAGGGTCTCGGCGTCGTGCTGGGCCTCGGTGGCCGGCAGCGCGCCGGTCAGGGCGCGGGTCGAGACCACGTCGACGCCGGTGGCGACCACGCTCGGCTCGTTGACGTAGGTCCACTGGCGCCCGTCGGGCATGCTGAAGCTGCCGCTCTCGCCGCGCTTGCCGCGCGAGGAGAAGCCGGTCAGCACGCCGTCCTTCTCGCCGGCGCCGACCGAGATCACCCACGGCGCCTGTGCGTAGGGGTTGTGGGTGTCTTCGCCCGGGCCGTCGTTGCCGGCGGCGAACACGCTGACGATGCCGCGCTTGTAAAGCTCGTAAGTCGAGATGTTGACCGGGTTGAGCGGGTCGAACTTGCCGCTGCTGCCCCAGGAATTGCTGGTCACCCGGATCGGGTGGCGGAAGCTGAACTGCTTGGTCGCGGCGTAGTCGAGGCCGCCGACCGCGTCGAGGATCAGCAGCACCGCGCCGGAGCCGTAGCCGACCAGGTCGGCGCCGGGCGCGACGCCGCGGTGCTGACCGTTGGACTTGGCGCCGTTGCCGCCGATCGTGCCGGCGCAATGAGTGCCGTGGCCGGAGCCGAGGTCGGTGTTGATCAGGCCTTCGGTGTAGGTGATCGGCAGCAGGCTGTCGAGCGAGTTGAGGTTGGTGGTGCCGAGGGTGTTCTCGACCACGTGCTCGCGGAACTTGAGATCGTCGTGGCTGGCGTCGATGCCGGAGTCGTTGACCAGCACCGAGATGCCGGCGCCGCTGTAGGGGATCGCGCGCACGAAGTCGCCCGGGTTGTCCGTGACCCGGGCCGCGCCGGAAATCTGCCGCGACTCCTTGTTGTAGTAGCGCAGCGGCGCGTTCCAGTAGATCGAGGCGACATCGTCGCGCTGCGCCAGGGCGCGGATCTCGGCCGGGGTCGCCAGCGCGCCGGCGATCGGCAGGGTGCGCATGGTCACGCCGGTGTCGATGCCCAGCGCCTTCAGCGCGGCGATCTGCGGAGCGGTGACCGGGCCGGACTGCTCGTAGCTGATCACGATCTGCAGCCGGTCGGCGGACGCCGCGGCGGCCATCCGCGACAGCAGCTGCGGATCGAGGTGGGCGTCGGCGAGGGCGATGCCGCTGGCGAGCAGGCCGGCGGCGAGGGCGCTGACGCGAAGGGTGTTGCGGGCGAACTGGGAGGGCATGTCGAAGGGCTCCGGAACCGCCACGGACGGCGTTCACCGAGTATTCGCAGCGCCGGCGGGCGATCCCATCGGGAGTTCGCCTCAGCACGGATGGGGAGAAACCCTCATGGCGCGGGCGCGGTGTTGCGCGCCCGGCCCGCGCCGGGCGCCGGGCCGCGCCGGCCGCCTCGGCCGCCGCCGAATTCTGAACAGGCCCCGGCGTGCGCCGGTCGCCGCGTCGGCCCCGTTCGTCTGCGCTGAGGGGAATCACCTAGAGACACGGGTCACATTTCCGATTAGCCTGCCGCGACGGTGGAACGACCCGCAGGGGGATCACGATGGCCAAGCCGACGCTGGCGTGGAAGTTGTTCGCGGCGGCCACGATGTGGCTGGCTTGGACCCTGGCCCCGGCGCAGTCCCTGCCGGTCTCGGTCAGCGTGTCCGGCGACACCGCCACCGTGACCGTGGGCAGCGGCAGCGTTCCGCTGGCCGATCTGACCCTGAGCTTCGACGACGCCAGCGGCCTGTCCGCGTCCAGCCTCGGCATCAGCGCGCAACTGGTCAGCCTGACCGACACCGCCCTGCTCGCGCGTCTGCCGAACCTGAGCCTGACCCAGCTCGACCCGGCGTTCCCGCTGCTGATCACCATCGAGCCGCCGGCCCTGGGCGGTCTGAGCTTCCATCGCAGCGTGCGGGTGGAGGTGCACACCCACGCGCTGAGCTACAGCCCGGGCAGCTCGTTGCGTCTGTTCAAGGCGCCGCTGGGCGGCGCGTTTCGCGACATCACCGACGAAGTCGCGCCGGGCAGCGTGCGTGCGCGCGGCACCACCGGCGGTTTCTCCCAGTTCCTGGTGCTGCCGGACCTGCGCGGCACCGACGCGGTGGTGGCGCAGAAGATCGCCTGGCTGCGCGCGCGCATCGACCTGTTGCCGGCGAGCGAGCAGGCTGCGTTCGACCTGCTGTTGGACGAGGCCGAGACTGCCGTCGCCGCCGAGGACTACGCCGACGCGATCGCCGCGCTGGACGACTTCCGCAGCCGCGCCACGACCCGCGCCGGGCTGTACCTGGGCGATCGATGGCGCGCCGCGCGCGACCTCGACAACCATGCCGGCGAACTGATCGCCGGCGCGGCGACGCTCAAGTTCAGCGTCGCCTACCTGCGCGACTTCGGCCCCTGAGAGGCGTCCGCCGCGGTCGCCCGCCCGATCCCGGCGGGCGCTGCTCGCTGCGCGGGGCGCGCGCTAAGATGAGCCGATGCAGGCGCGCTTGATCGTTTACCCGCCGGACCAGGCCGCGATCGCCCGGGCGCTCCGTCCGGGCGAGACGGTGAGCATCGGCCGTGCGTCCGAGTGCGACCTGGTGGTCGCCCATGCGTCGATCTCGCGCCGCCATGCCCAGTTGGACTTCGACCAGGGCCAGTGGCGCCTGCGCGATCTGGACAGCAAGAACGGCAGCTTCGTCGACGGCATCGCCGCCGGCGCCCGCGGCCTTGCGCTCGACGGCGGCTGCTGGCTGCGCCTGGGCGATGTGTATTGCGAGTTCGCCCCGCTCGCCGATGCGGAGATCGCCGCCGCCGAGCGCGGCCAGATCGCGCGCCGCGCCGTCGCCGCCGCCCACACCGCGCGCCTGGAGGGCGTGCAGGGGCTCGGCGACCTGCTCGACGGCAGTCTGCGCGCGGTGGTCGAACTGGCCCAATGCGAACGCGGCTTCGTCCTGCTCGAGGACGGCGCCGGTTACCGCGTCCGCGCCAGCCTGGCGCTGGACCCGGGCCGGCTGCACGCGCGCGAATTCGGCGGCAGCGTCGGCGCGGTGCGCAAGGCGCTGGAATCGCGCCGCGCCGTGGTCGTCAACGACATCGGCCGCGAGGCCTGGCTGGCCTCGCGCGATTCGGTGATCGCCGCCGGCCTCAGCGCCCTGGTCTGCCTGCCCCTGCTCGACGGCGAACGCACCCTCGGCGCCCTGTACGCCGACCGGGTGCGTCCGGGGCCGGCCATCACCACCCTCGACCTGGAACTGTTGCAGGCCTTCACCGAGGGCGCCGCGGTGTGGATCGCCGCCTGCCGCACCAGCGAGCAGCTCGACGCGCAGCTCGCCTCGGCCGCGTGGGACGGCATCGTCGCCGCCCACGCCGGAGACGCCTGATGCGTACGCCGGGCGGCTCGGACCCAGGCCGGCCCGGCTCCTCCGGTTCCGACGCGACCGCGACCGGGGTGTACGCGCACGCCGACCTCGCGCCCGGCAGCGTGCTGGCCGGGCGCTTCCGCATCGAGGCGGTGCTCGGCGTCGGTGGCATGGGCGTGGTCTATCGCGCCACCGATCAGGCCCTGGGCGTGCCGGTGGCGCTGAAGCTGCTGCGTCCGGAATGGATGCACAAGCCCGAAGCGTTCGAACGCTTCAGCCAGGAACTGCTGTTGGCGCGGCAGGTGTCGAGCCCGCACGTGGTGCGCATCCACGATCTGGCCCAGCACGAAGGCCGCTGGCTGATCAGCATGGATTTCGTCGACGGCGAATCGCTGGACCGTCGCCTCGATCGCGACGGCGCGTTCGCGGTCGACGACGCGCTGGCCATCGCGCGCCAGCTCGCCGCCGGCCTGGCCGCGGCGCACGCCAAAGGCGTGATCCACCGCGACGTGAAGCCGGCCAACGTATTGCTCGACCGCCAGGGCGGCGCCTACCTCAGCGATTTCGGCGTGGCCCGTTCTCTGGCCGGCAGCGGCCGCACCCAGACCGGCGCGGTGGTCGGCACGCCGGACTATCTGTCGCCGGAGCAGGCGCGCGGCGAACCGGTCGACGCGCGCAGCGACCTGTATGCGCTGGGCCTGATGCTGTACGAAATGCTGGCCGGGCAATTGCCCTTCGCCGGCGGCACCGTCACCGAAGTGCTGGCCCAGCGCATGCTGCGCACGCCGCCGCCGCTGAGCGAACGTCGCGCCGACGTCCCGGCGTGGGTCGCGCGGCTGGTCGACAAGCTGCTGCGGCCGCAGCCGGCGCACCGGTTCCAGGACGCGGCCGCGGTGATCGCCGCGATCGATGCGCGTGCGGTGCCGCGCGACGGTTGGCGCGACGGCGGCGCCCGCCGCTGGCCCTGGCTGGCCGTCGGCGCTTTGGCGCTGGCGGCGGCGGGCGGCGGCTGGTGGTGGCAGCAGCAGCGCGCGCCGGTGCCGCCGCATGTCGCGGCCGCGCCGCTGCAACGTTTGTTGGTGATGCCGCTGGAAGCCGGCGCCGAAGCGGTACCCGAGGCGCGTCGGGCTGCGCTCGGCGCGCATCTGCGCGACGCCCTCGCAGCGCAGCCGGGCGTGGCCGTGGTCGACGGCGAACGCACGGCGCAGGCGCTGCGCCAGCTCGATCCCACCGGCGCGGCGCGGGTCGATCCCGATGCTTTGCGCGCGCTCGCCGCCGCTCGCGACGTGCTGCGTCCGCGCCTGATCCGCCACGACGGCCGCTGGCGCGTGCAGGCGCAGTTGCGCCGCGGCGCCGAGCCGGTGCAGGTGCTGGACGGCGGCGACGCGGCCGATCCGGTCGCCGCTGTGCGCGCCTGGGCCACGGCACCGACGGTGCGTGCCGCATTGGCGAAAGGCGCTGCGCTCGATCCGGCCTTGCCGGCCGCGAACGAAGCGCTGGACGCCTATGGCGCCGGCGTGCTGGCGCAACAGGACGGGCGCTGGAACGAGGCGCTGCAGCGTTACCGCGACGCCACCGCCGCGGCTCCCGAGTACGCCGCGGCCTGGCTGGCCCAGGGCCAGGCGGCCTTGGCCCTGGGCGAGCAAGACGCCGCTTTCGATGCGATCGAGCGCGGCCAGGCGGTCGCCGGCCGCGGCGCTTGGCTGCGGCGACGGCTCGACGCCGAGCACGCACTGCTCGAAGGCGATCCGCCCAAGGCGATCGCGCTGGCGCGGCAAGCCCTGGCGGCCACGCCCGACGACACCGAGGCGGCCTTGCAACTGGCCCGTGCCCAGGGCGCGGGCGGCGACTTCAACGGCGCGGTGGCCGCACTGCAGGCCTTGACCGGGCGCGACGGCAACGACCCGCGCGGCTGGTACGAGCTGGGCAAGTTCTCGATCCTGCAGGGCCAGGCGCAGCGCGCGGTCGACGATTACCTGGTGCGCGCGCTGGTGTTGTTCAAACGCGCCCGCAACCTGCACGGCGAGGCGGAAACGGTCAACGCGCTGGGCGTCGGCTACGGACGCCTAGGCCAGTCCGCCGACGCCGCCGAGCAGTACCGCAAGGCGGTGGAGTTGCGGCGTACGCTCGGCAACCGTCGCGGGGTCGCCACCAGTCTGCGCAATCTGGCCAACGTGCTCGCCGCCTCCGGTCGTTTCGACGAGGCCGCGGCGCAACTGGCGCAGGCGCGCGCGTTGCAGGTCGAACTCGGCGATCGCGCCGGCCTGGCCGCGACCGAGAACGAGCTCGGCCTGCTCGCCGAAGAGCGTGGCGATTATCGCGGCGCGCTGGACGCTTTCCGCCGCGCCCTGCAGAGCTGGCGCCAGGTCGAAGACCCGCATGGCACCGCTCAGGCGCTCAACAACATCGGCTTCGCCGATTACCAACTGGGCCTGTACGACGATGCCCAGGTGTACTGGCAGCAGGCCGGCGAGGCGTATGCCGCGCTCGGCGAACAGACCGGGCGGATCCGCACCGAACAGAACCTGGGCCTGCTCGCCGCCGCGCGCGGCGACTGGGCGCTGGCCCGCCGGCTGCTGGAAACGTCGCTGGCGAGCGCGGAAAAACAGCAGATGCTGGAAGAGGCCGCGGTCAGCCGGCGCAATCTGGCCGAGCTGGAATGGCTGCAAGGCCACGTCGCCGCGTCGATCGCCCAGGCCGAGCGCGCCGGCGCCTTGTTCCGCCAGCGCCAGGACCTGCGCGGCCAGATCGACGTCGAGCTGTTGCAGGCGCAGGCCCTGATCGACGCGCGCGCATTCGCCCAGGCCCGCGGTCTGCTCGACCGGCGCCGTCGCGATCTGGGCGAGGCCTCCAGCGAACAACGCGCGATCGCGCACTGGATCGAGGCGCAACTGGCGACGCAGCAGAACCGGCCGGGCGAGGCGGCGACCGCCCTGCAGCAGGCGCATCGTCTGGCCGAGGCCTCGGGTGTACGCCAATGGCAATTGCAGATCCAGCTCGAACAGGCGCGCGGCGCCGGCGACCCGGGCGGATTGGATCGCGCCACCGCGACCCTGGGGCATGCCGGCCTGCGTTTGGCGTGGCTGGAACAGGCCATGCGGCGTGCGCTGGCCGCGCGCGACAGCGCCCAGGCGCTGCTGCACTACCGCGAAGCCATGCAACGCCTGCGCGGCGGCGATTTCCGCCGCGCCTGGGCATTGCACCGGCTCGGCGCCGAATCGTATGCGGCCGCCGGCGACGTGGCCGGCGAACGCAGCGCGCGGGCCAAGGCCGAGGCCGCGTCGGGCCTCTTGCGCGCCGCCCTGCCCGCCGAGCTGCGCGCCGGTTTCGACGCGGCGGTCGGTTCCGCACAGGAGGCTCCGCGATGACGCCTTCCCGACCTATCGACCCGCCCGCCGACGCGGCAGGCAGCGAGCCGGCGGGCGAAGCCGATCCGCTGCGCTCGCTGGCCCAGGTGCGCGACCAGTACCGGCAACTGCTGCTGCGGCTGGAGGCCAACGAACGCGAGTTCCGCCGGCTCGGCCGCTCGGTGTGGCGAGTGCAGGAAGACGAACGCCGGCGCCTGGCGCGCGAACTGCACGACGGCATCGGCCAGAACCTGACCGCGCTCAAGCATCGGCTGGCCCAGCTCGGCGACGCCTTGCCGCCGGCCCAGCGCGAGCGGTTGGAAGCGGCGATCGCGCTGTGTGCGGACACGCTGGAAGACACCCGCGAGTTGTCGCGCTTGCTGCGGCCGCCGATCCTCGACGATCTCGGCCTGGAACCGGCGTTGCGCTGGCTCGCGCGAAGCCAGAGCGAAGCCGCAGGCATGCAGGTCGCGCTGGAAATCGGCGAACTGCCGGCGCTGGACGGCGATCTGCAGACCCTGGTGTTCCGCGTGGCACAAGAGGCGATCAACAACGTCGCCAAGCACGCCGGCGCGCAGCAGGTGCTGGTGCGCCTGGTCGCGCGAGGGGGGCTGCTGCAATTGCAGGTCGCCGACGACGGTCGCGGCTACGACCCGCAGCGTGCGTCCTACTCCGACGGCAGCGGCCTGGCCGGCATGCGCGAACGCCTGCGCCTGTACGACGGCCGGCTGGAGATCCATTCCGCGCCCGGCGAAGGCACGCGCTTGCGGGCGGTGCTGCCGTTGCCGGCGGTGGCCGAAGGTGCTTGACGGCGCACCGGTCCACGCGCACCGTGCGCCCATGCCGAAGCCGACGATCCGCGTATTGATCGCAGACGACCACACCCTGGTGCGCGAAAGCCTGGTCAATCTGCTCCAGGCCGAGGGCACGATCGAGGTCGTGGCCCAGGCGGCGGACGGGCCGGAAACCGTGGCGCTGGCGTCGGCGACCCATCCCGACGTGGTGGTCGCCGACCTGTCGATGCCGGGCTTGAACGGGATCGAGGTGGTGCGCCGGCTGCGCGAGGCGGTGCCGGCGACGCGGGTGCTGGTGCTGACCATGCACCAGGAAGAGGAGTACGTGCTGCAGGCGGTGCGCGCCGGCGCGGCCGGTTACTTGGTCAAGGACAGCGCCGCGTCGGAGTTGTTGACCGCGGTGAGCAGCCTGCATGCCGGACGCAGCCACTTCGGTCCGCAAGCGGCCAAGGCGATGGCCGAGCAGATGCGCCATCCCGAGCGTGCGCTCGAGGACCCCTACGGGCGACTGACCGCGCGCGAACGCGAGGTGTTCCATCTGATCGTCGAAGGGCTGACCACCAAGGAGATCGCGCGCAAGCTGGAGATCAGCGCGAAGACGGCGGAGAACCACCGCACCCGGGTGCTCGACAAGCTCGACGTGCGCAACACCGCCGAACTGGTCCGCTACGCCTTGCGCAAGGGCCTGCTCGACTAGCGCCGCGCGCGGCTTCTTGTCGGAGCGGCGTAAGCCGCGATAGCCGCAGCGGTGAAATACCACGCTTCTCTACGAAGCGAAGCCGTCCAGACGAAGGCCGATTGCCCTGGCTTCGGCGAGCGCGCTCGCGCACGTCGCTGCGGCGGTCGCGGCTTACGCCGCTCCTACAGAATACGCCGCGCTCAGGCCGCGCGCGGGTAATCCGTATAGCCCTGCGCGCCACCGCCGAAATAGCGCGTGCGGTCGCCTTCGGCCAGCGGCAGGTCGTGCTGCAAGCGGTACGGCAAATCCGGGTTGGCGATGAAGGGGCGGCCGAAGCCGATCAGGTCGGCCCAGCCCGCTCGCAACGCGTGCTCGGCGCGCTGCTTGGTGTACTTGCCGGAGTAGATCATCGTGCCGCGGTAGATCATCCGCAGCGCCTCGCGAAACGCGTCCGGCATGCCCGGGGCGTCGTCCCAGTCGGCTTCGGCGATGTGCAGATAGGCCACGCCGATTTCGTCGAGCACCTTGGCCGCGGCCAGATAAGTCGCCTGCGGCGTGTCGTCGACCGCGCCCTGCAGGGTGGTCAGCGGCGCCAGGCGCACGCCGAGCCGGTCGGGACCGACGACGTCGGCCACCGCCTGCGCGACTTCGCGCAGGAAGCGCAGCCGGTTCGGCAGCGAGCCGCCGTAGGCGTCGGTGCGATCGTTGGCCTGCGAGTCGATGAACTGGTTGATCAGATAGCCGTTGGCGCCGTGCAGCTCGACCCCGTCGAAGCCGGCCTCCAGCGCGTTGCGCGCGGCCTGGGCGTAGTCGGCGACGAGGCCGGGGATCTCGTCGATGCGCAGCGCGCGCGGTGCGGAGTGTTGCACCATCTCGCCGACGCCGGCTTCGGGGCCGCGACCGTCGGGATCGACGAACACCTTGACCCCATCGGCGACCAGCGCCGAGGACGACACCGGCGCGGCGCCGTCGGCCTGCAGCGCGACGTGGGAGACGCGGCCGACGTGCCAGAGCTGGGCGAAGATGCGCCCGCCGGCGGCGTGCACGGCGTCGGTGACCTTGCGCCAGCCGGCGATCTGTTCGGCGCTGTAGATGCCCGGGGTCCAGGCGTAGCCCTGGCCCTGGCGGCTGATCTGGGTGCCCTCGCTGACGATCAGGCCGGCGCCGGCGCGCTGGGCGTAGTACTGCGCCATCAGGTCGGTGGCGACGTCGCCGCGGGCGGCGCGGGAGCGGGTCATCGGCGGCATGACGGTGCGGTTGGCGGTGTCGAAGCGGCCGAGGCGGTGGGGGGTGAAGAGCATGGCGGCGGAGTCGGAAGCGGAGTCGATGGCATCAGTGTGGGGAGCGGACCGGCGGGGAAAAACCGCCGCCGCGGCAAACGATCCTTTCCACAAGCGCAAGAATCGCCGCCGCGCGACCCTGTAGGAGCGGCGCAAGCCGCGACTGCCATCTCGCCCGCTTGCCGCGTCTTTGTCCTGTACCCCTGTAGGAGCCGCGCAAGCCGCGACCGCCATCTCGCCCGTTCGCCGCGTCTTTGTCCTACGCCCCTGTAGGAGCGGCGTAAGCCGCGACCGCGCTGCTGCGGTCTTGCGGCGTCTGTGTTCGAAGGCTTCAAAAGCAAAGCTTCCGTCCGCAAGCGGCCGGGTCACTTTCTTTGTCCAAGGCGACAAAGAAAGTAACCAAAGAAAACGCCATAACTGTTTCGAATCAAAAGCCACTATGGGACGAGGTTTGCGCAGGGCTGCTCCGCACAGGCCATCCCTGGCCTGGCTGCGCACGGCCCGCATCCCTGCGGGCCGCCCTCCGGGGCTTCAGGGTCTTCTCGCGAGTTCGCTGCTGCGCCAAGCTCTTCACGGCAACGGCAACGGCAACGGCAACGGCAACGGCAACGGCAACGGCAACGGCGGGGCGTCGCTGCTCAATCCCACTTCGGCGCCAATCCTTCCGGGTCGACCAATCGTTCGCCGCGGTCCAGTGCCGCGATGCGGGCCATGTCGTCTTCGCTCAGGCGCAGGTTCTGCGCACGCAGGTTGCCGGCGAGGTTCTCGCGGCGGGTCGAGGAGGGGATCACCGCATGGCCTTGCTGCATCGCCCAGGCCAGCGCGACCTGGGCGACGGTGGCGTCGTGGCGTGCGGCGATTTCGCTCAACACGGGGTCGGCGAGGACTTTGCCGTAGGCCAGAGTCATGTACGAGGTCAGGTGCAGCCCGTGTTCGCGGGCGAAGGCGGCCAGGATGCGGTTCTGCAGATACGGGTGCAGTTCGACCTGGTTGGTGGCGATGCGCGGCGCGCCGACCGCATCGAAGGCTTCGCGCAACAGGGCGATGTTGAAATTGGACACGCCGATCGCCCCGGTCAGGCCGGCGTCCTGGGCCTCGGCCAGGGCCTGCAGGGACTCGGCCACCGGCACCGCGCCGCCCGGCGAGGGCCAGTGGATCAGGGTCAGGTCGACGCGGTCGGTGCGCAGCTTGGCCAGGCTGTCGCGCAGGCTCGGGATCAGCCGCTCGCGCGACAGGTTTTCGGTCCAGATCTTGGTGGTCAGGAACAGCGTGTCGCGGGCCACGCCGCTGTCGGCGATGGCCTGGCCGACCTCGGCTTCGTTGCCGTAGATCTGCGCGGTGTCGATGTGGCGATAGCCGAGTTCCAGGCCGGTGCGGACCGAGTCGATCGCGGTCTGGCCCTTGAGGCGGTAGGTGCCGAGGCCGAAGGCGGGGATCTTCATGGGGAAACCTCTTGCGATGGAAACGGGGGAAGACGGGTAGCCGACGATGAGCCCGGCGCTACCGGCGGCGACGGCCTCGGTGGACGGGATGATCGGGCGGAGGGTCTGCCGGATGGGAATGCGCAGTGTCGGCGAACCGACTTTGGCGAAAAACAGCCTGATCGGCGAATTACTCTTGATTTGAAATCAATAACCGTCGCCGTCGAGGGGGCTTGCGCCGCTGCCAGCCCGGTGCCGGGACGCGGCTTGGATCATGGACGGACGAGCGGGGTGTCGTTGCTGCGCGTCCCTTGTCGCGGCTCACGCCGCTCCTGCAGGAGCACGCGCGGCCGGCGAACTCAGCGCTGTCCGCCGAACAGCCCGAACACGATCACGGCGACGATCAGCGCGGCCAGTGCGGCGAAGAAGATCTTGACCCAGCTGTAGGGCCGCTCGCCGGCGATCTGGCCGGTGTAGCCGTTGGCCAGGACCTGGAAATTGCGCGAGCCGTAGGTGTAGCTGACCAGCCACACCGGCACCAGGATGTGCTTGAAGGTGCGGCCGCTGTAGTCGGCCTGGACCTGCAGGTTGCGGTGGGTGTCGCCGGGCACGTCGTTGGCGCACAGCTGCCGGGTCTGTTGCTGCATCGATTCGGTGTTGAGCTCGGAGGCGCGGCGCAGATCGACCTGGTAACGCTCGACCAGCCAGCCGCGCACGAATTCCGGCGAGTAGGCCTTGAGGTCGGTGGTGGTCGGGAACTGGCCGATCTGTTCCAGCAGGCCGGCATGCACGCCGACCGTGCCCGGCACCAGCTCGTCGTCGAAGAAATGCTGCAGCGCGCCCGAGGCCGGTTCCCAGCGCACCCTGCGCACTTCGCGCGTGCGGCGCTGGCCGTTCTCGATGTAGCTCTCGGTCTCGTAGTAGTAGTAGCCGGCCTCGGCGCGCCAGCGCGCGGCGACGTGGGCGTCGAAGGTCCAGTACGGCAGGTACACGCCCTTGAGGGTGTCGGTCAGCGCCGCGGTCTTGAGCCGGTTCGGCGCGAACCAGCGCGTGCCGTACCACTTGCGGATCGCGTCGCGCACCTGGCCGTCGCTGAACTTGAACGGCAGCACGCTCTGCGGAGTGATCGCGTCGCCGAGGGATTCGTGGGCGATGATCGAGGGCGAGCCGCAGAACTCGCAGCGCTGCGCGACCTTGCCGTCGACGAACACCGAGATCGCCTTGCAGCTGCGGCACTGCACTTCGCGCCGCTCGGCGTCGCCGCCGTAGCCGCGCTGCTCGCTGGGGTGCTCGGCCAAGGCCCGGGCCAGGTCGAGTTCGACCACGGCCGTGCCCTGCGCTTCCTGCGCCGGCGACCACGGCACCACGGTGCCGCAGTACGGGCAGGCCAGCGCCTGCTTGGACGCATTCCATTGCAAATCCCCGCCGCACTCCGGGCAGGGATGTTTGCCGACGGTGGCGTTGTCCATCAGCCGCGCAGGAATTCTTCGAGTGCGGACTTGGCGATGCGGGTGGCGGAGCCGATCTTGCGCGCCTTGAGGTCGCCGACGGCGATCGCCGCCATCACGTCCTCGACCGACACGCCCAGGGTCGCGGCGGCCTGCTCCGGGGTCAGCACCTCCAGCGCGCCGGCGCCGGCCGCGGCGGCAGCGCCGGCCGCCGGCGCAGCGGGCTGGGCGTTCTGCATGCTGCGCATCATTTCCTGGGCGATGCCGAAGCCGACCGCCATCTGCGCCGGCACCGCGGCGGCCGCGGCGGCGTCGCCGCCCTGGCCCATCGCGCTGCCCATCTGGAACTTGACGTAGTCGTTGAGGTTGCCGACCGCGCTCATGCTCGAGCGCGCGTCGATCGCCTTCTCCACTTCCGGCGGCACCGACACGTTCTCCAGCACGAAGCCGGTGATCTCGATGCCGTACTTGGCGGTCATCGCCGGGTTGATCAGCGGCAGGAGCGCTTCGCCGAGTTCGCCATAGCGCGAGGCCACGTCCAGCGCCGGCACCTTGGCCGTGGCCAGGGCGTCGGTGAACACGCTGACGATGCGCGAGCGCATGGTGTCGGCGAATTCGTCGAGGCGGAAATTCTGGTCGGTGCCGGCCACTTCCTTGAGGAACTTGGGCGGGTCGACGATGCGGAAATCGTAGGTGCCGAAGGCGCGCAGGCGGACCACGCCGAAGTCGGCGTCGCGCATCATCACCGGGTTGGACGTGCCCCACTTGTTGCCGGTGAACAGGCGCGTGTTGAGGTAGTAGACGTCGCACTTGAACGGCGAGTTGAAGCCGTACTTCCAGCCCAGGATGGTGGACAGGATCGGGATGTTCTCGGTCTTGAGCGTGTGCTTGCCCGGGCCGAACAGATCGGCGTACTGGCCGGCGGCGACGAACTGGACCTGCTGCGACTCGCGCACGATCAGCTGGGCGCCGTTCTTGATCTCTTTGTCGTCGTCGGGAAAGCGGTACGACAGGGTGTCGCGCGAGTCATCGGTCCACTCGATGATTTCCAGCAGCTCGCCCTTGATGAAACCCAGAATGCTCATGTTCCGCTCCCTGCCCGTGGTGATCGGCCCGCCTGCGATGGATGGGCTCGTCTGTGATGGGTTCGATTCTAGTGGACCCAGGTCGAAAGGACGTCGGACGGGGCCGGGACCGGACGGGCCCCCCGCTGCCGCCGGCGCGGCGCGGCCGGACCCGCGCCCGCTTTGCGGATTCTGGCGGGTCGCCCGCGCGGCCGGCTGCCCGCGACGGGACCGGCCCGGCGGGCCGGTCGCACCCAGGCGAGCGGCGGCGCCCCGGCCGTTTTCATGCCGTTGCCCGCGCCAACGTCGAACTGAGCGCCCGGTCGCGTCCCAACGGGCGAACCGACACACCCGGTATCGGTGGCAGCCGCGATGGGTGGCACACTCGGCATCTGACGCCTATCGCGGGGACCTCGCCAACCTGAACGCTTGACAAACGCGGCGCGCTAGCGCGTCCTATCGGGCGTGCGCCCGGCCCCGTATCGGACGGGTCTCGCGTACTTCAGGGGAGTTTTTAATCAATGATCGTCGCCAACAATGACCGGCAATACAGCCGGCTGTCCGCTGTAAAGCAGGTGTCCGTCGTGCTCGCGCTCGGATGCGCGCTGGCGGCCTGCGGAAAGAAGGAAGACGCCGCACCCGCCACGGACGCGGCGCCCACGGCCGCGGCCACCGCTCCGGCGGTGACTGCGCAGACCGCCGTCTCGGCCAAGGTTTCGGCCATGTCGGTGGATCAGTTGCGCGAAGCCGCGCGCAAGGCTTATGTCGAAAACCGCCTGTACGCCCCGGCCGAAGACAACGCGGTCGAGTACTACCTGGCCCTGCGCGAGAAGGCTCCGGCCGATGCGGCGGCGTCCAGCGCCCTGACCGACCTGCTGCCGATGACGGTCATCGCGACCGAACAGAGCGTGGGCCGGGAAGACTTCAGCGAAGCCCAGCGCCTGTCGGCGCTGATCGAACGCGCCGATCCGCAGCACCCGGCCCTGGCCCGGCTCAAGGCCAGCGTCGGCGCCGCCCAGGACGCCCAGGCCAAGCGCGCCGAGCAGGAAAAGCTGACCGCCGAAGAGCAGGCCAAGAAACAGGCCGAGCTCGAGAAGCAGCGTCAGCAGCAGCAGCAACAGCAACAGCAGCAGGCCGCCCAGCAACTGGCGACCCAGCAGGCCGCCGAGCGCCAGGCGGCGACGCAGCGCGAAGCCGAGCAGCGTGCGGCCGAGCAACGCGCCGCCGAACAGCGCGCCAGCGAGCAACGCGCCGCGGCGCAGCGGGCCGCGGCCAGCGAGCGCGCGGCCCCGGCCGCGGCGGCGCCGAGCGAACTGCGCGCGGTGTCGACTCCGGCTCCGCGTTACCCGCCCGAAGCCCTGCGCGCCGGCCAGTCCGGCGAAGTCCAGGTCGAGTTCACCGTCGCCACCGACGGTTCGGTCACCGCCGCGCGCGTGGTCCGTTCCAACCCGGCACGGGTGTTCGACCGCGAGGCGGTCAATGCGGTGCGCAAGTGGCGGTTCCAGCCGGTGCCGTCGCCGGTCACCACCCGCCGCACGATCGGCTTCAACCCGGGCGGCGGTTGATCCGTCGCGTTCCGGGGCACTCCCGCAACAACGAAAAAGCCCGGCGCGAGCCGGGCTTTTTCGTGTCCGCGGCCCGGCCCGCGCGGGGCCGGAGCCGAGAGCCGGGGCTCAGCCCGACACCGCCAGCGACTCGTTGTGATAGCGGCGCACGGCCGCGTACCAGAGCAGGCCGGCGAGGGCGAAGCTGCAGCCCAGGTACACGCCCCACACCGACGGCTCGATGGCTTCGGCCCGGATCACCTTCAGCAGCAGCTGGTTCTGGGCCAGGAACGGCACCGCGAACTGCCACAGCTGGGTTTTGATCGGGTTGACCATCAGCACGAAGGTCGGCAGCAGCGGCAGCAGCATCAGCCAGGTGAAGTGGCTCTGCGCTTCCTTGACGCTCTTGGCCGTGGCCGCCAGGAAGGTCAGCAGGGCGGTGCCGAAGAAGCACATCGGGGTCAGGATCAGCAGCATCTTGCCGATCGCCGCCAGGCGCACGTCGAGCATCTGGCTCAGGCCGCGGCCCAGCTGCGCGCTGAGCTTGAACGCGAGCAAGGTTAGCAGCAGCGACAACAGGCCGAGCAGACAGGCCGCGGCGATCTTGCCGCTGACGATCGCGCCGCGCGAGGCCGGCGTGGCCAACAGCGGTTCCAGCGACTGGCGTTCGCGCTCGCCGGCGGTGGCGTCGATGATCAGGTGGGCGCCGCCGATGAACGAGGTCAGGATCAGCAGGTAAGGCAGCAGCGACGACAGCAGCAGGCCGCGCTTGGCCTCGGCGGTGGCGATGTCGCGATCGCCGACGTTGATCGACTGGGCGACGCTGGGGGCGATGCCGCGCGCCAGCAGGCGCAGCGAACCGACCTGGCGGCTATAGCCTTCCAGCGCCGCGCGCAGGCGCCGGCTGGGGATCTCGGCATCGCGGCGGGTGCTGTCCTGGACGATCTCGACCAGCGCCGGGCGGCCCTGCTTCCAGTTTTCGGCGAAATCCGCCGCCACGATCAGGGCCACGTCGTGGTCCTGGCGATGGATCGCGCCGTCGAGGTCGGCGGGCGCCGGGATCGCGACGATGTTCTGGATGGCCAGGAACTTGATCAGGTTCGGCGCATGCTCGGCGCCGCGCACCGGCAGGCGCAGCTCCGCGTCGAGCTGGGTGCGGGCGCGGTTCTCGGCCAGCGAACCCATGCCCGCCATCAGCAGCGGGTACAGCAGCGGGCCCAGCAGCAGGGCGATGGCCAGGGTGCGGCGGTCGCGCGAGATGTCGAGCAGTTCCTTGCGGACCACCGCCCACATCGCGGAAAGGGAACGGAGATTCATGCGAGCAGTCCTTCTTCGCTGCCGATCGCCTTGACGAAGGCGTCTTCCAGGTTGGGTTCGCCGGTCAGCGCGCGCAGCTCGTCGGCGGTGCCGGCGGCCACGACCTGACCCTTGGCGACGATCACGATGCGATCGCAGAGCGCGGCCACCTCCTGCATGATGTGGCTGGAGAAGATCACGCAGCGACCTTCTTCGCGCAGGCCGCGCAGGAAACCGCGCATGGCGCGGGTGGTCATCACGTCCAGGCCGTTGGTCGGTTCGTCCAGGATCACGTTGCGCGGGTCGTGGACCAGGGCGCGGGCGATCGCGGTCTTGGTGCGCTGGCCCTGCGAGAAGCCCTCGGTCTGGCGATCGAGGATGTCGTCCATGTCCAGCGCGCGGGCCAGTGCGCGGGTGCGCTGCTCGACCACGCTGCGCGGCAGGCCGTGCAGTTCGCCGAAGTAGGCGATGTTCTCGCGCGCGGTCAGGCGCTTGTAGACGCCGCGCGCATCGGGCAGCACGCCCAGCGCGCGCCGCACCGCGGCCGGATCGCGCGCCGCGTCGACGCCGTCGACCCGCACTTCGCCGCGGTCGGGCCGCATCAGGGTGTAGAGCATGCGCAAGGTGGTGGTCTTGCCGGCGCCGTTGGGGCCGAGCAAGCCGGTGATCTGGCCGTCGCGGGCCTCGAATTCGACCCCCTGCACAGCGTGCACCGTGCCGGTCTTGGTCTTGAAGGATTTATGCAGATCGTGGGCGGTGATCATGGTCTTTCCACGGGAATCGGGATTGGGATTCGGGATTCGCAACAGCGGCAGGAAGGGGACGAATCCGGGCGTTGGCTCTGCCAATCCCGAATCCCCAATCTCCGCTGTTACGGCTCCCACCCGCTGAACGACACGAACGGCGGCACGTAGCCGAGGCTGTCCAGGCAGCGCGCGTCGAGCTGCTTGGCGTTCGCGGTTTCCAGGAACTGGCCGAGCAGCTTGGGCGTGCAGCCGATGCGCAAGGCGCCGTGGCCCTGGCCGCGCAGGATCAGATGGCGGCCGTTGCGCAGGTGCTTGACCACCTGGTCGCCGTAGCGCGGCGGCGTGACCGGATCGAGTTCGCCGGACAGCAGCAGCGCCGGCGCGTCGCTCTTGAGCGGCTCGTGGAAGTTCTTCGGCCGGGCGCCGGTCGGCCAGGCCTTGCACTGTTCGGTCAGCGAGCGGGTCAGGCTGTCGCCTAGCACGGTGTCGGCATCGGCCGGGTCGGGGCGGAACAGATCGACGTCCTCGGCGCAGCTCACCGACAGCTGCATGCCGAAGTTGATCTCGTCGCCGAGCTGGGCCTCGAGCATCTTCGACAGCGCCATCAACGGCGCGTAGCGGCCCTGGTCGGCCTCGTTGAGCACCAGCGGCAACAGCGCCGCCGCTTCCGGCGCGTAAGAGAACATCCGGGTCAGGATCGCGACGTGGCCGGCGGTGATCGGCGCGCGCTTCTGCTCGCCGGTACTGGGATCGCGGTAGTCGATCTCGACCGGCGCGGCCTGCAGCCGCGCCATCAGCTGGCGCAGCTGTTCGCGCGGATCGGCGCCGAAGCGCTGGCGGCAGGCGGGCGTCTGCTGGCACAGCTTGAATTGCAGGGCCAGCGCGGCGTCGAGGTTGCGCGCGTGCTCGCTGCCCAGCACCAGCTCGTTCGGCGCCACGCCGTCGAGCACCAGGCTGCGCACCCGCTGCGGATAGCGCATCGCGTACTGCTGGGCGACGCGGGTGCCGTAGGACACGCCGACCAGGTTGATCCGGTCCGCGCCGATCGCCGCGCGCACCGCGTCGAGGTCGGCGATCGCCTCGGTGGTGGTGAAGTAGCGCGGATCGACCGAGAGGCCCTGCACGCACTGCTTGATGGCGCGCAGCGAGGCGTCCAGGGCGGCGGCCTGGTCCTGGATCGGGTCGCCGCCGACCGCCTCCGCGCACGTCAGCGGAGCCGATTGGCCGGTGCCGCGCTGATCGATCAGGACGATATGGCGGCGCTTGCGCACCTCGCGGAATGCGGCGTCGACCATCGGCCAGGAGGTGGTCGCGGCCTGGCCCGGTCCGCCGGCAAGGAAGAACACCGGATCGGCGCTGCCGGCGCCCTCGGTGGCCGGCAGCCAGGCCAGGTTGAGGCTGAGCTTGCGGCCCTTGGGCTCGGCCGGGTTCTCCGGCACGTCATAGCGCGCGCATTGCGCGGCGAAAGTGCCGTTGGCGTACGGCGTCGACAACGTGCACGGATCGAACGCGATCCGGCCGTAACGGCGTTTGTCGCCCTCCCCGGAGCCGGTGTCGGCGCCGCGGCCGCGGTCGCCGCAGCCGCTCAATGCGGCCGCCGCGAGCAACGCGGCCAGGCCGGCGACCGCGACGGCGCGCGGTCGGTGTGACGTCAGTGCTGAGTGCATGTCCGTGTCTCATCCCAAGGCGGTGCGCCTTCAAGGATGACAGACGGTCGGTCCGGGAAAAATGTGACCGGACCCGGCAGCGGCCTCGCGCCGCCGGCGGTGCGCGGGCTTACTTGGACGAGACGTACTTCTCGCGGCGGATCTGCGGCACCGGCAGGCCGTGGCCTTTGAGCGCTTCGAAGCAGGCATCGACCATGTTCGGATTGCCGCACAGGTAGGCGATGTCGCCGGCCGCATCGGGCGCGAACTCGTCGAGGAACTGTTGCACGTAGCCGCGGCGCACGTCCGCATGCGGCTGCTCCGGCAATTCGCGCGAGAAACACGGCACGAAGCGGAAGTGCTGCGGATGGCGGTCGGCGAAAGCACGGAATTCGTCGCCGTACAGCAGCTCGGCCGGGGTGCGCGCGCCGAACAGCAGCACCACCTGGATGCCGCGTTCGCGGATCAGGGTTTCCAGCTGCGGCAGCATCGAGCGGTACGGGGTCACGCCGGTGCCGGTGCCGATCAACAGATAGCGCCGGTTGCTGTCCGCGGGCATCAGGCAGAAGCGCCCGAACGGGCCGCTGGCCTGGACCTGTTCGCCGTCGCCCAGCCCTTCGAACAGCGCGGTGGCGGCGCCGCCGGGCACGAAGCTGACCGCGATCTCGACCGTTTCGCCGGCGCCCAGGGCGTGGTCGTGGAGGGTCGCCAGCGAGTAGCTGCGCTTGGTCGCGGTGCCGTCGGCGTACTGGAAATGAACCTGGATGAACTGTCCGGGGATGAAGTCCAGCGGCTCGCCGTCGTCGCGCAGGAACACGTAGTGGCCGACGGTCGGGGCCAGCATGCGGCGGGACACGAGCTTGAGGGGGAATTGCTTCATTGCAGCGCGTTTCTCGATCGTGCTCCCGCGGCGGGCGGCCGCGGGCGCAATAGGACCGGGCGCGGGGCCCGGTGCGGCGGTTGCGCGGGGCCGGGGACCGGTCCTGGGCTGCGCAACGCGGATTTTCGCAACAGTCTGTGGCCGGAGCGCCGCCACGGGGCCGCCTATACTAAGCCATTCGCCGCGAGGCCCGCGGCCCAGCGATCCGAGACCCTCCCACGATGACCCAGCCAACGGCCCCCGCCACGGGCCCCCGTCCGGTCCCGTCCGGCACCGCCGAGGTGCCCGCCCTGCGCGTGCGCGACCTGCGCAAGACCTACGACAACAAGGTGCAGGCGCTCAAGGGCGTGTCCCTGGACGTCGCCGAGGGCGACTTCTTCGCCCTGCTCGGCCCCAACGGCGCCGGCAAGTCGACCCTGATCGGCATCGTCAGCTCGCTGGTCAACCTCAGCGACGGTTCGGTGGAGATCTTCGGCACCGACCTCAATCGCCGCCGCGACCAAGCGATGCGCCTGATCGGCCTGGTGCCGCAGGAGCTGAATTTCAACATGTTCGAGAAGCCGCTCGACATCCTGGTCAACTACGCCGGGTTCTACGGCGTGCCGCGCGCCGTCGCCCTGCAGCGCGCCGAGGAAGAGCTCAAGCGCGCCCAGCTGTGGGACAAGGCCGACAAGATGAGCCGCACCCTGTCCGGCGGCATGAAGCGGCGGTTGATGATCGCCCGCGCGATGATGACCCGGCCGCGCCTGCTGATCCTCGACGAGCCCACCGCCGGCGTCGACATCGAGATCCGCCGCGGCATGTGGAAGACCTTGCGCGAGATCAACGCCGCCGGCACCACCATCATCCTGACCACGCACTACCTGGAAGAAGCCGAGAGCCTGTGCCGCAACCTGGCGATCATCGACCAGGGCCGGATCGTCGAGCAGGGGCCGATGAAGGCGCTGCTGGCCAAGCTCGACGTCGAAGGCTTCCTGCTCGACATCGACGGCCGCCTGCCGGCGACCCTGCCGGCGATCGAAGGCGCGACCCTGAGCGCCGCCGACGATCACACCCTGGACCTGGAAATGCCGCGCGCGATGGACCTCAACCGGGTCTTCGCCGCGCTCGGCGAAGCCGGCATCCGGGTGCGCTCGATGCGCACCAAGTCCAATCGCCTGGAGGAGCTGTTCGTGCGCATGATCGCCCAGCCCTCGCCGGCCGCCACCGGGAGCGCCGCATGAGCAGCCATACCGACGCCGCGCAAACGCGCGAGCTTTCGCCCGCGCGGCGCAACCTGATCGCGCTGGGCACCATCGTCCGGCGCGAAGTCGCGCGCATCCTGCGCATCTGGGGCCAGACCCTGGTGCCGCCGGCGATCACCATGACCCTGTACTTCCTGATCTTCGGCGGCCTGATCGGCTCGCGCATCGGCGACATGGGCGGTTACAGCTACATGGAGTTCATCGTCCCCGGCCTGGTGATGATGAGCGTGATCCAGAACAGCTACGGCAACATCTCCTCGAGTTTCTTCGGCGCCAAGTTCGGCCGCCACGTGGAGGAGCTGTTGGTCAGTCCGATGCCGAACTGGGTGATCCTGTGGGGCTATGTCGCCGGCGCGGTGCTGCGCGGGCTGATGGTCGGCGCGATCGTGCTGTTGATCGCGATGTGCTTCACCTCGGTCCGGGTGCCGCATCCGCTGGTGACCCTCACCACCGTGCTGCTCGGCGCGACCATCTTCTCCCTGGCCGGCTTCGTCAATGCCGTCTACGCCAAGAAGTTCGACGATGTGGCGATCGTGCCGACCTTCATCCTGACCCCGCTGACCTACCTGGGCGGCGTGTTCTACTCGGTCAAGCTGCTGCCGGCCTGGGCCGAAGCGGCGACCCACGCCAATCCGATCTTCTACATGGTCAACGCGTTCCGCTACGGCCTGCTCGGCAGCAGCGACGTGCCGCTGTGGGTGGCCTATGCGTTGATGCTCGGCTTCGTGGCCGCGCTGTCGTCGCTGGGCCTGTGGCTGCTCAAGCGCGGCGTCGGGCTGCGCAGTTGAGCCCTCGCGCCTGGCTGTTGGCCGCCGCGCTCGGCCTGGTCCCGGCGGCGGTCGCCGCCGCGACGCCGGGGCAAGAAACCGCGGCGCGCCACGCCGCCGACGGCATGCGCCTGGCTCAGGCGCGCTATTGCGGTCTGGCGCAGGAACCGCTTAGCCGGATCGCCGAGGCACTGCGCGACGCCGCCCGCCGAGAGGCACGGGCGCGCGGCGAGGGCTTCGACGAGGCCGCCTATGGCGACGCGTTCCGCCGCGGGGCGCGCGAGATGGATGCGATCTTGCAGCGTCTGCCGGCGAATCCCGAACGCGACCGCGACCAATGCCGCGAGGTCCGCGCCGAACTGGACGCGCTGCAGGCGCCGCATTGATCCGGCCTGCACCGCGCTCGGGCTACAAGGGCGGAGCCTCGTCCCGGCGCTCAACGGCGCCGGCCTGCAAGAGCGACGGCCTTTTAAGTGCCATGTTTCCGATACCGAGGACTGCCCCATGCGTTCGATTGCCCTGACCGCGGCCCTGTGCGCCGCCCTGCTGGCCGGCTGCGCCGCGCCGGAGCCAGCCAAGACCGCCGAACCCGCGGCGCCGGCTGCGAACCAGGCCGGCGACACCGGCGCGAGCGCCGTCGGCGGCGAACGGCCGCTGGGCAAGATCGGCGCCGACCAGGTCGGCAAGCTCAGCCCGGTGCCGGCGCTGAAAGGCTTCGGCGAGCACTGGAGCATCCAGATCCAGGCCACCGGCGAGATGAACCACCGGGTCGAGCTGACCTGGGGCAGCGGCAGCGAGAAGGCCAGCGGCCAGGCGCGCTACCTCGGCCAACCGGCCGATGCGCCGGCGGACCTGATCGTACTCAGCGGCGAGCTGAGCACGGTTCAGGGCGCCAAGCCGATGACGATCGAGATCGACCGCATGGAGTGCATCGACGACGGCGACGGCCGCCACCGCAACAGCATCCGGGTCAGCGTCGACGGCATGGACAAGCTGGAAGGCTGCGCCGACCTGGCGATGTACTGAGGCCGACCCCAACCCCGCGGCGCCGTAGCGGGCGCCGCCGGTTCAATCCGCCGGTGCGACGGGCCGCCCGCGCCGATGCAGTGCGCGCACCGTCAGCCACGCCAGCAGCGGAGCGGCGACGATCAGCGCCAGGGCCAGCGCGATCAGCATCGGCAACTCCAGCGCCTGCCCATACAGCGCCAACGGCACCGCCGCGGCCAACAACAGCAGCGGCGTCAGCGCCGCCGCCGCCAGCGCGCCGAGCGCACCGTGACCGGAGCGCAACGGCCACACGCCGGCGACCAGCGCCAGCACCGCGCCGACCGCGAGCGCGACCGCGCTCATGCCGCTGCGATGGCCGTCGCCGTCGAGCGCGGCGAAGCCGGCCGCGCCCTGCTGCAGCGCCAGCACCAGGCCGGCGCAGACGCCGCCGCCGACCAGGGCGCCGATCGCGCGCCGTGCCGCGCCGCTCCAGGCCACCGGCGTCGCACCGCGACCGCCGATCCACCACGCCAGCGGCCAGGCCACGGCGATCTGCGCCGCCGCCTTGAGCAGGCCGGACCCCGCGAAGGCCGCTTCCAGTTCGCGCCGCTGCCCGCCGAGACGGCCGTACAGCCAGGCGTCGACGGTGGTCGACCACAGCAGGGCGACGGCGAACGCCAGCAACAGCGCGCAGATCGCAGCGCCGATCGGCCGCCGCGGCGCACCGCGGCGCTGAGTCAGCACGCAGGCGACGGCCAGTCCCAGGCCCGCCAACAGGCCGTCCTTGCACAGCCACTGCAGCAGGATCGGGGCCAGCTTGAGTTCACTGCGCACCGCCTCGGGGACGGCGAGCGCCCCGATCAACAACAACAGCGCGGAAGCGGCGAACAAGGCGGCGGCCAGCGCCAGCGGCACGAGCAGCGGCGAACGCGCCGCTGCGGTCGGAGCGAGAGACATGCGCAAATCCATGGGGTCGGGGAAGCGCCGCGCCGCCGGGCGGCGTCGCAGCGGCGCCTAGCTTAGCGACTGGGCCGGCGTCCGCAGCCGGCACGATCGCGGCGTGGGTCGCAGTCCCGCGCCCGGCAACGCTTCACGCCGGCCGGCTTGCGCCGTTTGCAGCGTTACGGCGACTGGTCGTCGCCACTCAAGAGGAGTCGTTCATGCGTATTTCGTCCGTCGTTGCCGGTGCGGTGCTGGGCCTGGCCGCGTTGCTCGCTGCGTCGCCCGCACCGGCCCAGCAGATCACCTTCCCCGCGCCGGTGTTCCGCGGCGGCAACACCGACTGGCAGGTCAAGCTGACCACCGCCCGTGACCTGTCGGTCGGCTACGAGCTGAGGGTGCCGCGAGCCAAACGGCTCAGCGGCCCGTTGCAGCAGCAGGCGACCGAGGGCCACGGCCGTTACACCCTGGTCGGCAAGATCGCGCTGAAGACCACGACCAATATCTCGGTGCAACTGGCGCCGGTGAAGCTGGGCGAGGTCTGCAAGGACAAGAAGGGCAACACCAAGGATCCGAACGGCCAACCCTTCACCTACGCGATCCAGATCTTGGACTTGGACAAGCCGGTCAAGATCGGTTCGACCGTAATACCGCTGTGGTTCGGTTGCGGCCGATTCACCGACCAGTGAGCCCGTCGCCGCAGTCCGGGCGCCCCCGATGCCGGGGCGCCGGCGCGGCCGGGTCAAGACCTTCATCCAGGCGGCTCGCGCTATAGGCGAAAGCCGCCTTTTCATTTGCCATTTCTGGCGCAATTCTTTGCCGCCCTGCAGTGAAACGACCGTTCGATCTGCCGCTATAGGCACGTGAAATCAATTAGTTACATAGGAAAACAAACAAAAAAACCGGGCCTCTTGCGCGTGTTGTGTTTAACAATCTATTAATGCGCATCCGACCCGTCGGTCGGATGTCCATTCGGGGGAAAACTTATGGTTACGACTCAGGCCCGTCGCGCGTCCCTGCGCCGCCGCCCGCTGTTGCTCGGCATCCTCGCGGTCATCGCCGCTCCGGCGTTCGCGCAAGACCCGACGCCCGCTCCGCAAACCGCGACCACGGCCAAGCCGGAGGCCTCCGAAGGCTCGGCGCCGACCGACCTGGACCGCATGGTCGTGACCGGTTCGCGCATCCGCCGCGCCGGCTTCGACACGCTCGAGCCGGCCACCGTCGTGACCAAGGAATACATCGCCGACCGCGGCCTGACCAACGTCGCCGATGCGCTCAACGAAATTCCGGGCTTCGGCGTCGGCGTGACCCCGGAAGGCGGCCAGGCCACGTTCGGCACCGGCGTCAACTTCGTCAACCGCTTCGGCATCGGCAGCAACCGCACCCTGACCCTGGTCAACGGCCGCCGCTACGTGTCCAGCTCGCCGACCACCCTGTTCGGCCCGGCCGCGCCCGGCGTGCAGGTCGACCTCAACGCGATCCCGACCGCGATGGTCGAGCGGGTCGAGAACATCGCCATCGGCGGCGCCCCGACCTACGGTTCGGACGCCATCGCCGGCGTGGTCAACGTGATCCTGCGCAAGGACTTCGAAGGCGTCCAATTCGGCGGCAACTACGGCGTCACCGAGGAAGGCGACAACGAGCGCTACAACGTCTGGGCCCTGGTCGGCGCCAACTTCGACGACGGCCGCGGCAACGTCACCTTCTCGCTGACCTACGACAACGTGAAGGGCGTGCTGCAGCGCGAGCGCGACTACTTCCGCGAAGGTTTCTTCAACAGCACCAACCCCAACGCCACCCAGATGGCGACCTTGTTCCCGGGACGCACCCCGGCCAACGACGGCCGCTACAACCCGAACATCCCGTTCAACACCGGCGCGACCGACGGCATCCCCAACGGCGTGCTGATCCGCGACCGGCGCATCTGGACCACGCCGTTCGGCGGCCTGATCTCGCCGACCACCGGCGCGTTCCGCACCGGTTCGGGCAACCTGATCCCGAACGGCTTCGGCACCGGCAACCGCACCGTGCTGGCCTTCGACCCGAACGGCAACCTGGTGCCGTACAACCCGGGTTCGACCTTCTCCGCCACCGACGCCAGCGGCGGCGACGGCCTGAGCCTGATCGAGGCCGGCCAGATCACCTCCGACCTCAAGCGCATGTCGTTCAACACCACCGCGCGCTGGGGCCTGACCGACAACATCGACGTGTTCCTGGAAGGCTCGTTCTACTCGGCCGAGAGCACCGAGCTGGTCGACCAGTGGGCCTACAACTCGCCCCTGTTCGCCGGCGCCAGCGGCATGATCCGCTTCCCGACCACCTACGCCGGACTGACCGACCAGGCCCGCACCACCCTGCAAGGCCTGGGGGTGACCTCGTTCAATCTGTCGCGCGCTTCGCGCGACCTGGTCACCAACAACGGCAGCGCCACCACCGAGCTCGGCCGCATCGTGGTCGGCCTGGAAGGCGACTTCGAGCTGGCCGATCGGGTGTTCTACTGGGAAGCGTCGGGCAACTACGGCCGCAGCGATTCGCGCGCCTACGGCACCTCGCTGGTGCAGCAGAACTTCGTCAACGCGCTGCACGTGGTGCGCAACGCCCAGGGCCAGCTGGTCTGCAACGGCGCGCCGGTGGCCGGCGTGGTGGTGCCGGGCGGCATCGCGCCGCGTCCGGACCCGAACTGCGTGCCGCTGGACCTGTTCGGCGAAGGCCGTCCCAGCGCGGCGGCGCGCAACTACGTCACCACCCGCACCGAGTCGCAGGCGCTGCAGGAGCAGAAGGTCTTCAACATCAACCTGTCGAGCACCCTGTTCGACCTGTGGAGCGGCCCGCTGCAGTACAACATCGGCTACGAATACCGCAAGGAAAGCGGCCTGTTCGATCCGGGCACCTTCCTGACCCAGGGGCTGGGCCGGTCGGTGCCGATCACCCCGCTGCAGGGCGAATACTCGACCAAGGAGTGGTTCGGCGAGTTCGTGCTGCCGCTGGTCAATCCGGAAGCCGATATCCCGCTGCTGAAGAAGCTGGACGTGGTCGGCAAGTACCGCCAGGTCGACAACAGCATCAACGGCAAGTTCGACACCTACACCTACGGCCTGCAGTGGAAGCCGTTCCAGGATCTGGAAATCCGCGGCAACTTCACCCGCTCGCTGCGCGCGCCGGCGATCACCGAGGCTTTCCTGCCGCAGGCGACCTCGTTCCAGTTCGTCACCGGCGATCCCTGCGACACCCGCTTCATCACCGGCGGCAACAACCCGGCGGTGCGCGCGCGCAACTGCCAGGCCTTCCTCAGCTACTACGGCCTGACCAGCTTCAACTCCAACGCCAACGGCGCCTCGATCCAGGGCGTGTCCGGCGGCAACCCGAACCTGCGCAACGAGTCGGCCGATTCGCACACCTACGGCTTCACCTGGGCGCCGTCGTTCCTGGAAGGCCTGACCGTCGCCGCCGACTACTACAAGATCAAGATCACCGACGTCATCAGCAACCTGACCGCGACCGAAATCGCCACCGCCTGCTTCGACGCGCCCGACTTCGATGCCTCGAACGTGCCCAACGCGAACGCGTTCTGCAGCCGCATCACCCGCAACGCGCCGGGTACCGGTCCGGCCAACGCCGGCCAGGCCACGACCTTCGTCAGCGGCTTCGTCAACGGCAAGTACCTCAACATGGAGGCCTACTCGGCCGAAGTGTCGTACCGTTTCGACACCGACCGCTTCGGCCGCTTCGCGTTCGGCGTGACCGGCTACTTCCCGAAGGAACTGACCGTCGACAACACCGGCGTCAGCCCCAACCCGGCGGTCGGCGAGATCGGCACCTCCAAGCGCCAGTACCAGTTCAGCGGCGCTTGGGAGAAGGGCAAGTTCGGCGCCAACCTGTCGGCGAACTACCTCAGCAGCGCCGAGTTCGACGTGCTCAACACGCCGGAAACCCGCGACATCCTCAAGGTCGGCGACTACTGGCTGTTCAACGGCGGCGTGCGCTACCGCTTCAACGATCGCACCATGGTGCGCCTGGCGGTCAGCAACCTGTTCGACAAGGACCCGCCGTTCCCGGCGCAGACCTCGGCGAACTTGTTCAGCACTTACGACATTCTCGGCCGTCGCTACAACCTGGCCTTCGAATGGAAGTACTGATCTGAGCCGATGCGCAGGAAAAAAAGCCCCGATCTGAGGATCGGGGCTTTTTTGTTGCGCGCGATTCGGGATTCGCGATTCGGGATCGGGGATTCGGCGACGGCAACAGCCGACTTGGGATCAGGCCGGCAGGCGAAAGAAGGCGCTGGCGGTGGCGGTGCTGTGGGCGGCGGCGACGGCGACGTCCTCGCCGCGGTCGCGGGCCAGCTCCTCGACGATGTGGGCCAGGTACATCGGTTCGTTGCGCCGATGCGAGGGCGCCGGCTTGACCGTGCGCGGCAGCAGGTAGGGCGCGTCGGTTTCGATCATCAATCGCTCAGCCGGGATGTGCTTGACCAGTTCGCGCAAGTGCAGGCCGCGGCGTTCGTCGCACAGCCAGCCGGTGATGCCGATGTGCCAGTCCTGGTCGAGGTAATCGAACAGTTCCTCGCGCGTGCCGGTGAAGCAGTGCACCACCGCCGGGCCGAGCTTGCCGTCGAAGTTCTTCATCATCGCCATGAAGTCGGCATGGGCGTCGCGCTGGTGCAGGAACAACGGCTTGCCGGTGTCGGCGGCGGTCTGCAACTGCATTTCGAACGCGCGCCGCTGCGCCGGGCGCGGCGAGAAGTCGCGGAAGTAATCCAGCCCGCATTCGCCGACCGCGACCACCTCGTCGTGGCCGAGCAGGGCGCGCATCTCGGCGTCGCATTCGGCGGTGTATTCGACGGCATGGTGCGGATGCACGCCGGCAGTGGCGAACAGCTCGCCCGGATAGCGCCGGGCCAGTTCCAGCGCCTTGGGCGAATGCTCGCGACTGGCGCCGGTGATCACCATCCGCGCCACGCCAGCCTCTCGCGCGCGCTGCAGCACCGCCTCGCGGTCGTGGTCGAAGCTGTCGTGGGTGAGGTTGGCGCCGATGTCGATCAGTTGCATGGGGCGGGCACAGCGGGAACGGAGCAGCGCGCAGTGTAGAGGCTCGCCGCGTCCGACCCAACCCGGCGGCGTTGCGGCGCTGCGCGTCCGCCGGGTCCGACCGGAGCCGCACAGCGATCGCGTTCGCACCGACGACGTCCGCGCTTTCCCCGCGCCGATTCGCAGCCCACTTTCCTGCAGCCGCTTTTTCACAGCCTGCGTTCCGCCGCGTTGTTGCGTAGAAGGCGCCGTCCGGCCGCCAAGGGAAACCCTCATGCGCATCGTCACCTTGCTTTTGGCCGCGATCCTGGGCTGGGCCGTTCCCGGCCATGCCGAGCAGACCGATGCAGCGGCCGCATCGGCCAAGCCCAAGTTCGATTTCTCCGCCCAGCCCTTCGATGGCGGCAACGTCGGCAAGCTGTCGTGGAACATCCAACTGCAGCGCACCGTGCCCGGTGCGGCCGAGTTCCACCTGACCAAGCCGCGCGGCGTACTGCTGGCCGCCGGCGGCCTGACGTCGACCGTGCCGGTGCTGGACCTGCCGGTGCTCGGCGTGCTCAAGGGGCGCTACGGCCTGGCCGGCACGATCACGGTCGGCATGCAGACCCGGCCGATGAGCGTGCTGATCGCGCCGAGCAAGCCGGACGAACCGTGCCAGGACGCCAAAAAGAACACCTACGCCAACGCGGTGATCGTGGTGATCGGCGACGTCAAGAACCCGACCCATTTGCTGATGGGCTGCGGCGAGTTCGAGGACTGACGCGACCGGCGCCGGCGGCCGCGCCATTCCGGGCGCCGCCGCCGGTCCGTATCCTTGCGCGGGTGAACAGTCCCGCCTTCCCGATCGATTCCCTGCTGCCGCAGATCCGCGCCAGCCTCGCCGAGCACCCGCGCCTGGTGCTGGAAGCCCCGCCCGGCGCCGGCAAGACCACCCAGGTGCCGCCGGCCCTGCTCGACGCGCCGTGGCTGGGCGGGCGCAAGATCGTGATGCTGGAACCGCGTCGGGTCGCCGCGCGCGCCGCCGCGACCTTCATGGCCCGCCAGCGCGGCGAGGCCGCCGGCGACACCGTCGGCTATCGCATCCGCTTCGAGAACAAGGTCTCCGAGCGGACCCGGATCGAGGTCGTCACCGAGGGCATCCTGACCCGGATGATCCAGGACGACCCGACCCTGGACGGGGTCGGCGCGCTGCTGTTCGACGAATTCCACGAACGCCACCTGGCCGCCGACCTCGGCCTGGCCCTGGCCCTGGACGTGCAGGCCTCGCTGCGCGACGACCTGCGCATCGTGGCGATGTCGGCCACCCTGGACGGCGAGCGGCTGGCGCAGTTCCTCGACGCGCCGCGACTGAGCAGCGCCGGCCGCAGCTATCCGGTGACGCTGGCGCACTTTCCGGCGCGGCGCGAGGAAAAACTCGAGCACCAGCTGCGGCGCGCGGTCGAACATGCGGTCGCGCAGCATCCGGGCGATGTGCTCGTGTTCCTGCCCGGCCAGCGCGAGATCGGCCGCGCCGATGCGGCGTTGGCCGGCAGCGAGGCCTTGCGCGGCATCGACGTGCTGAGCTTGCACGGCGAGTTACCGGTCGAACAGCAGAGCCGGGTGCTGCAGGCCGATCCCGACGGCCGCCGCCGGGTGGTGCTGGCGACCAATGTCGCCGAATCCAGCGTGACCCTGCCCGGCGTGCGCGTGGTGATCGACAGCGGGCTGGCGCGCGAGCCGCGCTACGACCCCAACAGCGGCTTCTCGCGCCTGGACGTGGTCGCCATCGCCCAGGCCTCGGCCGACCAGCGCGCCGGCCGCGCCGGTCGCGTCGCCGAGGGCTGGGCGTATCGCCTGTGGCCCGAATCGCAGCGGCTGGAACCGCAGCGGCGGCCGGAAATCGCCCAGGTCGAACTGGCCGGGCTGGCTTTGGAACTGGCCGCGTGGGGCGATGCCGGGCTGCGTTTCCTCGATCCGCCGCCGGGCGGCGCGATGGCGGCGGCGCGCGAGCTGTTGCTGCGGCTCGGCGCGCTGGAAGGCGTCGGCAAAGCGGCGACCATCACCGCCTTCGGCCGGCGCATGCTCGCGCTGGGCACCCATCCGCGCCTGGCGGCGATGCTGCTGGCGCCCAACGATCCGCACGAACGCGCCCTGGCCTGCGATCTGGCGGCCTTGGTCGAAGCGCGCGATCCCTTGCGCGGCGGCGGCGATGCGCTGGCCGCGCGCTGGCAGGCATTGGCCGCGTTCCGCGCCGGCCGCGCCCCGGCCGAGGCCGCGCGTTCGGCCTTGGCGGCGCTGGACCAGGCGGCCCGGCAATGGCGCCGGCGCCTGCGCGTCGACGCCGCGCCGCCGGCGTCGGTGCCGGCGCACGCATTGGGCGATCTGCTGCTGCATGCGTTTCCGGACCGGATCGCGCGCCAGCACCCCGGCGACCCGTATCGCTACCAGCTCGCCAACGGCCGCAGCGCGCGTCTGTTCGACGACAGCGCGGTGTACGGCGAACCCTGGCTGGTCGTCGCCGAACTGCGCGACGACCCGCGCGACGCGCGCATCCTGCGCGCCGCGCCGCTGGACGAGGCGCGGCTGGAGCGCGAGTTCCCGCAGCGCTTCGTCAGCGAAGACCGGGTGGTCTGGGACGCCGCCGCGCGCGGCATCGCCGCGGTACGCGAGCGTCGTTACGACCGTATCGTGCTCGACAGCCGGCCGCTGGCGCGGCCGGACCCGGCGCGCTATGCCGATGCCTTGGTCGATGCGGTGCGCCAGCTCGGCCTGTCGGCCTTGCCGTGGACCGAATCGCTGCAGCAGTGGCGCGCGCGCATGCGCTGCGTGCGCGCGTGGATGCCCGAGCTGGCCGATGGCGAGGCCGCTCTGCCCGACCTGTCCGATGCGGCCCTGCTCGACGGCCTGGAGCATTGGCTGAAGCCGGCCCTGAGCGGCAAGACCCGGCTCGATGCGCTCGACGAGGCCGGCTTCGGCGAAGCCCTGCGCTCGCTGGCCGACTGGACGTGGCGGCAGCGGCTGGAGGCTTTGGCGCCGACCCGGATCGTGGTGCCCTCGGGGATGGAACGGCGGATCGAATACGCCTACGACGACGAGGCCGACAACGGTCGCGGCGACCGCGGCGCGCCGCAGCCGCCGGTGCTGGCGGTCAAACTGCAGGAGTTGTTCGGCCTGGCCGATACGCCGCGCATCGCCGACGGCCGCGTGCCGCTGACCCTGCACCTGCTGTCGCCGGCCGGGCGTCCGCTGCAGGTCACCCAGGACCTGCGCGGCTTCTGGGAGCGCACCTATCCGGAAGTGAAAAAAGAAATGAAGGGCCGCTATCCCAAGCACCCCTGGCCCGACGATCCCTGGACCGCGACCGCGACCCATCGCGCCAAGCCGCGCGGCACCTGAGCGCTGCGCGGCGCGCGCCGCCGCGCTCGTCCGCTCGTCCGGCTGTCGCGCGCCGTGGGCGGTCCGTATCATCCGGCGTGGTTGTGCGCAGCGGCAGATCTGGCCGCCGTTTCGTGCCGCTCGCGGCGTCGCCGGCATTCAGCCGCGAGCCGGACCGGCGCGCGTGCGATCACAGAATTTCAACGGCAACGCGCCGACACTGAAGCCCTTTCCCTCATCACAGGATTGCAACGATGAGCAAATTCGAATCCCTGCCCGACCGTGCCATGGAACTGGTTCACGCGCTCAGCGCCAACCTCAAGGACGCGGCGCCGAAGGCGGGCCAATGGCTGGAAACCGGCGCCAAGCTCGGCGCGCTCAAGGCCGGCGCACGCACCGCCGGCGGCTTCGTGCGTCGCAACCCGGTGATCGCGGTGGCCGCGGTCGCCGGCGCCGGTTTGCTGTGGTACGCCGCCGCGCGGCGCAAGGCGCGCAAGCAGGCCGAAGGCGATCCGATCGAAGGCAGCGCGCGCCGCATCGACGCGCGCCGCGCCGAGTCCGGCAGCGGCCGTCGCCGCAGCAGCGCGCAGCGCAACGGCAACGGCGAAGAGTCGGCCGAATAAGCCACGGCGGTAGCGCGATCGCTGCATCGCCGATCCGACATCGGCTCTGCGGGCCGCAGGCCGGTCGATCCCCGTCGCTCCGTCGCCCTCGTCGGGTGGAGCGCGGGGCTCCCGGCCTGCGGTCGTGGCAGGCCGGGCGGCCGGCTACTTCGCCGCTTCCGGCAACTCGATGATGAAGCGCGAGCCGCCGTTGCGGCGCTCTTCGTACCACAGCTGGCCGCCGGCATTGACCACGATCTGCTTGGCCAGCGACAGGCCCAGGCCGCTGGACAGGCCGTCGTCGACGGCGTCGTCGTGCAGGCGCACGAAAGGCTTGAACAGTTCGCGCTGGCGCGCCACCGGAATGCCCGGGCCGCGGTCGGCGACGATCAGCTGCCAGAAACCGGGCGCGCTGTTGCGCGCGGCCAGCAGCAGCTCGCTGTTGGGCGCGTACTTCATCGCGTTGGTGACCAGGTTCTCGCTGACCTGGCGCAGCACCCGCGCGTCCATCGCCACCAGCGCGGCGCCGTTCGCCGGCGGCGGCACCACCTGGATGCGGATGCCGCGCGCGTCGAGCTGCATCTCATAGCGCCGCACCAGCCACTCCAGGGTCTCGCCGAGGTCGGCGCGGCCTTGCGCGCCGGCCGGGTCGCGGGGTCCGGCCTGGCTTTCCAGGTAATGGCGGATGTAGCCCAGCGCGTCGTCGGCGCTCTCGTGGATCATCTGCAGATAGCGCGGCACGCGCTCGGGCTTGCAGCCGTCGTGCAACAGCAGGTCGCTGGCGAACAGCACGCTGGTCAGCGGGTTCTTGAGATCGTGCGCGACCAGGTTGACCAGTTCCTCGCGCTCGCGCGCGACCCGTTCCAGGCGGTCGCGGGTCAGCTTCAGGCCGACGTGGGCGTTGACCCGCGCCAGCAGTTCCTCGGGCAGGAAGGGCTTGGTGACGTAATCGACCACGCCGGCATCGAAGGCGCGCAGCAACAGATCGCGGTCGTGCGCGGCCGTCACGAACACCACCGGCACGCGCAGCGGCGAATCGGCGCGCAGCGCGGCCATGACTTCGAAACCGTCCATGCCCGGCATCATCACGTCGAGCAGGATCAGGTCCGGCGGCTGCTCGGCGTACAGGCGCAGCGCCTCGTCGCCGGTGGCGGCCGACACCACTTCGTAGCCCTGGCGCGAAAGCAGCGCGGTGACCACGCGCAGGTTCGCGGCCTGGTCGTCGACGACGAGGATCCGGCCCGTGGATGTCGCGGGAGTACTCATTGCGTCCAGTAGATCCCCAGAGGCGGGTTTTTCACGCGGAATTCGCATAAATGAACCCGCATGAGCGTTCCGAAAGTTAACAGAAACCCACTGCCAAAGGCGGGCGGGCGAAGGAAAAAAATGAATCGTTCACTGCCGCGGCGCAGGCCGATCGCCGCATCCGGCACGCTGCGTTTGCGACGCGGGTATCGCAGCGGCTTTTGCGGCGGCGCATCATGAGCGTTCCCCGATTAAGGAATCCGCAATGAGCCTTCGCCCGCTCGGCCGTTCGCCCCTGGCCGTGGCCCCGATCGCGTTCGGCGGCAACGTATTCGGCTGGAGCGCGGACGCTGCGACCAGCTTCGCCCTGCTCGACGCATTCAGCGACGCCGGCTTCAACCTGGTCGACACCGCCGACATGTATTCCTCCTGGGCCCCGGGCAACGCCGGCGGCGAATCGGAAAGCCTGATCGGGCGCTGGCTGGCGCAGGGCGGCGGCCGTCGCGAGCGGATCGTGATCGCGACCAAAGTGGGCAAATGGGGCCCGCGGCGCGGTCTGGCGCCGGCCAACATCCAGGCCGCGGCCGAGGAGTCCCTGCGTCGTCTCGGGGTGGAGACCATCGATCTCTACCAGGCCCACGAGGACGATCCTTCCGTGCCGCTGGAAGACAGCCTCGGTGCGTTCGCGCGCCTGATCGAGCAAGGCAAGGTGCGCGCGATCGGCGCCTCCAACTACAGCGCGGCGCGCCTGGCGCAGGCCCTGGACCTGGCCGAGCGCCACGGCCTGCCGCGCTACGAGACCCTGCAGCCGGACTACAACCTGGCCGACCGCACCGGCTACGAGGCCGAACTGGAACCGCTGGTGCGCGAACGCGGGCTCGGCGTGCTCAATTACTACGCCCTGGCCGGCGGCTTCCTGACCGGCAAATACCGCAGCCGCGCCGACCTGGACAAGAGCCGCGTCCGCGCCGGCAAGGTCGAGCGCTATCTCGACGCGCGCGGCCTGCGCATCCTCGATGCGCTCGATCGGGTGGCGGCCGGCCATGCCGCGACCCCGGCCCAAGTCGCCCTGGCCTGGCTGCTGGCGCGGCCGTCGGTCAGCGCGCCGATCGCCAGCGCGACCAGCGTCGCCCAGTTGCGGGAGCTGCTCGCCGCGGCGCGGCTGCGCCTGAGCGCCGAGGAGATCGCCGCGCTGGATGCGGCGAGCGCGCCGGCATGAGCGCATCGGCGTCTCCGCTGGCCGAGTCGGGCGTCATCGCCGCGACCCGCGCGCGCCGGATCGGCATCGCCCTGGCCGCGACCGGCGCGGTGCTGTTCTCGGCCAAGGCGATCCTGGCCAAGCTGCAGTACCGCTACGGGGTCGACTCGCTCGACGTGCTGGCCCTGCGCATGGGCCTGTCGTTGCCGCTGTTCCTGGTCCTGGGCCTGCGCGAAACCCGCCGCGCCAAGGCCCGCGGCGCCTTGCCGACCCGGCGCGACCTCGGCCTGATCGCGGTGCTCGGCGTGCTCGGCTATTACTTGTCGAGCCTGCTGGATTTCTGGGGCCTGGAATACGTGCCGGTCTCGCTGGAGCGGCTGATCCTGTTCCTCAACCCCACCATCGTGCTGCTGATCGGCTTGTTCGCTTACGGCCGCCAGGTCGCCGCGCGCGAGTGGATCGCGCTGGCGGTCTGCTACGCCGGGGTGATCCTGGTGATGGTCGAAAACCTGCGCGTGGAAGGCGACCATGTGCTGCTCGGCAGCGCGCTGGTGCTCGGCGCCGCGGTCAGCTACGCGCTGTACCTGGCGATGTCGGGCGAACTGGTGAAGCGGCTGGGTTCGCTGCAGCTGGTGGCCTGCGCCATGGTGGTGTCGACCGCGGCGACCCTGATCCATTACCTGATCGCGCGCGACGCCGCGGCGCTGTTCGGCCTGCCCTGGCAGGTCTATGCCTTCGCCGCCGCCAACGCGCTGTTCTGCACCTTCCTGCCGGTGACCTTCACCATGGCCGCAGTGAGCCGGCTCGGCGCCGGCAGCGCGGCGCAGTTCTCGGTGATCGGGCCGGTGTCGCTGGTGTTCCTCGGCGCCTGGGTGCTCGGCGAACGCATCACCGCGATCCAGCTGATCGGCACTGCGGTGGTGCTGGGCGGGGTGGTGCTGGTCTCGCGGCCGGGCGCCAACTCGGTGCCGATCGAGCGCAAGTGAGCCGCCGGCGCATGCCCGCGGCGCCGCGGGCATACTGCCCCGCCGCTCCGACCGCCACGCACAGGCAACGGATTCTGCTGCTGATCGCCCTCGCCGCCGCCGGCGGTTTCGTTTACCTGCAGTGGTTCGCCGCGCCGTCGCGCGGCGATTACCGCATCGCCGAGATCGAACGGCGGCCGATCCCGAAGACGGTCCTGATCGAGCTGTGGCGCGACATCGCGCTGGGGCAGTGCGCGCGCGCGCAAGATCGCTACCGTCTCGCGCCGGATGCCTGCCGCGGCATCGTCCGCGAGCGTCATGCGGCCTGCGCCGCCAGCGCTTCCGCCGGCGCGCCCGAGCTCATCGCCGGCAAGCAGGCCTCGCGCCGGATCGCCCGGCCGTACCTGGATTGCGTGTTGCCGCATCCGCATTGCCGCGGGGTCGAGGTGCGCACCGAGGAACAAGCGCGGCAGCACTGCCGCGACTGAGCCGGCGCGGCGAAGGCGCGGCCGGTGAAAGCGCTGCGGGGGGCGGAACGCTCAGCAGGCCCGCCACTGTCCCGGCGCGAGCCCGTCCAGGCGCTGGCCGCCGACCGCCACCCGCACCAGGCGCAGGGTCGGCAGGCCGACCGCGGCGGTCATCCGTCGCACCTGGCGATTGCGGCCTTCGCGCAGGGTGATCGCCAGCCAGGCGTCGGGCACGGTCTTGCGGAACCGCACCGGCGGATCGCGCGGCCACAGCGCCGGCGGGTCCAGGCGTTCGACCTGCGCCGGCAGGGTGCGGCCGTCGTTGAGCTCGACGCCGCGGCGCAGCGCCTGCAGTTGTTCCTCGCTCGGGTCGCCTTCGACCTGAACCCAATAGACCTTGGGCTGCTTGTGGCGCGGGTCGGTGAGCCGATGCGCCAGGCCGCCGTCGTCGGTCAGCAGCAGCAGGCCTTCGCTGTCGTGGTCCAGGCGTCCGGCGGCGTACACGCCGGGCGGCAGGCCGAAGCCGGCCAGGGTCGGCCGCGGCGGTTGGCTGCGGTCGGTGAACTGGCACAGCACGCCATAGGGCTTGTTGAACGCGATCAGCACGGGCGAAACCTGGACATCGCGCCGGCGGCGGTGCGCACCGCCGCCGGCGTGGGGATCAGCGCGGCTTGCGGAAGCGCAGGGTCATGCGGTCGCTTTCGCCGATCGCCTGATACTTGGCGTCGTCGGCCGCGTCGTGGCGGTTCACCGGCGGCAGCGTCCACACGCCGTTGGGGTGATCCTTGGTGTCGCGCGGGTTGGCGTTGACCTCGCTCTTGGCCTCGAGCTTGAAGCCGGCCGCTTCGGCCAAGGCGATGACCTGGGCCTGGCCGACGTAGCCGCTCTTGTCGTCGGCCGGCACGTCGCCCTGGGCGCGGTGTTCGACCACGCCCAGCGTGCCGCCCGGCTTCAGCACTTCGAAGAAGCCCTGGAACATCACTTCGGCCTGGCCGGCGCTGCGCCAGTTGTGCACGTTGCGGAAGGTCAGCACCGCGTCGGCCGACGCGGGCGCGCCGAACGCCGGTTTATAGCTGTCGTAGGCGGCGAACACGGCCTTGTCGTACTGCGCCGGGCCGGCGGCGAACTTGGCTTCCAGGTTCTTCTTGGCGTTGGCGTAGTACTTGCGCGAATCGGCGCTGGATTGGGTGTCCGGGTCGACGATCGCGGCGACGTAGCGGCCGCGTTCGCGCAGATAGGGCGCGAGGATTTCCGAGTACCAGCCGCCGCCCGGAGTGATCTCGATCACGGTCTGGTCGGGGCGGATGCCGAAGAACTGCAGCGTTTCCAGCGGATGGCGCGCGCCGTCGCGGGCGACGTTCTTCGGGTCGCGCCAGCTGCCGGCGATGGCGGCCTTCAGCGCGGCGTTGGCGGCCGGTTCGGCGGCGGCCGTCGCCTTGGGGGAGGCGGCGTCGGCCTTGGCCGGCTTCTGGGCGTGGGCGATCAGGCTCAGGCCGGGCAGCAGCGCGGCCAACAGCCACAGGCGGGCGGGGCGGTTACGTTCCATGCAACGGACTCCGGGGCAACGGGAAAGGGCGCCAGCCTACCGCAAGCCCTTCGCCGCCGGGTACCGCAGTGCGGCAAACCTGGCGGCAACGCGTCGCCAACGCAGCGCTCGGCGCGGCGAACCCGAGGCCGCGCTCAGCGGCGCTTGCGCGCGGCCTTGGCCGGGGCGATCGCGAGCGTGCCGGGGTCGGCGGCGCCGCGCTGGGCGAGATCGGAATCCATCGCCGCAACGTAATCGCGCGCCTGCTCGTGCAGCCAACTGCGGAAAGCTTCCAGGCCGGCGTGGTCGACCGAACGCTCCGGATACACCAGGTAATGGCCCCAATCGATCTTGAGCCGGCCCTGGCTGAGCGGAATCAGCTGGCCGTTCTGGATCAGCAGGCGGGTGCGCGCCAAGCGGCCCAGGGCCACGCCCAGCCCTTCGACCGCGGCGCGGTGCATGGTCTCGGAATCGTCGAAATGGGCGACGAAGCGGTTCGGGCGTTTGCCGCCGTAGCGGTCGAACCAGTCCTGCCAGTAAGTCGACAGATCGCCGAGCAGCGGCCAGCGGTGCAGGTCTTCCTGCGCCGGCAGGCCGCCCATGCGTTCGACCAGGGCCGGGCTGGCCACCGGCACCAGGGTTTCGTCGAACAGGTGCTCGATCACCAAGCCCGGCCAGCGCCCGTAGCCGCCGCGCATGGCCGCGTCGATGCCGGGTTCGCGGTCGAAATCGACCAGGGCCGAGGTCGAAAACAGATTCAGTTCCAACTGCGGGTGGCGGGCGACGAAGCCGCCCAACCGCGGCACCAGCCAGGACGAGGCCATCGAGGCCATCAGGCTCAGGGTCAGCACGTCGTTGCGGCGCGGACTGTAAGGGCGCAACGCATGGTCCAGCGCGTCCAGATGCGGCGCCACCACCGACAGCAGCCGGTCGCCGTCCGGGGTCAACCGCACCCCGCGCGGGCCGCGCTCGAACAGGCGCCGGCCGAGCCGGTCTTCGAGGGTGCGGATCTGATGGCTCAGCGCGCTGACCGTGAGGTTCATGGTCTCGGCGGCACGGGTCAGGTTGCCGAGCCGGGCGGCGGTGGCGAAGCCCAGCAGGGCGTGCAGCGGGGGGCGGTTCATCTTGAGCACCCTTCAAGTCTGGCTTGCAAACGGCGCGCTTTTTCGCCGCACCGGGCGAGCGTACCTTGCGAATCACTCAATTGGCCAGTGCGCGACGGGGTGTCGCGATGGCCCTGGACCGGGAGTCCGATCATGAACGTCTACAAGAACCTGATGTTCCTGCATGGCCATTTCGTCGACCCGCGCGATGCCGACGACGAGGCGGTCGTCGCCGAGGCCGCCGTGGCGGCGCCGGCGGCACGCACGCCGGCCAAGCCGGCCCCGCGCTGGTGGTCGGCGTTCGCCCGCACTCCGGAAAGCGCGCAGCGCGCCGACGGCTGCGGCGATGCGCATGGGTGTGCGTGAGGCGGTTCGAGGAGCGAGCGCGATTCCCTTCTCTATCCCCATTTCAGAAGGGGAATCGGCGAAAGCTTGCGCGATCGCGACGGCTGCGCTTGCCGCTCTCCTGCGCTTGGTTCGCAACGTCCTGGGGCGCGATCGGGCGAGCCGGCTCGCGCCCTTTGCAAAGCGGGCCGGTGCCCGGCATAGGCACGCCGTCGCACCGTCGCAAGCAGCGCGGGGATCGGCCCGCCGTCGCTCACGCCGCCTACAGGCTTACGGCAGCCGCCGCTCCGAGGGATACGGCGCGATGTCGTTGTGGCGGCCCTGCACCAGCCCCTCCTGCACCTGCTGCCACCACTCGACCCGGAAGATGTCGGCGTGCGCATGCATCAGCGCGCCGAGCAAGGGCGGCGACAGGCCGAGGAAGCGCGGGAACTGGGCCGGGAACACATCGTGCCCGGCGGCGTAGAACCAGGCGCCGGCCTCCATTTCTTCTTCGTGGTTGCGTGGCTGCGGCACATGCCGGAACCGGCAGTCGGTGACCAGGCACAGCTCGTCGTAGTCGTAGAACACCGCCCGGCCGTGGCGCGACACGCCGAAATTCTTCAGCAGCAGGTCGCCGGGGAAGATATTGCTCAGCGCCAGGTCGCGGATCGCCTGGCCGTAGTCGATCACCGCCGCGCGCGCGGCCTCCGGGGTCTGTTCGCGCACGTATAGGTTGAGCGGGCGCAGCCGGCGTTCGACGTAGCACAGGTGCAGCACCAGGTCGTCGCCGTCCAGGCTGATGCTGCTGGCGCAGGTGCTGAGCAGTTCGTCGAGCAGGTCGGGGGCGAAGCGCGCGCGCGGGAAGCGCAGGAACCGGAACGGCTGCGCGTCGACCAGGCGGCCGACGCGGTCGTGCTTGAACACCAGCGCGTACTTGGCCTCGACCTCCTCGCGCGCGACCTCCTTCGGGTAGGCGAAGCGATCGCGGATCAGCTTGAACACCAGCGGATAGCTGGGCAGGGTGAACACCGCCATGACCATGCCGCGCTCGCCCTCGGCGCGGATCAGGCGCTCGCCGGACTGGCTGGCGAACTGGCGGAAGAAGGTGCGGTAGCGCTCGGTCTTGCCCTGCTTGGCCCGGCCGAGCACGGTGTACAGCTCGTCGATGGGCTTACCCGGCAACAGGGTGCGCAGGAACACCACCGCGTCGCCGACCGTGCCCAGGTCGGCATGGAAATAACTGCGCGAGTAGCTGAACAACTGCACCACTTCGCTGCGCAGGGTCAGCACCGCATCGACCCGCAGCGCGCCGCCGTCGTTGACCAGGGCGATCACGCAGGGCGAGAACGCGCGCTCGCCGAACACGCGCCCGACCAGATACGCGCGCCGCTCGCGGTAGAACACCGTGTCCAGCAGCTCGACCGCGCGCACCGGGTGCGGTCCCCAGTGCTGCAGGTCCTCCTGCAGCCGCACCGCGATCCCGGCCGCGCAACGGGTGCGGTGCGCGTACGGCACCGCGAACGGGTAGTCGCCGAGCACGCGCACGAAGGTGTCGATCAGGCGTTCTTCGGACACCGCATAGCTGTGGCGCGCCACCGGATGGGTGATGGCGTCGGTCGGCTCGATGTCGAGGGCGACGAATTCGATCGCCGCATCCACGCCGCGGGTCTTGAAGAAGCGCCGGGTGAGGGTATTGAAGAAAGTCTTGTACAGCTCGCCGTCGAGCAGCGGCGCGACCGCTTCGGCGTAGGCGGCATGCACCGCCGACCACAGCGCGCGATCGCGGTCGCGTTCGCCCAGGCGCGCTTCCAGCGCGTCGCTGGCTTCGGCAATGCAGCGGTCGTACAGCTCGATGCGCTCGAGCGCGTCGTCGCGTGCGCCGCTCCAGTCGCAGCGCTCGAACCGGTCCTTGGCGCGACGGGTGATCGCGGCGAAGCGGGCGTGGTAGTCGGCGAAGGCGTCGCGGATCTGGCCGGCGACGGCTGCGGCTTCGGCGGCGTGGGCGGGAGAGGCCATGCCGGCAGTGTAAGACGACGGCGCGGCGGCTGTGGCATGCTCGCCGCCGCCGTTATTCCTTTCCGATGAAACTTTCAGGTGACCGCATGACGCTCAGGACATGGATGCCCATCGCCGCTTTGCTGGCCGCAACTCTCCTGCCGCGCGCCGCCAGCGCCGGCGACGAGACCACGGTCGCGCAGTACACCGGCCGGGTGGGCGAGCGCGCGGTGACGATGTACCTCAAGGACGAGCCGGCCCCATGCGGCGGCGTCGCCCGCATCGTTACCGCCATCTACCGCTACGACCACGTGTCGAAATGGTTGTTGTTGCGCGCCAACAGCGACGACCAGGGCCACCTGGCCCTGGTCGAGTCCGGCCTTGAGGCCGGGGTCAGCGGCGCGCTGATGCTGGTGCGCGACGGCACGGTCCTGAAGGGCAAGTGGATCAGCCCCGACGGCGAACGGCTGCTGCCGGCGCGGTTCGATCGGGCCCCGACCTCGGCCAAGAAGCGCGCGGAGATCGAGGACACGCTGGAAAAGATGCACTACGAGAACGACGATTGCTGACGCTCTGCGTTAGCCGGGCCGCCGAAAAGCCTGTGACGATAGCGGTAGCTGCTGCTGCTGCTGCTGCTGCTGCTGCTGCCGCCGCTGCCGTTGCCGTTGCCGTTGCCGTGAAAAGCTTGGCGTGGTTTCGAACTCGCGAGAACGCCCTGAAGCCCCGGAGGGCGGGCCGCAGGTATGCGGGCCGTGCGCAGCCAGGCCAGGGATGGCCTGTGCGGAGCAGCCCCGCGCAAGCTCCGTCCCATCGTGGCTTTTGATTCGAAACAGATATGGCGTTTTCTTTGGTTACTTTCTTTGTCGCCTTGGACAAAGAAAGTGACCCGGCCGCTTGCGGACGGAAGCTCTGTTTTTAGGGCTTAGAGCTTTTAACCTTTCGAAGCCTTTGAACGACAGACGGCGCGAGACCGCAGCAACGCGGTCGCGGCTTACGCCGCTCCTACAGGGGCGTAGGACAAAGACGCGGCGAACGGGCGAGATGGCGGTCGCGGCTTACGCCGCTCCTACAGGGGACGCGGGACAAAGACGCGGCGAACGGGCGAGATGGTGGTCGCGGCTTACGCCGCTCCTACAGTGATGCAAGACGAAGGCGCGGCGAGATCGGGGCGATGGTTTCGGGCTTCGATCGATGGCGGAGGCGTTGATTCCTCTGCGCGTCCCTTGGTCGCGGCTCACGCCGCTCCTACAAAGGCGCAGGACAAAGACGCGGCGAGATTGAAGGATGGCCGTCGCGGCTCGTGCCGCTCCTATCCCTGCGCAGGGTGGGTCATCGCTCCGGCGCTTGGCGGAGGGCGTCGACGTCGGCGTCCGCCGGCGCCGGTTTCGCGGCCCCGCCGCGTAGCTCCAACGCCACCGCGACCGCCACGCAAGCCGTGATCCACGGCCACTGCGGCAGGAAGAAGCCGAAGGTGGGTTCCAACAGGCCCCAGGTGTTTCCGTAGAAGCGCGCGTAATCGGTGAGATTGGCGTGCAGCGCCAGCAGCAGGGACGCGGCCGAGATCGCCGCGAACGCAAAACGATCGTGGCGGCGCGGGCCGCGCCGGCGCTGGCGCCAAAGCAACAACAGCGACCCCGGCAGCAGCGTCGTCGCCATCAGCGCCAGGCTCAGCAGGGCCAGCTCGCCGAGGAACACCTCCGGCGTCAGGATCCGCATCCAGGCCGCGTCGAGCTCGTCGACCACGTCCAGCCACAGTGCGTTTGCCGGGACCACGACGCTGGCGGCCAAGTACCACAGGCAGCGCAACAACAGGCGGCTCATGCCCGATGCCCCAACAGCGTGCGCAAGGCGTCGCCAGCGTAGAAGCGGGTGGCGCTCAGCGCCGGCACCTGCGGCGCGATGGTCGGGTCGAAGCGCAATTCGGGCCCGTAGACCAGACCGTCGACGCCGCCGAGCCGGGCCAGGCGCTTGAGCACGAACAGGCGATAGCCGCGACCGAGATAGGACAGGCTGCCGCCGTCGCTGAGCATCGGCGCGTCCGTCTCCAGCGCAGCGTGGCGCGGCGCGCGGCCGGCCAGCGCATCGAGGTAGTCCTCGCCGGCTTCACCCAGGCAGCGTCGCAGCTCGGGCGCCAGAAGATTCGGGTCCAGTCCGGCGTAGGGGCCGTCGGCGGCGAAGGCGGCGGGACGGTCGGGCGGGGCGGCGGTCATGGCATCCGGTCCAGGACGTTCGGCGGCCGGCGCGGACGGCCTCGGGGTTGCCGCGCAACTGTCAGAAATTCGATGCCATCCTCGGAACGAACGGAGTACCATCCGCCCGACGGTGCATGGACGCTGCTGGCGCCGATTGGAACGGCCGGCCTTCCGGTCGGAGGCAATCCAGTCGTCGACCGCGTCTTGTGCGCTCGGAACCGGGATCGTCGTGTCCCGCAACGCAGCAGACAAGAGCCACAGACATGGTACAGAAAATCATCATCGGCATTCTGGCGACGGCCCTGATCGCAGTCTGCTCGATTTGGGGCTACACCGAATGGCAGAAGCGTCAGGTCGCCGCGCCCGTGGCGGCGGTCGTGCCCGCGCCGGTCAAGCCGCCGGAACCGGTGAAGGCCGAAACCGAACTGGCGCCGACCGTGGCCGAAGTGCCGGCGGCGGAGAAGGCCGACGGCACCCACTTCACCTACCAGTACGTCTCGCCGCGCAACCCCGAGCTGTTGGCCATGTACAACATGGCGCGCGAGATCGACGTGCTCAAGCAATTGCCGGAGATCAAACAGCTCGACGGTTGGCTGACCCTGCCGCGGCCGATCAATTTCATCGCCGCCGAATGCGGCACGACCAACGCCTTCTACGCCAAGGACAAGGGCGACATCGTGCTGTGCTACGAGATGCTCGAGCTGCTGGTGCGCCAGGGCGGGGCGATGGCCCAGGCCAGCGGCGGCGGCACCCGCGATCAGCTCGAATACCTGATGGCGAACCTGCGTTTCCTGATGTTGCACGAGACCGGCCATGCCCTGGTGGACATGCTCGACTTGCCCTCCACCGGGCGCGAAGAGGACGCGGTCGACCAGCTCGCCACCACCCTGATGCTGTCGCTGGTCAGCGCCGACGAGTCGCAGGGCGATATCGCGCAGAAGCTGCAGTTGGCGTCGAACTTCTTCCTGATGACCGACGACGGCAACCACGACATGGCGACCTACGCCGACGAGCACTCGGTCGGCGCACAGCGTTTCTTCAATCTGCAGTGCATGATCTACGGCAACAACCCCGGCAAGTACCTGCGCATCGTCACCAGCGGCCGCCTGCCGGAGGCGCGCGCGCTGCGCTGCGAAGAGGAAAGCAAGCAGATCACCCGCAACTGGATGCGCCTGATCGAGCCGAACATCGCGCCCAAGCACCGCATGACCCGCGAAGAGGAAGCGGCCAAGATCGCCGAGATCCAGCAGAAGCAGGTCGAGAACAGTCAGGCGCCGTACATGCGCTGAGCGCGAACGGGCGCCGGTATCGCACGGCCTGTGTAGGAGCGGCGCAAGCCGCGACCGAACGAAGCGATGAACAACGCGTCGCGTCCGAGGCCCGGTCGCTCAAGGCACGTAGGTCAGGGCTTCGGTTGCCTCGCTTGCGTACATTGCTTCGTTTGGTCGCGGCTCACGCCGCTTCTGCAGGAGCAGGCGGCGACTCAGGGCTCGTGCCCGTCGGGCATCAGCAGCACCAGCGGCTCGCAGGCTGCGGCGTCGCAGCCCCATTCGCGCACCGTGTCGCCGTCGCGCCAGGTCGCGGTCGCGGCGGCGTTGATAGAGAACGACCACTCGCGACCGTCGGCGCGCAGGCGGCCGCCGATCGTGCAGGGCAGCCAGTAGAAGTCGTGGCGGCCGCCCTCGCGCAGCTCGCGGCTGACGGCGAAGAACGCGGCGATCTGGCCTTCGCTCAGTCGCCAGGCGCGGCAGGCCGGCCGCAGCGCGGCGTCGCGGCCCGCGGGGTCGTCGAACACGGCCGCTTCCACCTGCAACACGTCGATAACGCCGCGGCCGGTCGCGGGCGGCGGCGCATGCGCGCAGGCCGCCGCCAGCACTGGCAGCGCGGCAGCGGCGGCGATTCCTCGCCATGCCGGCGTAGCCGATCGGATGAATCCGAGCGCGGTGCGCTGAAATCGCGTGCTCATCGGCGGTCCTCGGTCTCGGTGCCGGCGGATGCGCCGGCACTGGCCTGCATGGTAGCGGCCGCGAGCGGCGGACGCGCGCAAAAAAGACACGGGGCGCCGAAGCGCCCCGTGCCGGTATCGCGGTGCGCGTCGCGCGCCTCAGAGATGCTTGATGATCTCGTCGGCGAACTCCGAGCACTTGACCTCGGTCGCGCCGTCCATCAGACGGGCGAAGTCGTAGGTCACGCGCTTGCTGCCGATGGCCTTGTCCATCGCGGCGATGATCGCGTCGGCCGCTTCGGTCCAGCCCATGTAGCGCAGCATCATCTCGCCGGACAGGATCACCGAACCCGGGTTGACCTTGTCCAGGTCGGCGTACTTCGGCGCGGTGCCGTGGGTCGCTTCGAACACGGCGTGGCCGGTCACGTAGTTGATGTTCGCGCCCGGGGCGATGCCGATGCCGCCGACCTGCGCGGCGAGCGCGTCGGACAGGTAGTCGCCGTTGAGGTTCAGGGTCGCGGAGACGTCGTATTCCTTCGGCCGCAGCAGGATCTGCTGCAGGAAGGCGTCGGCGATCGCGTCCTTGATGACGATGCCGGCGCCCGGCTTGCCTTCCGGAATCACGTGCCACGGGCCGCCGTCGAGCTCGACCGCGCCGAAGTAGTCGCGCGCCACCTGATAGCCCCAATCACGGAAGCCACCTTCGGTGAACTTCATGATGTTGCCCTTGTGGACCAGGGTCACCGACTTGCGCTTGTTCTCGATCGCGTAGGCGATGGCGCTGTGCACCAGGCGCTCGGTGCCGAGGCGGCTGACCGGCTTGATGCCGATGCCGACTTCGACCGGCAGCTCGCGCGCCGGGGCGCCGATGGCCTGCAGTTCCTTCAGCCACGCCGCGTTCTTCTCGGCGGTGCCGAAGCGGATCTTGTCGGCGGCCTGGGGGAATTCCTTGCTCAGGAAATCCAGCACCTTCTGCGCCTCGGCGCTGCCGCCGGCCCATTCGATGCCGGCGTAGATGTCCTCGGTGTTCTCGCGGAAGATCACCATGTCGACATCGCCCGGCTTCTTGACCGGCGAGGGCACGCCTTCGAACCAGCGCACCGGGCGCAGGCAGACGTACAGATCGAGCATCTGGCGCAGCGCGACGTTGAGCGAGCGGATGCCGCCGCCGACCGGCGTGGTGAGCGGACCCTTGATGCTGACCAGGTAGTCGCGGCAGGCCTGCACGGTGCCGTCCGGCAGCCAGGTGCCGTAGGTGTTGTTGGCCTTCTCGCCGGCGTAGACCTCCATCCACTCGATCTTCTTCTGGCCGCCGTAGGCTTTGGCGACCGCCGCATCGAGCACGCGCACGGACGCGCGCCAGATGTCCGGGCCGGTGCCGTCGCCTTCGATGAACGGGATGATCGGGCGATCCGGCACGTTGAGGCCGGTCGGGGTCTTGGTGATCTTGGCGCCGCCTGCGGGCGGCGTCGCTACGAACTCGGTCATTACGATCTCCAGTGGGGCCGCCGTGCGCGTGCGCATGGACGGTGCAGGGTGCCTGCGGGTCGTGGTGGCGAGCCGACCCGGCCCGCCATTGTCGCGGTTCGGGCCGGACGAGGCAAAGCGCACGGCTGTGCGCGAGCCGGCCGCGCCGCGGAACGCCCCGTTGCGCCCGCAGGCGCTTGCCGTTGATCGGGCGGCCGGCGCCGGACGCCGGATCGCGGTTCCGCGCTCGTCGCTTTGATGGATACTCGTGGCCGCGCCCTCGCAGCCGGTTCCGGGCCGTGCGAGCGGACAGCGACAGGAGGTCTGCCGATATGCAGCTGCTGCAATATCCCGACGGCCAGCGCATCCAGCCCGGCGATCGCGTGCGCATCGCCGACCGCTACCGCGGCACGGTCGTGGCCTGCATCGATACCGGCCGCTATCTGGACGGCTACGAGCAGTGGCTGTATCTCGGCGAGGGCATCATGGTCGACACCGATTTCGGCGGCCTGGTCCACTACCTCGACGCCGACGAACTGCAACTGCTGCGGCGTACCGCGCACTGAGTTTCGACGAGCTCCGTCCACCCGCATGCACGGGTGCGGCGGTGGCGTGCGTTGGCGCCGCTGCGGCCGGCCGCGATTCGGCGGCAGCTCAGGCAGCGCCCGCACCGGCGGGCCAATCCGCCGGCGTCAGCGGCGCCAGGCCATGGGCGACCCGTGCCTTGTCGCATTGCGGACTCGGCGCGCCCTGTTCCCAGGCCGGCTGCAACGCATGGCAGGGCGAAGGCCGCAGCGCATAGATCCCGCAATGCGCGTCGCGGCCGATCTGGCCGCGCAATTGCTCGCAACGTACCGCCGTTCCGCCGTAGGTGCCGCGCATGACCACCCGGTGCGGATCCAGGGGCTCGGTCAGGCCCTGCGGCGTCAGCCCGCCCGCGCAGGCGTCGGTCTCGCTCCAGTGGAAGGCGACGCGGAAAAAGGCGCAGCAGGCGCCGCAGCGCAGGCACGGATGGGAGGACATACGCCGATCGGCGGCCGGGAGGGGAGCGGTATTGTCCGGCAAGGCCGGGGTGCGAAGAAGAGCCGCAGCGAATCCCTGGCCCGTCCGGCCAACAGGCAGGGCCTGCGGGCGTTCGATCGCGCGCGAACCTGCGGCCCGCAAGCGCATGCTCTCGCTTCTTGAAAGCAGGAACAGCCAAACACCGGGCACGAAGTCCGACGCGGCCGGCGGCATGGGGGATCGGCTTTCGGCGCGCTGGAGCGGAGCCAGAGCGAATCCCTGCCCCTTTTTAGGCGCAACCACTGAACCACGACGGACGGGAAGCGTCCGTCGTCGGGACGGCGATCCTCAGGCCCCGCAGCACTTCTTGTACTTCTTGCCGCTGCCGCAGGGGCAGGGGTCGTTGCGGTCCGGGGTGTCGGCGCGGCGCAGCGGTTCGCGCGGGGTCAGCGCGTCGATCCGGTGGTGGTGCAGGTCGGCCAGCATGCCCGGCAGGCCGGCGACGATTTCCAGCCGCTCGCGGTAGCTGATCGGGGTCGCCGGCGCGGTCGGGTCTTCGCCCAGCACCTCGCCGCTGGCGAGGCGGTCGAGCAGGCCGAAGATCTCGTCGATCCAGTCGTTCTCGTCCAGCCAACGGTCCCAGCCGGCTTCGCGCAGTTCGACGCCGCGGAAGAAGCCGAACGCCCAGTCGCGGCCGACGTCGAGCTCGTCCGGTTGCTCGGTGTCGGGCTCTTCCGGCAGCCACAGCAGCGGCGCCAGGTGATCGGGCAGGTCGTCGTCGCCGTGGCGCACGCGGGCGCTGACCATGTTCCAGTGGCCCTGCAGCAGGGCGGCCACCTCGGCCGCCTCGGCCTCGTCGTTCCAGCGCGGTGCCTTGCCGCCCCACACCGGCGGCTGCCATTCCGTCGCCGGCGGCTGTTCCGGACCGACCACCAGGGCCGAGACGAACCCGTCCAGGGCCTCCAGGTTGAAGCCCTTGTAGGGCACGGCGCGCTGATCGAGCAGGTCGGCCAGGCGTTCGATCTGGTCGTCGTCGAGGTAGGCGGGCGCTTTCATGATCGGGTTCTGCGGACGAGAGGGGACGCGCATGGTAGTCGCTGCGGCGTGTTCGCGCCGAAAATGGCGCCATGACCGCCCGCATCGCCCTGCCCGCCGCCTGCCCCTGCGACCCCGCCCGCCGCTACGCCGCCTGCTGCGGCCGCCTGCACCGGGGCGACCCGGCCGAGAGCGCCGAGGCCTTGATGCGTTCGCGCTACAGCGCCTACGTGCTGGGCGATCTGGCGTATCTGCGGACCAGCTGGCACCCCACGACCTGCCCGGACGAACTGGAGTTCGATCCGGCCGTGCGCTGGCTGGGACTGCAGGTGAAGCGGCATCGCCAGGACGGCGCGGACACAGCGACGGTCGAGTTCGTCGCCCGCTATCGAGTCGGCGGCGGTTCGGCGGTGCGGCTGCACGAAATCAGCCGTTTCGCGCGGGTTGACGGCGGCTGGCGCTACCTGGACGGGACCTTCCCGCAGGGGTGAGCGCCCCCTCGGTACGGCCGCGCCCGCCGCGCCTGCGGCGACAGGCGGAGCACTGGGCCAGCGCATCGCCGGCCCCGAGCCGCGGACAAAAAAAGGGCGCGGCAGTGAGCCGCGCCCGGGCTTGCCCGCCCACGAGAGGCGGAGAGAGAGGGTTACTTCACTTCCAGTTCGGCAGTGTTGGCGATCGCGCCGTTGGCGCTGACTTCGACCTTGTACTTGCCGGCCGGCCACGGCGACTTCTTGGAGAAGTTGAAGTTGGTGGTTTCGGCGCCGGCGGTGTTGAGGGTCTGGGTCTCTTCGCCCGCCACCTGGCCGTCCTGGTAGGTCAGCTTGGCGCTCAGGCTGGCGTTGGTCGCGGCGCCGTCGGTGGCGACCGAGGCGACGATCGTGTCGGTCGGCTTGAACGAGGTGGTCGGAGCGGTGATCTTCTTGTCCGCGCCGGCGGCCGTGCCGAGGGTGACCGAAGTGACGCTCAGCGCGGCCGGAGCCGGGGTCGCAGCCGGAGCGGGTTCGGGCGCCGGAGCCGGGGTTTCGGCGGCCGGGGGCGGAGTCGGAGCCGGTTCTTCCTTCTTCTTGCAGCCCGCCAGCGCCAGAGCGGCGACCAGGGCGGCGGCGACGGCGTAGTGCGTGCGATTGCGGATCAGCATGGTGGATCTCCTGGGAAAGGCCGGGTAGTGAGGTGGAACGCCGTCGACGTCAGTCGTTGAGGGTCGGGATCTTGAGGATCTGACCGGGCTGGATCTTGTCCGGATCGTCGAGCTGGTCGCGGTTGGCCTCGAAGATCGCGTTCCACTTGCTCGCCTTGCCGTAGAACTGCTTGGCGATGTGCGAGAGCGTGTCGCCCTTCTCGACCGTATAGGTCTGTTCGCCGACCTTTTCCGCAGTGGTATCGACACTGACCGACACGTCGCTGAAGTCGGCCTTCTGGACCTTGTCCGCGGTGGTGTCGACGTTGACGTTCACGTCGGAGAAATCGGCTTTCTTATCCGGGGTAGTCATGGGTTGAGGGCTCCTGCCGAAGTGGCGCAGGCAACATGACACGAAGATTGTTAAAAATGCATAGCGCCGGCGTGAACTCACATTACAAATCTGAATAATCCGATTGCCGGTATTCAGTAGGCCGCGGTCGGTCGAACGCGCAGGCGCCGCCCGGCCCTCGGCGGACCAGGTGGCACACTAAATAAACAGTGTTATCGCGAGGTGCGGCGGTGCGACCGCCGCGCCCGCTTACTGGCGCAAGTCGCGCCCCGGCGTCGGCCGGTCGCGCCCCGGACTGCCGCGCCAGGGATTGATGTCGAGCCCGCCGCGGCGGGTGTAGCGCGCTTCCACCGACAGCCATTGCGGCTGCCCGCGTTGCCACAGGTCGGCATAGATGCGTTCCACGCACTGCTCGTGGAATTCGGCGTGGTCGCGGAACGAGATCAGATAGCGCAGCAGCGCCGGTCGGTCCAGGCGCGGGCCGCGGTAGGCGATGCTGACCCGCGCCCAGTCCGGCTGGCCGGTGACCGGGCAATTGGACTTCAGCAGCGCGCTGCACAGGGTTTCTTCGACCACGGTGCCGGCGTCGGCGAGCAGATGTCCGGCATTGGGCGGGCCATAGTCGTCGATGGCGACATCGAGCTCGTCGATCGAGTCGGCAACCGCTGCGGTTCCATCGCCGCGCTCGTCGATCGGCGGCAGGCCGAAAGCGACCTCGACCGGCGCACCGGCCGCGCGGGAGAGGTCGGCGACGATGCGCGCCAGCACCTCGTCCTCGCGTTCGAAACGCGTGGCGTTGAACGAATTCAGGTAGAGCTTGAGCGACTTGGATTCGATCAACTGCGGCGAAGCGGCCGGCACCGAAATCGTGGCCGTGCCGACCCGCGGCTTGCCGCGGCCGTCGAGCCAGCTCAGCTCGTAGGCATGCCAGCGATCGACCCCGACGAAGGGCAGCGCCTGGTCGGACAGGCCGATATGGGCGCGGCCGAGCGAGCGGGCGATGGGGAACAGCAGCGAGGGGTCGTACTCGCGCGGGTAGTCGACGTGGCGGCCGAGGGGCAGGTCATGGGAGGTCATGGCGATATTTTAGCCGCTGCGGCCGGTCCCGGCCCCAACCGGCCGTCCGCCGCTGATCTCCGCTGATCTCCGCTGAGCTTCCGCCCTTTGAAAAAAGCGGACGAGCGGGAATTCGATCTCGCTTAGCCCCTACCCGCCGCGACTTACCCCGCCGGCGGTCCGTGCAGGTAGTCCAGCGTCACCTGCAACATCGCGCGCAGGCCGAGGTCGAGCGAACTCTCGTCGAGCTTGAATTGCGGCGAGTGGTTGCTCGGCGCGGTCGCCGGGTCGACCCCGGCCTCGGTCGAGCCGACGAAGAAGAACATCGCCGGCACCTGCTTGGCGTAGTAGGAGAAGTCCTCCGCGCCCATCACCAGCGACATCTCCACCACCTTGTCCGCGCCGGCCGCCGCCTTGAGGCTGGGCAGCATGCGCGCGGTCAGCGCCGGGTCGTTGTAGGTCACCGGGTTGCCGTCCTGGTCGGGCACCTTGGATTCGGCGCGCGCGCCGTGCGCGGCGCTGACGTGCTCGGCGACGTTCCTGAGGTCCTTGAAGATCGCCTGGCGCATGCCTTCGTCGAAGGTGCGGATGGTGCCGATCATCTCCACCTCGTCGGGGATGATGTTGTAGCGGATGCCGCCCTTGATCGCGCCGAAGCTGACCACCGCCGGCAGTTTGGCGATGTCGCTGCGGCGGCTGACGATGGTCTGCGCGCTGCCGATCACGTCGGCCGCGGCGACGATCGGGTCGATGCCGCCCCAGGGGCGCGAGCCGTGGGTCTGGCGGCCCTTGATCTTGATCGAGAAGCGGTCCGAGGCCGCCATCAGCGGGCCCTGGCGCACGCCGATCTGGCCGGCCTGCAGGGTCGAGAACACGTGCAGGCCGAACATGGCCTCGGGCTTGAAGTCCTTGAACAGGCCTTCCTCGAGCATCAGCGGCGCGCCGCCGGCCTCGTCCGCGGGCGGGCCTTCCTCGGCCGGCTGGAACACCAGCATGACCTGGCCGGGCAGGTCTTGCTTCATCGCCACCAGCGCGTCGGCGACGCCGAGCAGGATGCCGGTATGGGCGTCGTGGCCGCAGGCGTGCATGACCCCGACGGTTTCGCCGCGGAAGCTGGCGGTGGCCTTGGACGCGAACGGCAGGTCGACCTGCTCGGTCACCGGCAGCGCATCCATGTCGGCGCGCAGGGCGATCTTCGGCCCGGGCTTGCCGCCCTCGACGATCGCCACCACGCCGTGCCGGGCGATGCCGATGCGCGGCTTGAGCCCGAGCGCGCGCAGGTGTTCGGCGACCTTGGCCGCGGTGCGCTGTTCGCGGTTGGACAGTTCCGGATGCTGGTGGAAATCGCGCCGCCAGCGCACCACGTCGGCCTTGAGCTTGGCCGCCGCGGCGGTGACTTCGGGACGCTCCGCGGCGGCGGCCGGAGACAGCGCGGCGAGGGCGGTACAGCCGAGGGCGCAGCTCAGCGCGAGGGTCAGCGGACGCTTCATCGACGCAACTCCGGGCGGGAAGACCCCGATCCTAGCCCAAGCCCGCCGCCGCGGCTGCGCGACTTTGGTGGGTGCGCGATCGGCGCACAACACCGTCTGGGCGCGCAGGGACGATGGCCTGGCGTGCGCGGGGAGTGCCAGGGCGTAAAGCAAATCCCCTCGCGTCGCTGCAGGGCCGACTGCGTACCGGCGTCCGGCGCGCGCCCCTTTTCCCAGGGCGGCAACAGGGCCTGCACCTTTGCGGGCCCACCCGCCATGTGCTGGACTCCCTTCAGAGCAACAACGCTTGCGCGCTTTACTGTTCCCCGCTCTCAGACCGCTGGGCTGTTCCACCCTTTGAAAAAGGGGCGTAGGGGGATTTGCTTCCGCTCTTCCCCAGCAAGAAACCACGCTGCCTGCGTCACCGCCCGATCAAGGCCATGCCCGCTTCGGTGTAGCGAGCGCCGGCGATCGCTTCCGGGCGGAACCACGCGTCCAGTTGCGCCAGTTCCGCCGGCGACAGGCTCACGTTCACTGCGCCGACGTTGTCCTCCAGGTACTTGCGCCGCTTGGTGCCCGGGATCGGCACGATGTGCTCGCCCTGCGCCAGCACCCAGGCCAGGGCCAACTGCGCCGGGGTGCAGCCCTTGGCGGCGGCCAGCGCTTGCACCTGTCGCGCCAGCGCCAGGTTGCGGTCGAAGTTCTCGCCCTGGAACCGCGGCGTGCTGAGGCGGAAGTCGTCGCGGGCGAGCGCGCCGGCGTCGGTGATGGCGCCGGTCAGGAAGCCGCGGCCGAGCGGGCTGTAGGGCACGAAGCCGATGCCCAGGCGCGCGCAGGCCTCGAGCACCCCGTTGCGTTCGGGGTCGCGCGTCCACAGCGAGTATTCGCTTTGCACCGCGGCGATCGGGTGCACCGCCTGGGCGCGCTCCAGGGTCTGCGCCGACGGCTCGGACAAGCCGAGATAACGCACCTTGCCCTGCGCGACCAGTTCCGCCATCGCGCCGACGGTGTCTTCGATCGGCACGGTCGGGTCGACGCGGTGCTGGTAGTACAAATCGATACGGTCGGTGCGCAGCCGCTTCAGGCTGCCTTCGACCGCGCTGCGCACGTACTCGGGACGGCCGCTGAGGGTGCGCAGGTTGGGGTCGACGGGGTCCGGCACGAAGCCGAACTTGGTCGCCAGGAACACCCGCTCGCGGCGGCCCTGCAGGAAGCGGCCCAGCAGTTCCTCATTGGCGTGCGGGCCGTAGATGTCGGCCGTATCCAGGAAGCCCACGCCCAGTTCCAGGGCGCGCTCCAGGGTGGCCAGCGATTCGGTTTCGTCGGCGGCGCCGTAGGCGAAACTCATGCCCATGCAGCCCAGGCCGAGGGCGGACACGGCGGGGCCGGCGGGGCCGAGGCGGCGGGTCGGAAGCGTGCTCATGCGGAAGCTCCTTGCGGATGAGGGGGAGGTAAAGCGATGCGCCGGTCCGGGACGACGCCGAAAATCGCGTCCCCGGGGCGTGAGCGGCACTCTAGGCCGGTGCGATTGCGCGAAAAACCGGCTCTATCCTTACGCCTTATGAAGTGTTGCTTCATAATCGAGCCCTCGTCCGTGCCGCCCGCCGCATGTCCGCCCATCCCCTGCCCGCGGTCCTGGCCTTCGCCCGCGTCGCCCACTGCGGCAGCTTCACCCGGGCCGCGGCCGAACTCGAAGTCTCGCCCTCGGCCTTGTCGCAGACCGTCCGCGCGCTGGAGGCACGGCTGGGCGTGCGCCTGCTCAACCGCACCACCCGGCGGGTCGGGCTGACCGAGCACGGCGCGCGCTTTCTCGGGCAGATCGCTCCGGCGTTGGCCCAGATCGAAGCCGCCTTCGACGACCTCGACGCGGTGCGCGATCGCCCGACCGGGCGCTTGCGGATCAATACCGGCCGCACTGCGCTGAAGATCCTGGTTGAGCCGCATCTGCCGGCGTTCCTGGCGCGCTATCCGGAGCTGGAGGTCGAGCTCTTCGTCGACGACACCTTGGCCGATCTGGTCGAGGGCGGCTTCGACGCCGGCATCCGGCTCGGCGAAACCCTGGCCCGCGACATGGTCGCGGTGCCGGTCGGCGGCGCGCAGCGGCAGGTGGTGGTGGCCGCGCCCGGTTACTTCGCCCGGCGGCCGGCGCCGCGCACGCCGCAGGATCTGGTCGGCCACGACTGCATCCGCTTGCGCCTGCCGGGCCGCCGCCGCTTGCATCCGTTCGAATTCCACAGCGACGGTCGCGATGTCGCCGTCGAAGTGCAGGGCCGGCTGATTCTCAACGAGGGCGGCGCGATCCTGGACGCCGCCCGCGCCGGGCTCGGCCTGGCCCAGTTGTTCGAGCCGATCGCGCGGCAGGACCTGCGCGCAGGGCGCCTGGTCGAGGTATTGCAGGACTACCTGCCGCCGTTCCCGGGCTTCTACGTCTATTACCCGGCGCGCCGGCAACTGCCGCCGAAGCTGCGGGTGTTCGTGGATTTCCTGCGCGAGGCGTTGGGGTAGGGCAGGGCGAGCCGGCTTACACCGTATCCGTCGCTGCCCACTCCCCGCCTCGCAAGCCGGCTGTTTTTCTCTTCGTAAAAAGACTGGTTGGTCGCCCTCCGGGAACGCACCGGCCGGCGCGGCGGCAACGCGTTGCCGAGTGTCGCCGAGTCGATTTGCGCGGCGGCCTGCGCCCGCACCTTGTTCCGCGCCGCACTTCTCATTCTGCGGTTCCGGCTTCGATCCGCTCCCTTCTCTGCGTTGCCTCGGCGTGCGAGGCTGCCTCGATCCGCCGGGGAGCCGCCATGACCGCTGCCGTTCCGTCCGACCCGCCCGCGCCCGCACAACGCGCCGGCGCCTTGCGCGGCGAGGCCGCGCTGGTGCGTGCGCTGGGGCCGTTCCAGCTCGGCGCTTCGATCATCAACATCATCGTCGGCGCCGGCATCTTCATGTTGCCGGCGTTGCTGTACGGACGGCTGGGACCGGGCGCGCCGCTGGTGTTCGTGGCCGGTGCGCTGGCGATCGTGCCGATCGCGCTGTGCTTCTCCGCGATCGGCAGCCGCGCGGCGGCGACGGGCGGGCCTTACACCTTCGTCGGCGCCGCGTTCGGGCCGTTCGCCGGCTTCCTCGCCGGTGCGCTCATGTGGGTCTGCAACACCGCCTCCAGCGCCGGCGTCGCCGCGGCGCTGGCCGAGCAGGCGGCGCATGCCTGGCCGGCGTTGCGCGATCCCGTGCCGCGGGGGACGTTCCTGGCCGCGGCGTATGCGCTGCTGTTCGCGCTCAACGCCTTCGGAGTCAAGCTCGGGGCGCGCGCGATCGTGGCCCTGGCGACGTTGAAGCTGACCCCGCTGGTGCTGCTGGTCGCGGTCGGGATCTGGTTCGTCGACTGGAGCCGGATCGGCCTGGGGGTCGCGCCGCCCTCCTGGAGTGCGCTGGGTTCGTCGATGGTGCTGGTGGTGTTCGCCTACTCGGGCATGGAAACCGCGCTGGTGCCCACCGGCGAAGTGCGCGATCCCGCGCGTCACGTGCCGCGCGCGACGATGACGGCGATCGCGCTGGTGGTGCTGCTGTACCTGGGCATCCAGGTCGCCTGCCAGGGCCTGCTCGGGTCCGCCCTGCGCGACAGCACCGCGCCTGTGGCGGCCGCGGCCGGTGCGGTGTGGCCGCCGGCGCAGGCGCCGCTGCTGGTCGCCGCCGGGGTGTCGATGGCGGGCTTCCTGATGGGCAATCTGTTTTCGTCCTCGCGCCTGTTGTTCGCGCTGGGCCGCGACGGCTACCTGCCCGACGCTTTCGGCCGCGTCGACGCGCGCTATCACGTGCCGCGCACCGCGCTGGCGGCGCATGCCGGGATCGCATTGGCCTTGGCCCTGGCCGGTACCTTCGAGACCCTGGCGCTGATCTCCGGCGGCGCGATCTGCCTGTTGTTCCTGGCGGTGTCGGTGGCGGCCTGGCGCGCCGAAACCCTGGACCTGCGCGGCGCGGGCGCGCCCTTCCGCCTGCCCGGCGGACGCTGGCCGGTGCCTGCGCTGGCGACGGCGATCATGGCCGCGGTGCTGGCGACGATGAGTGCGGCGCAATGGGCGGCGATCGCGGTGTCGCTGCTGGCCCTGGTCGGCGTGTACGGGCTGTTGGCGCTGCGCCGGCGCGGGGCGCGCTGAAGCATCACATTCCCGCGACGCCGGATCGGCACCATGGCCGGCAGGGAAAGCGGACTCGAACGGACAGGCCAATCGCCTCGCGCGCGCTTGATCGTTGACCGGCCGCTGAGGCCTACTCTTCCATCGTAACGCCGACGCATGCGGGAGCCGTGCGCTTGCAGATGGCCAGCACCGCCGCCACCGCCGCGTCCGATTCCGCCCTGCCGCACGCCACGGCGTCGTCCGCCGCCGCCGCTTCCGTGCCTGCCGGTTCGCCCGCCGGATCTTCGCTACCGACCGCCGCTGCGGACGCCGGCGCCGTGCCGCCGGCCGGCGCTCCGCCCGCGGGACCGCCCGGATCGGCGGCGCCGATGCCGCGTTGGCGCGCTGCCGCCTTCGTCGCGATCTCGCTGTTGCTGGGCCTGACCCAGAGCCTGGGCATGAACCTGGTCGCCTCGAACCTGCCGCAGGTGCAGGGCGCGCTCGGCGCGACCGGCGCCGAGGCGACCTGGCTGCTGACCGTGTACTTCGCCACCAACATCCCGGCCAGCCTGCTGTTGACCAAGTTCCGCCTGCATTACGGCTTGCGTCTGTTCGCCGACCTCGGCATCGGCCTGTTCGTGGTCGCGGCCGTGGTGCACCTGCTGGCGAAGGACCTCCAATCGGCGCTGGCCGCGCGCGCCGCGCTGGGCATCGCCGCCGCGCCGCTGAGTTCGCTGACCGTGCTGTACATGGCCGAAGTGTTCGACGGGCCGAAGAAGGTGCTCGGGCTGATGTTCGGCTTCGCCGCGCTGCAGACCGGCGCGCCGGTGTCGCGGATCGTCGCCGAAAGCTTGTTCCTCAACGGCCAGTGGCACGGCATCGTCTACTTCGAGCTCGGCCTGGCCTTGATCTGCCTGGCCGCGATCAACCTGTTGCGGGTCACCCCGGTGCCGCGCCAGCCGATGTTCGACCGCCTCGACATCGTCAGTTTTCCGCTGTATTCGGCGGCCATAGGCCTGGTCACGGTGGTGTTGACCCTGGGCCGCCTGCGCTGGTGGCTGGACACGCCCTGGCTGGGCGAGTGCCTGGCCTGGGCGGCGGTCTGCGCCGGCGCGTTCGTGCTGATCGAGATCAACCGTTCCAAGCCGATGGTCAACCTGCGCTGGTTGTTGCACGGCGGCTACATGGTGCGGCTGGGGCTGGCGATCGTGCTGTCGCGCATCGTGCTGTCGGAACAGTCGGTCGGCGCGGTCGGCCTGCTCAACGTGCTCGGCCTCAACAACGACCAGATGCACACGATGTTCTGGCTGGTGCTGGCCGGCACCGTCGCCGGCTTCGTGGTGACCCTGCCGTTCCTGCCGGGCCGGCGCTTCGACATGCTCGGCCTGATCGCGGTGGCCTTGGTCGGGGTGTGCGCCTACGTCGATTCGCACGCCAGCAACCTGACCCGGCCGGCCCAGCTCTACCTCACCCAGACCGTGATCGCGATGGCGGCGTCGATGTTCCTGGCCAGCTCGATCCTGCTCGCCCTGGTGCGGGTGGTCGCCGACGGGGTGCGCAACCTGGTGACCTTCATTGTCTTGTTCACCACCACCAACGCGCTCGGCGGCCTGCTTGGCTCGGCGGTGCTCGGCACCTACCTGGCGCAGCGCCAGACCGCGCATTACCAGCACCTGATGCAGCCGATGACGCTGGGCGATCCGCAGGTGGTGCTGCGCACCCAACAGCTCGGCGGCGCGGTCGCGCGGGTGGTCGGCGACGGCGCCGCGCGCAGCCAGCAGGCGCTGGCCAGCCTGAGCCAGCAGGTGCTGCGCGAGTCCTGGGTGCTGGCCTACAACGACGTGTTCCTGGCGGTGGCCTGGCTGGCGCTGGCGGTGCTGGTCTGGGTCGGGTTGCTGAAGTGGCAACTGTGGCGGCGCGGCCACACCGTGGTCAGTTTCGCCTCGCAGGTGCCCGGACCGTTCGCCGCGCCCACGCCCGACGGCGTCCAATCCGCTGCAACCGTCGCCCCCTTACCCGCTTCCCCCGCATCCACCTCCTGATCCGCGAAGGACGCCCCATGCCGCTGAAGACGCCCTTCCGCTCCAAAGCCTCGATCCCGGTGATCCTGATCGCCGTGGTCGGCGTGCTGCTGATCCTCTACGCCTGGCGCTTGCCGCCGTTCTCCAGCGCGCGCCAGACCACCGAGAACGCCTACGTGCGCGGCAGCGTCACCGTGATCGCGCCCAAGGTCGACGGCTACGTCGCCCAAGTGCGGGTGCAGGACTACATGCGGGTCGAGGCCGGCCAGGTGCTGGTCGAGCTGGACGACCGCAACTACCGCCAGCGGGTCGAACAGGCGCGGGCCAATCTGGCCGCGCAGGAAGCCAATCTGGCCAATTCGACCCAGGCCCAGCGCGTGCGCGAAGCGGCGATCGCCAACGTCGAGGCGCAACTGGCCGCGGCCCAGGCCAACCTGGCCCGCGCCCAGGCCGACATGCGCCGCGCCAACGCCCTGGTCGGCGACGGCTCGCTGTCGCAGCGCGAACGCGACCAGACCCTGGCCGCGTTGCGCCAAGCCGAGGCCGCACTCGGTCAGGCCCAGGCCGCGCGGCGTTCGGCCGGGGAGGACGTGCGTTCGGTGATCGTCAACCGCGAAGCGCTGAGCGCCGCGGTCGGCAACGCCAAGGCGGCGCTGCGGCTGGCGGAAATCGACCTCGCCAACACCCGCATCCACGCGCCGCAGGCCGGCCAGCTCGGCGAGATCGGCGTGCGCCTGGGCCAGTACGTCACCCCCGGCACGCAGCTGATGCAACTGGTGCCGCGGCGTCTGTGGGTGGTGGCCAACTTCAAGGAATCGCAGACCGCGCGCATCCGCGCCGGACAGGCGGCCTGGTTCCGGGTCGACGCGCTGGACGGCGCGGTGCTCAAGGGGCGGGTCGAACGCTTGTCGCCGGCGACCGGTTCGGAGTTCAGCGTGATCAAGACCGACAACGCGACCGGCAATTTCACCAAGGTCGCGCAGCGCTTGCCGGTGCGGATCGCGATCGATCCGGACCAGGAGCTGGCGCAGCGGCTGCGGCCGGGCCTGTCGGTGGAAGCCACCGTCGATACCGCCAGCGCGATCGACGAAGCGGCGGTGCGTCGCGCCGAACAGGCCGCCGCCGCCGAAGCCGCGCGCGATGCGGCGGTGCCGGTGGCGGAACTCGATGCCGCATCGATGCCGGCGCGCCGCGTGCAGGACGGTCGCTCGGAAGGCGCTGTCCAGGCGGCGGGTGGGCCCGTGCCGGCGCAACCGGAGCCGCGGCGATGACCCCAATGCAGGCGCGTCCGACGGCGCCGGCCCGGCGGCGCTGGTTCGGCCTGGCGGCCGGGGTCGCGCTGTTGAGTGCCTGCGCCGGTGTGCCGGCGCCGCCGGAACGGCCCGAGCCGCCCGCCGCCTGGCGCGACGCGCCCGGTGCCGGCATCGCGGTGCAGCGCGACTGGTGGCGCGGCTACAACGACCCGGTGCTGGCCGAGCTGGTCGAACGCGCCCTGCGCGACAACACCGATCTGCGTGTCGCCGCGGCCCGCGTCGCCGAAGCGCGCGCCTTGCTCGCGGCGCAGGGGGCGGCGCAATGGCCGAGCCTGGACCTGGCGGTGAGCGCGACGCGCTCGCGCAGCCTTGCCGCCAGCGGCCGCGCCGTGGTGTCGGAGGTGACCCAGCCGCAGTTCCAGGCCGCGTTCGAAGTCGATCTGTGGGGTCGGCTCGATGCGCTGACCGATGCGGCGCGGGCCAATCTGCTGGCCAGCGAAACCGGTGCCGACGCGGTCCGGCTCGGCATCGCCGCGGCGGTGGCCCAGGCCTATCTGGGACTGCGCGCTGGCGATGCGCGTTTGGCGGTGGCGCAGCGTACCCTGGCATCGCGCGAAGGTGCGCTCAAGGTCGCGCAGCGGCGTTTCGATACCGGCTACAGCTCGCGCCTGGAGCTGGCCCAGGCGCAGGCCGAATATCGTGCGACCGCTCAAGTCGTGCCGCAGCTGCAGTTGGCGATACGGCGCCAGGAAGACGCGTTGTCGGTGCTGCTCGGCCGTGCGCCGCAGGCGGTGCCGCGCGGCCTGGCGCTGGGCGACATCGCCGCGCCGGCGCTGCCCGATGCGGGCATGCCCTCGCAGTTGCTGCGCCGCCGCCCGGACATCGCCCAGGCCGAGGCGCAGGTCGCTGCGGCCGACGCCGGACTCGCCGCGGCGCGCGCGCAGTTGCTGCCGACGCTGCGCCTGACCGGTTCGCTGGGGCAGTTGGAATCGAGCTTGCTGCACAACGACCCGATCCGCCTGTGGAGCGTCGGCGGCAGCGTGCTGGCGCCGTTGTTCAATCGCGGCCGCCTGCGCGCCCAGGTCGATGCGAGCGCGGCCCGGCGCGACCAGGCGGTGCTGGGCTACCAGAAGACCGTCTTGACCGCGTTCGCCGAGGTCGAGGACGCGCTGGCCGCGATCGCGCGCCTGCGCGAGCAGGGCGAACAGGCCGAGCAGCAGCGCCAGGCGCTGGCCGAGGCTTTGCGCATCGCCCACAACCGTTACAACGAGGGCTATGCCTCGTACCTGGAAGAGCTGGACGCGCAGCGCAATCTGTTCAATGCCGAGCTGACCGTGCTGCAACTGCGCGGCGAGGCGCTGGCGGCGGAGGTGAATCTGTACAAGGCGCTGGGCGGCGGGTGGGGCGCGGCGGCGGGGCCTTAGACGCGAAGCGCGGCTCCCATTGGCCTGCCGCTTCAACAGCGGGCAACGGCCGTGCCGGTTCAACCCCGATCCAACTCCGCCAACGCCAGCTCGATCGCTGCGAATTCCTTGTCGGCCTCGTCCTCGTCGCTGAGGAACCAGGCCGCCGACAACGCCTGGAAGGCGGCGATCCACTGCAGCAGGCGCCGCCGCTCCAGGCCGGCGCGCTCGACCACGATGCCCACGCGCCGTTCGAAACGGCCCGGCGCCAACGCGGTTTCTTGGTCGGGATCGGTGAACAACACCGCGTACTCGAAGCCGCGCTCGCCGATCACCCGCTTGGGGTCGATGGCGATCCAGCCGCGTTCGGGGCCGGCGTCGAGCACGTTCTCGTGATGCAGGTCGGCGTGCAGGGGCACGACTTCGCGCGGCTCGGCGAGCAGGCCCTGGGCGATGTCCCAGCCGCGCGCGAGCAGGCCGCCATGGCTGCGGGCGTAGGTTTCCAGATCGGCGAACCAGGGGCGCAGCGGCACCAGGTCCTGCGGCACCGGCGTCGTGCGCGGCGCATGCAGGCGCGCGGCGGTGTCGCACAGGATCGCGGTGGCTTCGTCGTCGCGGCCGTCGCGCGCCATCTGCGCCAGCGAACGCGGGCCGCAGGCGCGTTCCAGCAGCAAGGCGTCGGCGTCGCTGGCCAGCACCCGCGCGGCGCCGTCGCCGTTCCACCACTGCATCAGCAGGCGGCCGTGGCGTTCCTCGGTTTCGCGCGCGAGCTTGAGCATCGCCGGCGCGCCGGCGTGGCGGACCGGCAGCAGATCGCTGCTGTGGGTGCGGATCGGACTGCCGTCGGGAGTCAGGTTCCAGTCGGCGAGGTGGCGGTCGAAGGGCGAAGTCATGGGCGCGCAGGCGAGAGGCGATGATGCCGATATCGGGACCGCCCCGGAGTTGCGCAAGCGCCGGCGGCATGGCCGCGACGCGTTTCGTGCCGCGCATCGCATCCATCCGCCATGGCGGCTGCGTCGGACCATGCCGGCTTGGACGGCGGTGGGGGGACGGACTCGCGCGACCGCCTGCGGGGTATCGGAGCGGACGCCGCGGCCTCGGTGTTGCGACGGCGTTGCGGCGACGGCCGATCGCGCGGCGCTCAGTCGCTCGAGGCGTCCGCCTGTGCGGCTGCCGCCGCTTCGCGTTCCTGCAACACCAGCGCCGCTTCGGCGTCGGCGGCGACGCGATGGCGCAGCGATTTGCAGCGTTCCACGCCAGCGTCGGTGAGACGCAGACCGTCGTCGTCGCCGGCTTCGACCAGGGCGGCTTCGATCAGGCGTTCGCGCAGGGCGAGCGAATGCGCTCCCGGCGCGTGCCCGGCATCGATGCGCTGGAGCACGTCCAACAGGGCCAGTTCTTCGAGACTGATCGGGTCCATGCGGCGCTCCTGTGCGACGGCGCGATTGCGCGCACTATGCCACGGCGGTCGAAGTGTGCTGAATGAGTTCGTATTCAGCGAAGGAGGCGTCAGCCGCGGGGATCGATGGCGCCGCAACCTCGTTGCGAGGGCGGCGGCGATACAAAAAGGAACCTCGCCCCGGCGCGGCGGCGGCACCGCAAAAGGAACGCCGCCCGAAGGCGGCGTTCCGGCAAAGCGGGCGATGCGACGCGCGGTGCGCCGCATCAGCGACCTCAGGCCGCGGCGTCCTTCAGCTTCTTCAGCGGACGGACCTTGACCTTCACCGTGGCCGGCTTGGCGGCGAACCACTGCTCTTCCTTGGTGAACGGGTTGATGCCCTTGCGCTTCGGCTTGGCCGGAACGTTGACGGCGGTGATCTTCAGAAGGCCCGGCAGGGTGAACGCACCGGCGCCCTTCTTGTTGATCGAGGCATGCACCGCGCCCTCGAGCGCGCCGAGCACCGCGCGGATGTCCTTGGCGACCACGCCGGTGGCTTCCGCCAGGTGCGCGACCAGACCCGACTTGCTCAGCACTTCCTTGATCGGCTTCGGAGCGGCCGGCTTGGCGGCGGCCTTCGGCGCGGCCTTCTTCTTTGCAGCGGTTTTCTTGGTAGCCATAGTTTCTTCCGGTAGTACTCGTTGGATGGATGGGTTGCCTGGATAACCCCTCGGCAAGGCGGAATGTAGGGCATGCCCGACGCGCCGCCAAGAGTTTTCGAGCAAAAATTAGCTGTTTTTCAGTGCCGCCTCGGCGTGGGTCGGTTCCGACGCGGGCAAAACCCCCGTCCGGCGAGGCGTTTTGCGACCGCGTGCGCAGCGGCCGCAGGCCACGCAAGAAGCGGAAAAACCCGGACTTCGCGCATTCCTGCGGCGGCGCAGCGACGGTTTGCGCGCATGCGGCGCGCGGCGTCGTCGCGCGCCGCGGCGCCGGTACGGGCGTTCAGTCGCGGTGCGGGCGGGCACGCTCGGCACACATGCCGCGGGACGGCGCGGCGCGGTTTCGCCGGCTCAGCCGCGATGTTCCAGCGCGAGGTACTCGGCCGACTGCATTTCGATCAGGCGCGAGGCGGTGCGTTCGAACGCGCCGGCCAGGCGTTGGCCGCGGTACAGCGCGGTCGGGAGCTCGGCGGCCGTGCACACCAGATTCACATGGCGGTCGTAGAACTCGTCGATCAGATTGATGAAACGCCGCGCCGGGTCGTCGTTGAGGCCGTCGAACAGCGGGATGCCGCCGACCAGCACGGTGTGGTACTCGGTCGCGATCTCGATGTAATCGCTGGCCGCGCGCGGGCCCTCGCACAGGGCGGCGAAGTCGAACCAGCCGTGGCCGTCGGCCAGCGCGCGCACCGGGATATCGCGGCCGTCGATGCGCAGCGGGCCGGTTTCGGCGATGCAGGCGGCGGTCAGCTCCTTCCAGCGCCCGCTCAGCCACAGGTCGGAATCGGCGTCCAGCGGCGCCCGGTACACCGGCGAGCGGGTCAGCGCGCGCAACCGGTAGTCCTGCGCGCTGTCCAGCAGCAGCACTTCGCAGTGGGCCTGGAGCTGCGCGATCGCCGGCTTGAAGCGGTCGCGCTGCAGGCCGTCGGCATAGAGGTTGGGCGGCGCGGTGTTGGAGGTGGTCACCAGGGTCACGCCCTCGGCGAACAGGCGTTCCATCAGCCGGCCGAGCAGCATCGCGTCGCCGATGTCGATGACGAAGAACTCGTCCAGCACCAGCACCCGCAGGTTCTCGCGCCATTGCCGGGCGATCCGCGCCAGGGGGTCGCTCTCGCCGGCGTGTTCGCGCAGCTGGGCGTGGATTTCGCGCATGAAGCGGTGGAAATGGGTGCGGCGCTTCTCGGCGATCGGCAACTGCTCGTAGAACAGGTCGATCAGGAAGGTCTTGCCGCGACCGACGCCGCCCCACAGGTACAGGCCGCGCACGCCTTCGCGCGGCTTGCCGCGCAGGCGGTCGAACAGGCCCTGGCGCGGCGGTGCCTGCAGGGCGGCATGGATGCGGTCGAGTTCGCGCAACGCCGGGCGCTGCGCCGGGTCGTCGCTCCAGTCGCCGCGGGCGACGCCGGCGGCATAGGCTTGTGAAGGGGACAGAGCGGTCATGCGCAGTAGGGCTCGTCGGGCCGGCTCATGCCGCCGCGGCGTCGGCGGACGCGGCGCAGGCGCGGCGCGTCCCGCAGGGCCGGTCGGGGAACATGGGCCGCGTTCCGGTCAGTTCGGGGCCGGCGCGGAAGCGCCGGGAAGTTCCGGCGGCAGGTGCGGGCGCACGCCGTTCTTGATCGCGCCGCGCAGGTCGATCAGGCGGCGATGGAAGAAATGCCCGGTGTCGGGCATGCGCACCAACTCGGGCGGCTGGCGCAGGCCGTCGATCCAGGCGTATACGGCCTGCGGATCGACGATCTCGTCGGCCTCGCCCTGGATTACCAGCCATGGATAGCCGCTGGGCGGAGCGATGCGGTCGAAATCCCAGCGCCCGGCCGGCGGCGCGATCGAGATCAGCAGCTTGGGCTGCAGCTCGTCGGCCATGCGCAGCGAGACATAGGCGCCGAAGCTGAAACCGGCCAGCCACAGTTGCGCGTCGGGCCGGGTCGCGCGGACCCAGGCGGCGACCGCACGCAGGTCGTCGCCTTCGCCTTCGCCCTGGTCGAACTCGCCTTCCGAGCCGCCGACGCCGCGGAAGTTGAAGCGCACCGTGGCCGCGCCCGACTCGCGCAAGGCGCGCGCGGTCATGGTCACGACCTTGTTGTGCATGGTGCCGCCTTCGGTCGGCAGCGGATGGCAGACGATGGCGACGATCGGCCGCGGCGCGGATTCGGCCGCTTCGACGATCAGCTCGAGCGCGCCGGCGGGGCCGGGCAGGGTCAGCGTCGCGGCTGCGTCGCCGGGGAAGGCGGGAAGGTTCATGGGGCGCATGATACGGGCCGCCGTCGGCGAGGTGTTACGCCGCTGTGTAGTCCGCGCCGCGCATCGCACGCGCGGCGGTCTGCGGGCAGACCGGGCACAGCCGTGTGCGGCCGGCCCTCTCGTCGCGGCCGGCGCTCAGTGCGCCTGCAGATCGAAGCCGAGCAGCAGCGGGTCGTGATCGGAGCTGCGCCACGGACCGCCGCCGCCGTCGCGGTAGCCGGCCTCTTCGGGTTCGTCGGCGTTGACGTGCCATTCGGCCGCGCCGCGCAGGCGCGGCGCCAGCGCCGGCGACAGCAGCGCATGGTCGAGCCGGCCGAGTTCGCCGCGGTACACATAGCTGTAAGGCGCCTGGACGCCGGCGACCGCGAACGCGTCGCGCCAGCCGGCCGCGTACAGCGTGCGCAGCGGCGCTTCCTGCGCATGCGCGTTGAGGTCGCCGACGATCAGGTTCATGGCGCTGCCGCTGGTGGTGGGGTCGCGCCGCAGCCAGGCGTCCAGCCGGCGCGCGGCGTCGACCCGCGAGGCGTTCCAGCACGAAGCGCCGTCGCCCTGGTCGCGGTCGGCGCCTTCGGCCTTGCCGCAGCCCTTGGACTTGAAGTGATTGGCGGCGACCACGAAGGCCGGGCCGCGCGCGCCGCCGGGGCCCAGGGCCTGGAACGCCTGCGCCATCGGCACCCGCGCCAGCGGGCCGAACGGGTCTTGCTGCAAGACCGCGGCGACGCCCTGCGCGGCCACCCGCTGGCTGCGGTAGATCAGGCCGACCCGGATCGGGTTGTCGCCCGGGCCGCGTTGCGATTGCGCGCAGGGCTGCTTGCATGGCGCCGCGAAGCGCCAGTCCTGGGCGCCGCCGACCACGGCGTCGGCGCGGTCGAGCGCCGAGACCAAGGCGGCGAGGGTGGACTCGGGGCCATAGCCGTCGTTCTCCAGTTCCATCAGCGCGGCGACGTCGGGGTTCAAGGCGTGGATGGTCGCGACCAGCTTGTCCAACTGGGCCTGGTACTCGGCCGGAGTGCGCGCGCCGCGCAGGGTCGGGAAACCGCCGCCGCGGCCGTCGCCGTTGAACAGGTTCTCCAGGTTGAACGCGGCGATGCGCAGATCGCCGGCGACCTGCGGCGGCGCCGGGCGCGGCGCCGCGTGCAGCGTCGGCGCGGCATCCGGCTGCAGCACGTAGCCGTCTTCGCCCGGCACGACCACGCCTTCGACGCTGTCCAGCCGGCTGCCGCTGCGCGCGACGAAGGCGGTCGCGCCGAGCGCGGCTTCGCCGCCGCTCAGCGACAGGCGCCGGCGGGCGTTATCGGCGGCGATCGCGCGCGCCGCCTCGCTGCCGGGTTCGGCGCGCTCGGTCGGCTGCCACAGCGGACCGTCGAACGACACCAGCAGGCGACCGCGCTTGCGGTCGCGTTCGGCCAGGGTCAGCGGAGCGGCGATGCGTACGCGCATGCCTTCCAGCCGGCTCCATTGCGGCGGCTGCGCCACCGCGACCGGCATCAGTCGCCCCAACGCCTTGCCGGCGCGCGCCGGCAAGGCCTCGCTGCGCTGCGCGTCGAGCGCGGTCAGCGACGAACCGCGGCCGTGCGGCGCTTCGTAGACCCGGCCGTGCACGCGCACGGCGTGACCGAGCGCCAGCGAAGCCGCGGCCGGTCCGGTGATCCAGATCGCGTCGGAGGTGGCTTCCTCGCCGTCGCCGGCATCCTGCAGCAGCCAGCCGGGCGCGCCGTCGGCGCCGCGCAGGGAGGCGGTGATGCGGCCTTCGACCGTCGCTTCGCGCCCGACCCAGGCGCTGGCGGCTTCGCGGCCCTGGACCGTGCCGACCGCGACCGCGTCCGGGCTCCGCGGCGGGCCGGGCGTGCGCGTGGGCGCACCGGCGCAAGCGGCGAGCAGCAGGCAGGGGGCAAGGGCGCAGACGGAACCAAAACGCGGCATGGCGGAACTCGGGTCGGGCCAGGACAACCGGCATTATCGGCAGCGCCGCGGCCGCGCGTCGCGTGCCGGCGGCGGCGCAGCGGTCGCGTCCGGGCGGCTCGCCTCGCAGCCGGGGTTCGAGAACGCCGCCCGCATAAAGCGAAACGCCGCCCGGAGGCGGCGTTCGGCTGGACGCGATCGGCGGCCGGCTTACTTGATGTTGGACAGCATCCAGTCGACCGTGGCCGCGACCTGTTCGTTGGTCAGGGCCGGGTTGCCGCCCTTCGGCGGCATCACCCCGGCGCTGCCGGTGAAGCCTTCGATGGCGTGCTTGTGCAAGGTGTCCTTGCCCTTGGCGATGCGCGCGCCCCAGTGCGCGCTGTCCAGGGTCGGGGCGCCGCCGGCGCCGGACTTGTGGCAGCCCGCGCACAGGCTGTCGTAGATCACCTGGCCGTCGAGCGTGCCGCCGTAGGCGACCTGCGAGGCGGCCTTGGCCGCGGCCGCGGCGACCGCCGCCTGCTGCGCGGCGGCGCCGGTCGAGCCGGCGTAGACCGCGCCGACCGGACCGATGCGGTTCTCGGTGCGCTGCGCCGCGCGCGGATCGATTTCCGCCGGCAACTGCTTGTGGACGAAGTAGGCGGCGATCATCAGGCCGAGGGTGACCAGCATCAGGAAGCCGATCACCATCGAGAATTTCTTCAGGAATTCTAGGTCGTAATTGCGCACGATCCACCTATTGCGTGCGACCGCGAGGGCGCACCTGAGCCATCGACGTGGCCGTACCGGGGATCGGCGCGGCCGCTGCGGACCCGCCCCATGACGAACCCGCCGAGCGCTGCCTTGCGGGCAGAGATCGCGGGCCGGGAATGCCGGTCGGGTAGTTCCGCCGGACAGTTTAGCCCAATCGCGGCGGCCTGCGACCGGGCGCCGCAGGGGCCGCAAAGCCCCGTCGCGACGCGCATCCCACTCGCCGGCGCGGCCGGCGCACGGGACTTGTGCGCCTTGCGTCGGTCATCGCCCGCCCCTATAACCGTTCCCGATCCACGAGCACGGTCACGGACGATGATCGCAGGGCCAGGGTCGGGCCGCCGCCGGCGCCCGCGCCGCCCGCGACCCGGACGCGCGCCGCGCCCGTACGCCACCCCCACAAGGACCCCCTATGTCCCGTTGGACCACGCAAGAACTGTTGACCCGACTGGCCGCCAGCTTCGGCGCCGACAACGTCGAAGAAGTGCCGACCGCCGATTCGGCGATCCAGGTCACCCTGCCGGAAGCCGGCGACCTCGGCGTCACCATCGCGCTGACCGACCGCGAGATCTTCGTCTCCACCCCGCTGGTCGAGGCCGCCCAGGTCCGCGACGCGGCCGGCTTCAACGAAGCCTGCCTGCGCCTGAACCCGATCAACCCGCTGTCCAACCTCGGCCTGACCACGATCAACGACCGCGACGTCTATATCGTGTTCGGCGAAATGGCGCCGGACTCGACCGCCGAGCAGGTCGAGCTGGAAATCCGCACCCTGGCCGACAACGCGATCGACGCGGTCGAGGCCCTCAAGTCCTATCTGGTGAGCGCATGAGCCTGCTGCAGAAAATCCTGACCCTGTTCCGCGGCACCGCGCACGAGGCCGGCCAGGCCGTGGTCGACGCCAACGCGCTGAAGATCCTCGACCAGGAGATCCGCGACGCCGGCAACGAGCTGATCCGCTCCAAGGAAGAGTTGACCAAGGTCATGGCCCAGCGCCAGCTGCAGGCCAACCGCAGCAAGGACCGCTTCGCCAAGAAGGCCGAGTACGAGACCTACATCGCCGGGGCCCTGCGCCAGGGCAACGAGCAGCTCGCGCGCGAAGTCGCCGAGCGCCTGGCGACCGTCGAAACCGACCTCAAGAACGACGAGCAGGCCATCGCCAGCTACGACGCCAGCATCAACCAGCTCAAGACCGCGATCACCGCGACCGAGCGCAAGCTGGCCCGGGTCAAGCAGCAGGTCGACACGGTCAAGGCCACCGAGGCGGTGCAGCGGGCCCAGACCGCGGTCGCCGCGCGCCATTCCGGCGCCACCGGCAAGGTCACCACCGCGCTGGACTCGCTGGAGCGCATCCAGCAGCGCCAGGCCGAACGCGGCGCGCGCCTGCAGGCGGCGGCGCAGCTGGAAGCCGAGAGCGGCGACGGCGACCTCAACGCCAAGCTGGCCAACGCCGGCCTGCTGCCGGAATCGACCAGCGTCGACAACATCCTCGAACGCTTCCGCGAGAAGCCGGTGCAGCAGCTGGCCCACGAGCCGCTGTCGCTGCCGGCGATGGAGATCAAGGACGCCGAGCAGGTCGAGCGCAAGAACTGAGACCGCCGCGCGTCGTCCCCGTGCAGGCGGGGGCGGCACGCGGTACGGAGAGGGTTCGCGATCCACGCGCCCCGGCGCTCGCCATTTCTGCCAACGCGGGGCCGGGACTGCGCGGCGGCACGAGTGCGCAGTCTCCGGATTCCAGGCTCTTGCCCGTCGTTCCCGCGCAGGCGGGAATGGCGGGCGGCATCGCGGCAGGGGCTGTGAAGTCTTCGGATCTGCGCCCGCGCGAAGACGGCCGGCCCAAAGGAGACGGCGCGTCCGAGCATTCGTCTCCGCCGCCGCGATAGCTGTAGTCTTCGCCGCAACCGCAACCGCAACCGCAGCCGCAGCCGCGACCGCGACCGCGACCGCAGCCGCGACCGGCCCCGGACCGCGGCCAACCGCTTCCCGCCCCCCCGTTCCGCACCGCCCCACACGGACGTCACCAGGCACCCGCTCAGAATGATCGTCATCGGCAAGCTCTACCGCCTCGTCCGCGGCCACCTGCGTCGGATCAGCTGGGGCGTGGTCGCGACCGCGCTGGTGCTGCACATGGGCCTGACCTGGCTGCTGCTGGCCTGGGCCGGCGAAGCCAAGCTGATCGCAGCCGACGCCTTCCTCTACTACTACATGACCACGGCCAGCACGATCGGCTACGGCGACCTGTCGCCGGGCTCGACCGCCGGCCGCTACGTCGTGGCCTTGTTCGTGATGCCGGGCGCGATCGCCCTGTTCGCCTCGGTGCTGGCCAAGACCAGCGCCAGCCTGCTGCATTTCTGGAAACGCCACCAAATGGGCAAGATGAGTTACGACGACCTGCAAGGCCACACCGTGCTGATCGGCTGGCATGGGCGCGAATCCGAGCGCCTGGTGCGACTGCTGCTGGCCGACACCCACACCGACGACGAGGGCATCGTGCTGCTCGCCGAAGGCCTGACCGAGAACCCGATGCCGGACCAGATCCGCTTCGTCGCGGTCGACTCCTATGCCGACTGCGGCGAGTACACGCGCGCCGCCTTGGCCGGCGCGGCACGGGTGATCGTGCACGCGGCCGACGACGACCGCTCGCTGGCGGCGGTGTTCGCGGTCATGTCGCACCGACCGGCGGCGCACGTGGTCGCGCATTTCGACGCCACTGCCGCGGCCGATCTGGTGCGCAGCCATTACCCGCACATCGAGTGCACGCGCCCGCTGCATGTCGACGTGATCGCGCGCGCAGCGCAGGACGCCGGCAGTTCGCTGGTCGCCGGCGAATGGCTCGGCGCCGGCGGTCCGACCCAGTTCAGCCTGCAGGTGCCGGCCGACGCCGCGCCGGTCCAGGCCGGCAAGCTGGCCGGCGCGTTCCGCGCCCAGGCTGCGTTGTGGGTCGGCTACCGCGACGGCCGCAGCGCGGCGCCGGTGCTCAACCCGCCCGATCATGTCGAGATCGCGCCCGGCACATTGTTGTATTACCTTGCCGACGCCCGCATCGACGGACGCCGCGTGCCCTGGGCCGCGCTGGCGGCCGGCTGAGGCGAGTGCGGCGATACCGGGCCATGCGAGACGAGGGCAGGCGATGAGTTGGTTGAAGGGATTGTTCGGCGGCAACGACAAGGCGCCCGCGAAGCCGGCGCTGCCGTTCGCGCACGAACTGCCGTTGGGGCTGCGGATCAACGGCCGGGTCGCGTTCGACACCATGATGTACCGCGCCCACCCGCAGGCCTGGAGCGCGCAGCTGCCCGAGGGCCACCAGGGGATTCCCTGCTACGGTCACATCGACCTCGGCGGCGGCCATGCGCTGCACCGCTTCTACCTCGACGACGACGCCTACCTGCAGGTCAGCACCGCCAGCGGCCAGATCGAGGGCATCAAGGCCTTCATGTTCCAGGAAACGGTGAACCCGCCCAACCAGGCCGCGTTCCAGCGTTTCATCCACGAACATCCGCACCTGGGCGCGGACCGGATCGAATACGCCGGCCGCACCTGGTACCGCGAGTTCGGCGATGGCGAGGCCGCGGCCAAGGTGCCGGCGGTGGTCTACGACGAGGTCCTGTACCGCCACGACCCGCCCCGCCGCGACGACGACCTGACCCATTACGCCATGCTCTACCGCCGCGAGGTGGCCGAGCCGGAGCGCGAGGAATTCCTGCTGGTCACCGCCGAGGACTACGGCCCCAGCGAATTCGTCGTCACCTACGCGATCGGCCTGGACCTGACCACGGCCGACCTCGACATCACCTGAGCGCCGCGCCGCTCGTTCTTTCGCCTCAAGGATCACCATGGACGCCCCGATCACCGCCCACAGCTTCCTCAACTTCCTCGCCTACGCCGGCACCGGCATCGGCGTGCTGATCGCCGCCGCGGTGGCCGTGCTGCTGATCACCCCGCATCGCGAGCTGAGCCTGATCCGCGAAGGCAACGTCGCCGCCGCGACCGCGTTCTCCGGCACCCTGATCGGCCTGGCGCTGCCGCTGCATTCGGCGATTTCCAACTCGGTCAGCCTGATCGACGCGGCGATCTGGGGCGCGGTGTCGGTGGTGGTGCAACTGCTCGCCTTCCTGCTCGCGCGCCTGGTCCTGCCCAAGCTGTCGCAGCAGATCAGCCTGAACCAGGCCGCCGCCGGCATCTTCTCCGCCGGCGTGTCGATCAGCGTCGGCCTGATCAACGCCGCCGCGATGACCCCGTGAGCGATGCCATGAATCCGACCCAGAGCAAGCGTTCGCGCCAGCTGCGGCTGGTGTTGATGGCGGTGGCCGTGCCGGCCGCGCTGACCGGCTGCGAGGACGAACCCAGCGGCAAGATCCTGACCGCGCGCGAAGAGTGCGCGGTGCAGACCGAAATCTCGGTCGCCGACTGCCAGGCCGCCTACGAGAAGGCGCTGGCCGACCACGCCAAGCTGGCGCCGCGCTTCGAGAGCGAGCGCGAGTGCAACGACCAGTTCGGCGCCTGCCAGCCGGTGCCGCCGCAGTACGCCAACGGCAACCAGAACAGCTTCATGCCGCCGATGGCCGGGTTCCTGATCGGCTACGCCGTCTCGCAGGCGATGAACAGCGGCGGGGGCGGTTATTACTACGGCGTGCGCGGCGTCTCGCCGCTGTACCGCGACTACCGCGGCGGCGGCTACCTGCGCCCCGGCGGCGAATACGTCGGCAAGAGCAGCGGCATGGTCCGCGGCAAGTACGGCGACACCGCCCTGCCGTCCCGCGCGGTGACCGTGTCGCGCGCCGGCTTCGGCTCCAGCGCCGCCGCGCGCGGCGGCTTCGGCGGCAGCCGCAGCAGCGGCAGCTCGCGCGGTTGGGGCGGCTGAGCGCCGCCCCCATCTCGAACCGCATCCGACCGACCACGGACGACCGCACCGAATGAAGCGCATCGCCGCGACCCCGCGCCCGGACTGGCGCGAGCAGGCCCAGTCGCTGGGCTTCCATTTCCACACCATCGACGGCGCGCCGTACTGGGACGAGTCGGCGTACTACGCCTTCAGCCTGCGCCAGATCGAGGACGACATCGAGCAGCCGACCCAGGACCTGCACGACCTGGCGATGGGCCTGGTCGACGAGGTGGTCGGCTCGGAAGAACTGTTGCAACGGCTGGCGATTCCGCCGCAGTACTGGGACTGGATCGCCCAGTCCTGGCAACGCCGCGAGCCGCATCTGTACGGGCGCATGGACCTGGCCTACGACGGCCGCGGCCCGGCCAAGCTGTACGAGCTCAACTACGACACCCCGACCTCGCTGTACGAGGCGGCCTATTTCCAGTGGCTGTGGCTGGAACAGGGCATCGCCGCCGGCACGCTCGGCACCGGCGCCGACCAGTACAACCGCATCCAGGAACTGCTGATCGAAACCTTCGGCAGCCTGGCCCGCGACAAGCGCATCGTCACCCCGGTGCATTTCGCCGCGGTCGAGGGCTCGGCCGAGGACCAGGGCACGGTGCGCTATCTGCGCGATTGCGCCGAGCAGGCCGGCGTCGACACCCTGGAGCTGAGCATCGAAGGCATCGGCCTGAGCGCCGAGGGGTGGTTCACCGACGCCGACGACCGGGTCATCCGCACCCTGTTCAAGCTGTATCCGCTGGAATGGATGTTCGCCGAGGAGTACGGGGCCAAGCTCGCCGGCTCGCAGGTGCAACTGATCGAGCCGGCGTGGAAGGCGATCCTCAGCAACAAGGGCGTATTGCCGCTGCTGTGGGAGCGCCATCGCGGCCATCCCAACCTGCTCGAGGCGCATTTCGAGGACGATGCCGCGGCGCCGTTGCCGGCCGGCTGGGTGCGCAAGCCGCTGTTCTCGCGCGAGGGCGCCAACATCGAGCTAGTCACCGCCGACGGCCAGCGTCTGAGCAGCGACGGCCCCTATCGGGACGGCCCGACCGTCCGCCAGGCGCACCACGCCCTGCCGCGCTTCGACGGCGCCGACGGTGCGCCGAACTACCCGCTGATCGGCAGCTGGGTGGTGGCCGACGTCGCCGCCGGCATGGGCCTGCGCGAGGACGCCGGCCCGATCACCCAGGACAGCTCGCGCTTCCTGCCGCACGCGATCGTCGAAGACTGAGCGCTTCGGCGCGGCATGGGACGGCCGCTTCGCGGCCGTCCATACGCCGGCGCGTGGATTGAGCGAATTCCGCACTGCGGCCCAGTTTGGCCGTGATTGCGCCCGTGAAAGCCCGGGCCGCGATCCCTGGATGTATCGATGATCCCAGAGCGGGCCGGGCGGCCCGCCCGCGTCCGCCTCGCGGACCGGCGCCTCGATTCCAATCTCGGGAGTAAGGAAGCTATGCGACTCGAATCCAAGCCGACCCCCCTCGCGACGGCCCTCGCGATCGCCGCTGCCCTGAGCGTCGCCGGCAGCGCCCAGGCCGCCGACCTCAAGTCCGCCACCGCAGCGCAGGCGCGCGGCCTGATCGGCCAGCACCTGGCGACGCTCCAGGCCGACGCCGGCGACGTTTTCCAGGTGCGCGACACCGTGGTCGACCGCGACGGCACCGGGCACGTGCGCTTCGAGCGCAGCTACCGCGGCCTGCGCGTGATCGGCGGCGACGTCGTCGCCAAGACCCAGCGCGGGCAACTGCGCGCGGCCCAACTGACCCTGCGCAGCGCGCAGCGGCCGTCGCTGGTCGCGCGGATCGGCCGCGAGGCCGCCGCGATCGAGGCCGGCGCGCGCTTCGACGGCAAGCTGGTCCAGGTCCACCGCAACGAACGGGTGATCTACGCGCGCGGCGCGCAGCCGGTGCTGGCGTACGAGGTCACCCTGCAGGGCGAGGACACCCGCAAGCACTCCGGCTTCGTCACTTATTACGTCGACGCCACGAGCGGCAAGGTGCTGGACGCCCAGGACCAGTTGCAGACCGCGGCCGCGGTCGGCACCGGCAAGACCTACTACTACGGCAACCTCAGCATCGCCACCGACCAGAAGAGCGCGACCAGGTTCGACCTGATCGACACCACCCGAGGCAACGGCGCGGTCTACGACGCCAAGGGCGCGGCGATCTCGAACCTGTTCGACATCCTGTTCGCGACCTGGGGCGCGACCCTGTTCACCGACACCGACAACACCTGGGGCAACAACGCGCTCAGCGACCGCGCCACCGTCGCCACCGACGTCCACTACGGCGTCGGCGCCACCTGGGACTATTTCAAGAACGTGCACGGCCGCAACGGCCTGTACAACGACGGCGTCGGCATCAAGAGCTACGCCCACACCAACTTCAAGCGCGCCGACGGCAGCACCACCGGGGTCAACGCCGCGTATTTCGCCCTGACCAAGGTGATGTTCTACGGCGACGGCGACGCCGCGCGCGGCTTCGGCCCGATCGTCGGCATCGACGTCGCCGGCCACGAGATGTCGCACGGGGTCAACGCCGCCACCGCCAACCTGGCCTATTCCGGCGACGCCGGCGGCCTCAACGAGGCCAACTCGGACATCTTCGGCACCCTGGTCGAGTTCTACGCCAACCACCCCAACGACCCGGGCGACTACCGGATCGGCGAAATCATGCGCAGCGGCGGGCTGGCCTTCCGCGACATGTACAACCAGGGCGCCGACGGCAAGTCGTTCAACTGCTACATCCCCGGCGGCTTCGATCCCAGCCAGGGCGCCGGCGGCGCGCACGACCCGCACTACACCTCCGGGGTCGGCAACCGCTTCTTCTATCTGCTCGCCGAAGGCGCGGTGGTGCCGGCCGGCTCCGGCCTGACCCCGGCCCAGCTGGTGTGCAACGGCGACACCGCGATCGCCGGCATCGGCCGCGATAAGGCCGGCAAGATCTGGTATCGCGCGCTGACCACCAAGTTCACCTCCAGCACCAGCTACCCGCAGGCGCGGGCGGCGACCCTGGCCGCCGCGGCCGAGCTGTACGGCGCCGGTTCGGCCGAACAGACCGCGGTGGCGCGGGCCTGGAGCGCGGCCGCGGTCAACTGAGCCGCGACCCCGCCGAGGATGCGGCGGCCCGCTGCGGCGGGTCGCCGTGCGGCGACGGAAACCTTGCGCGGCGCCGCAAGCGTGCGCGCGGTCGCGGTCCGTAAGCGCGAAACCCGGCGCAGACGCTGCAGCCGGTGTTGCGCTATGCGATCCTGCCGGGCCGATCCGACGCGACCCCCGGCGCGAACGAACCGACCCGCATGAGCCAGCCCTGTCCGCCCGCTTTCCGTTCGCCCTGTCCGCCCGCCGAGCGCCGTCGCGCGATGGGAGGGCGGCGATGAGCGCCGATGCCGCCGCGCTGGAGCCCGCCGTGGACGCGGCCGATCCGCGGTCCGGCGACGACGGTTTCGTGTTCGACGCCGGTGCCTTCGCCTGCGTCGCCGCCGGCCGCGACCTCACCGGTTACGCCTGCCGTTTCCGCAGCGACGGCTACCGCGACGATCTGTTCGCCGCCTATGCGATCGCCTGGCCGTCCCAGCTCGACCGCGCCGTGGTCAAGCGGCGCAGCGACTACCTCGCCGGGCGGATCTGCGCACGGCGCGCGCTGGTTGCGCTCGGCCTGGGCGCGGTCGACGTGCCGATCGGGCCGGACCGCGAGCCGGTGTGGCCGGCCGGGGTGATCGCCTCGATCTCGCACGCCGGCGACCGCGCCGTCTGCCTGGCCAGCGCCGACCCGCAGGTCGTCGGCCTGGGCATCGACATCGAGGGCCGGCTGCCGCCAGGCATGGCCGCCGACATCCGCAACGAGGTCGTCGACGCGGCCGAGTCGGCGGCGATCGAGGCCCATTTCGCCGACCCGGTGCAGGGCCTGGCGACCGTGTTCTCGGCCAAGGAAAGCCTGTTCAAGGCCTTGTTCCCGCAGGTCGGCGAGTTCTTCGGCTTCGAGGCCATGCGCATCGCCGGGCTGCAGCCGGGACGGATCGAGTTCGCCGCTACCCAGACCCTGGCGGCGACGGTGCGCGAGGGCGACCGGTTCGCGGTCGACTATCTGCTCGACGGCGAGGATGTGCGCACCGTGGCCTGCGTGCTGCGCCGCGACTGAGCGTCGGCCGCCGTCCGGTCCCGGCCCGGCGGCGCCGATCTGTACGACAATGGGCGGATGCGTTGCCTGTTGATCGACAACTACGACTCTTTCACCTGGAACCTGGCCGATCTGATCGGCAGGGCGTTCGGCGAAGCCCCGGTCGTGGTGCGCAACGACGAGTACCGCTGGCCCGAACTGCGTGCGCGCGGCTTCGATTGCGCGGTGATCTCGCCCGGCCCCGGCAGCCCGACCCACGAAGCCGATTTCCACGTTTCGGCCCAGGCCATCGCCGAAACCGAACTGCCCCTGCTGGGCGTCTGCCTGGGCTTCCAGGGCATCGCCCACGCCGCCGGCGGCCGCATCGTGCACGCGCCCGAGCCCTTCCATGGCCGCGCCTGCGCCGTGCATCACGACGGCGACGGATTGTTCGCCGGATTGCCCACGCCGTTCCAGGCCATCCGCTACCACTCGCTGATCGCGGCCGCGCCGCTGCCGCCGGCGCTGATCGCCACCGCGCACACCGAAGACGGCCTGATCATGGCCCTGCGCCACCGGCAGCGGCCGCAGTGGGGCGTGCAGTTCCATCCCGAGTCGATCCTGACCGAACACGGTCTGGCGATGATCGGCAACTTCCGCGACCTGGCCGCGCGCGCGCGCGGTCGTGCGTGGAGCGCGCCCGGCGCGCGCTCCACGCACGAAACCGTCGAGTCGCAAGCTGGCGCCACACACGGAACCGCCGAGCCGCAGGCGCGCGCCGCGCCCGAGCCCGCCGCGCAACTGCGCTGGCGCGCGCTGGCGCCGGGGCTGGATCCGCAGTCGGTGTTCGGCGCACTGTACGCCGCGCGCCCGCATGCGTTCTGGCTCGACAGCCAGAGCGCCGACGAAGCCGCCGAGCATTCGTTCATGGGCGCAGCCGAGGCCGGCGAGGTCTACGCCTACCGCGTGGCCGACGACGACGCGGCCGGCAGCGCCGGCCAGGCCTGGCTGGCGCGGCTGGACGAGGAGCTCGAACGCACCCGCGTCGACGGCGCGCAAACTTTGCCGTTCGCGTTCTGCGGCGGCTTCGTCGGCTATTTCGGCTACGAGATGCAGGCATTGTTCGGCGGCGAGCGCCGCGCCGGCACCGCAGCGCCCGACGCCCTGTGGATGCGGGTGCGCCGCTTCGTCGCCTTCGACCACGCCGGCGGCGCCGCCTGGGCGGTGGCGGTCGCCGACGCCGGCGAAGATCCGGCCGACGCCGAGGCCTGGCTGGACGCGACCGCGCGCGCGGCGGAAGCCACGCGCGGTACGGCCGTCGCCGAGTCTGCCGCCGCCACGACGACGCAGTTGGACGTCGCAATGGACCTCGGCCGGGACGACTACCTGGCGGCGATCGGCGAGTGCCGTGCCGCCATCGTCGACGGCGAGTCGTACCAGGTCTGCCTGACCAATCACTTCCGCTTCGCCGCCGCGTTCGATCCCTATGCCCTGTACCGGCGCATGCGCCGCGGCAATGCCGCGCCGTTCGGCGCCTTCCTGCGCAGCGGCGCGTACAGCGTGCTGAGCACCTCGCCGGAGCGCTTCCTGCGCGTCGACCGCGAGGGCCGGATCCAGACCAAGCCGATCAAGGGCACGATCCGCCGCGCCGCCGACCCGCAGCGCGACGCCGAGTACGCGCGCAAGCTGGCCGACTCGCCCAAGGACCGGGCCGAGAACCTGATGATCGTCGACCTGATGCGCAACGATCTCAACCGGGTGGCGCAGCCCGGCTCGGTCGAAGTGCCCAAGCTGCGCGTGGTCGAGAGCTATCGCACCGTGCACCAACTGGTCAGCACGGTCGAAGCGCAACTGCGCCCGGACCGCAGCCTGATCGACCTGGTGCGCGCGACCTTCCCGGGCGGCTCGATCAGCGGCGCGCCCAAATTGCGCACCCTGCAGATCATCGACCGGCTCGAACGCAGCCCGCGCGGGGTGTACTGCGGTTCGATCGGCTACCTGGGCTATCACCGCGTCGCCGACCTCAATATCGGCATCCGTACCCTGTCCTACGACGGCCGCGAGGCCGCGTTCGGCGCCGGCGGCGCGATCACCTACCTGTCCGACGCGCAGGCCGAGTTCGACGAGGTCTTGCTCAAGGCCGAGGCGGTGCTGCGGCCGGTGTGGGACTTCCTCGCCGACGGCGCCGCCTACCGGGCCCGTCTGCGCGGCGATCGCCTGTCGCTGAGCGCAGCGCCGCTCAGCGACGCAGCGCCAGACTGAGCGCGACCGCCTGCACGGCGCGACCGCCCGGACCCGTGTCCGGCGGGCCGCGCATCGCCCGTCGCGCCAATCGCGATTGGTCCCACTTCAGTGCCGCGATGTAGTCCTCGTAAGCCTTCATCCGCGCCTGCCAGTAATCCAGCTCCATCGCGCTGCGGACCAGGAAGCGCTGCGCCTCGTTGTCGTTGGCGGCGAGATCGCCGGGGCTGTCGCGCACGCCGGCGCGTTGCAGTTCGATGTCCTGGAATTGCCGGCCGCGTTCGATCAAGGTCTTGAGCATGCGCACCGACTCGTTGTAGCGCGCGTTCTCGGCCAGCACCAGGCGCTGGCAGATCGCCAGCTGCTGGCGCGCGATCGGTCCGTTCAAGTCGGGAGCGGCCTGGCGCAGCACGCTCGGCAGGCGTTCGCGCACTTCGCCGCTGCGGCTCGGGCACAAATCCTCCAGGCCGTAGTCGTCCGGACGCGCGGCGAAGTCGTCGCGCATCTGCGCCGGAGCGAAATTCAGCCGGCGCAGGCCGATCAGTTGCTGGCGGAAATGCGCGACGGTTTCGCGCCAGCGCTGCGCCTGTTTGCCGAACTCGATCGCGTCCTTGCCGGTTTGCTGGATCTGGGCGCTGAGGTTGCCGGGGTCGCTGACCAGCATCTGCGCCGTCGCGGTGTGAGCGCACGACGCCGCGGACGCGACGAGCAGCAGGCGAGCAAGGCGGCGGCGAATGGGGCTTGCGGAAGCAGGCATGGCGATTCCTTTCGATGCGCAAGGCGCTGGTAGGTCGTTGCCGATGCGGCGACGCTGCGCACGACTATCGCACGCGCGGCGCGCATTGCGGCCGCGCGCGCAAGCGCGAGCCGCACGCACGCGTCCACGCGCGTGGCCGTTCGCGCCGATTGCGCTACTGCAGGTTTCGCGCGCGTGCATGCCGTCACCGCGCTCAACGAATGTGCGGCGATAAACATTTTGATTCCTGCGCGCTGTCGGCCCACAATCCGCGCCCCAACACGCGACACGGATGCGGCATCCGCCGCGGCGAGACGGCAACGCGACCGCTTCGCTCCATCCGAGCATCGCGCAGCGAACCAGCCATGATCCGAGTCCTCATCGTCGTCGACCTGCCCTTGCTCGGCAGTGGCCTGCGCTCGATTCTCGACCGCGAACCGGACCTGACCGCGACCGCGGAAATCGCGCCGGAACGGTTGAATGCGTTGATTCCGGCGCAGATCGACGCCGACCTGGCGCTGTGCGCGCTGGAGCGCGGCGACAGCGACGGCGTGCGCGCGGTGCGCCGATTGCTGCAATTGCGCTCGAATCTGCGCATCGTCTATTTCGCCGCCGCCGACGTGGCGGTGCCTGCGGCGCTGCTGGATGCCGGCGTGCACGGCTACCTCGCGCGCGGTTGCGATGCGCGCACCCTGGTCTACGCCCTGCGTCGTGTCGCCGGCGGCCACGACCACATCGACGCCTCGCTGCCGCGCAGCGTGCTGCTCGGTCTGTCGCCGTTCCGGCGCTTGAGCGCACGCGAACGCGAAGTCGCCTTGCTGACCGTGCAGGACTACAGCACCCGCGGCATCGCCGAACTGCTCGGCGTCGACGAGAGCACGGTGCGCACGGTGCGCTCGCGCGCCTATCGCAAGCTCGGCCTGCGCAGCGCGGTCGGCCTGAGCCGGCTGGCCGACAAACACGGCTTCGGCCAGTGAGGTCCATCGGGCCGGCGATGTGGGTGAAGCGTGAAAACCCTTTCGATTCCGAACGCGATCGACGCGTGGTCCGCACGGCCGCCCCGAGCTGAACGAGTCAGCTTGGCCGCCCGCGTCCGACTCGCGCACGGCTGCGCCGCCTTGCGATTGCCGTCACGAACGCAAGCGCGCCGGCGCTGCATTGTGTAGCCGACGCACTGCGGTCGATGCGGCCGCAAGACAAGCATCCGGGGGGCGTTGCTTGCGCAGAGCACTGGACCGACTGGAACCGGACGACCCGCGCCAGACCGCCGGCGACGGCGACGGACGGCCTGCCGATTTCGAAACCCGCTCACCGCCGCCGCGCGCGCGGGCCGCGGCGCAAAGCCGCCTGCGTACCCAGGCCGTGCCGCGGCGCGTGGCCGGTGCCCGACCGGCGCCGTTGGCGCGTTCTCGCGGCGAAGTCGAATGGAGCGAAATCGCCGCGACCCTGCTCGGCGCGCGCCGCGCCGGCCTGATCTGGCCGCCGGCGCCGGCGCAGCAGGCAGTGCTCGGCCGGGCGATGCCGACGGGGCCGCGCTGGCTGCACGAGATCCTGTGGAAAGGGCAGCGCCTGAGCGCGCTGATCGTCGACGGCGAGGCCCGGCTGTGGGCCGAAAACGGCGAGGAACGCAGCGACGCTTACCCGGGCATCGTCCTGACCCTGCAGCAATTGGGCTTGCAGCAGGCGCACCTGGACGGCGTGCTGATCGCCGATCCGGGCCTGCGCGAGCGCTACCGCACCGCAGCTCCAACGGCCGGCTTGGAACGGCGGCCGGCGGCGACCCTGATCCTGTTCGACCTGCTGCATGTGGACGGGGTCGACATCGAGCAGTCGCCCCTGGTCGACCGCAAGACCGTGCTCGAGCTGATGCTGCGCCAGGCCCCGCGCGGGCTGGAATACGGCACCCACATCCTCGGCAGCGGCAAGGCCGCCCTGGCATTGGCGCTGAGCCAGCACCTGGAAGGGGTGATCTGCAAGCGCGCGTTCGGTCGTCACGTGCAGGGGCCGAGCCCGGACTGGCGGCGGATCGGCTTGCTCCAGTTCGGCCAGTTCGCGATCGTCGGCTACACGCCGGCCGACCCGGCGGCGCGGCGGCCGGCCACGTTGCTGCTCGGCCGGCCCAAGGGCCAGACCGGTTGGCGCTATGTCGGCCGGGTCGCGGTCGAGGCCGGCAGCGAATTCGAACGCGAACTATTGCCGCGGCTGGTCGCGGCGGCGCGGCGACGGGTCACCTTCGGCCCTGACGTCGATCCGATCGAGGACGCGGTGTGGTGCAACCCGCGCCTGGTGGTCGAAGTGCGCAGCCACGGCTTCAACAGCAAAGGCCTGTTGCGCCAGCCGGGACTGCAAGCCTGGCGCCGCGAACGCAAGGTCGCCGAGCTGCGCCTGCCGGCTTCGACCCGCCGGCGTTCGTCCCGGCGCGATTGAGCCGGCTGCGCCGCGCGCCGCAACGGGCTGAACCGATGGCCTGAATCCGCAGCGTTGTGGCTGTCGGCACACGACAGGATGTGACGCAGAAGTGTGCCCCTGTTCGCTCTGCGTCAGTGTTTCATCTGCCCGTGCCGGCCCTGGACCCCGGTTTGCAAGGCTTCCGCAGATGGCATGATTTTTGTGACCATTGTCACTGAATAATGCTCGCAGCGAGGCCCCCGGTGGGCCGATGGACCTCCAAAAAGCCGGACGACGACGAAGGCGGGCGCAAACCCTCGCGCGCCTCGGTGATCGCTTTGGTCTGCGCCACTGCCTTGGCGGTGGTCGCCGCGCTGTTGGCCAGCCGCAGCCAGGCCGGCCCGGCCCCGGCGGCGCAGGGCCCGGCCGCCCGGACCGCACCTGCCGGCCCGCGTTGAATCATCGCGGCGTTGGGCCGGTCGAGGCCGTATCGCGGCATGGCCCGGCATTCCCTGGATGCCGACTTCGCGGGCATCACGGCTTGGGGACGCGCCGCTTTACCCACCCGCCGTCATCCGCGCCGCTACCGCCATTCGGCAGTGAGCGCCTCCTCGCGCGCGAAGCGCTGCAGGTGCTCCAGCACCACGCCTTGCAATGAAATCAGGCGCGCCGCATCGGCGGCGGCGAGTTCGAGCTCGAGGCGCTCATCGGCGGCGGTGGCGTCCAGGCGGGCGTCGGCGTCGAACACGATGCGGGCGCGGTCGTCGGCGTACTCGACCGCGAACTTGTGCCGCCAGTGATTGCACAGCGTGCGCAACAGCTTGCGCGCCTGGGCGCTGGCGATTCGGGCATGAGCGGTGGGCATGGCGTTTCCTCGATGGCGATGCAGCGGGCAGCGAAGGTCAGGCGGGCAGGGCGCAGCCGTCGGCGGCGCAGCCGAACGCGGCCGGCGCCGCGGCGCGCAGGCCGGCCAGGCGTTCGAGCAGATGTGCGCGCCAGGCCTCCGGTTGGCCCAGATACCGGCCGATGTCGAGCGATGCGGCGGTCGAGCCGCCGACCTCCAGCGCCACGGTCGGGAAGCCGTGACCGCCCAGCCGGCGCAGCAGGCCGCGACTGGCCTCGATGTGGGCCTGGCTCGGCGCGCCGAGCTGCGCCGCGAAGGCGATATCGAAGGCGTCCCCGTCCAGGCCGAGTTCGAGCGCGAGCGCGCGCAGGGTCGCCGGCTCGGCGATGCGCCGGCCGTGCTGGTAGTGCGCACGCTGGATTCGCTGCAGCAATTCCAGGCCGCGCCCGCCCAGGGTGTGCGCCGCCAGCACGGCGGCGATCGGCGGTTCGGAGTCGAGCAGCGCCGCTTCGTCGAGCAGCAGCCCGTCGAAGTAGGCTTCGCCGAACGGCTGGCCGCTGAGCTGGGCGATGCGGCGATCGTGCGGCAGCACGTACTCGCGCCAGTCGCGGCCGACGTGCCGGCGTTGCGCGCCGGCCATCATGCCGCCGGCGTGCAGTTCGATCGCCAGCCCGGGCAGACGGGCAGCGGTGGCGATCAGCGGGGCGACGGCGTAGCACCAGCCGCACAGCGGATCGTAAAGGTAGTGCAGGCGGGCGACCGGCGCGGTCGTGGCGGGGGCGGTGGTCATGGCAGATCCTGGATGTCGGCCGCGTGGCGGCTTGGGCGGCGGCGGGTCGCCGCTGCCGGGCAGGAGTGCACGATAGTTGAGTGAAACGGCGCAAAAAATGCCGTACAAGCGAAATATTTGTTGATCGAATCGCGCAGATATGGACCGGATCACCGCCATGACCGTCTTCGTCGAGGTCGCCGAACGCGGCAGCCTGACCGCCGCCGCCGAGGCCCTGGACATGTCCCGGGCGATGGCCACGCGCTATCTGGCCGCGCTCGAGGACTGGCTGGGCGCACGCGTCCTGCACCGCACCACCCGCCGGCTCAGCCTGACCCCGGCCGGCGAGGTGGCGCTGGACCGCTGCCGGCGCATGCTCGCGGTCGGGGACGAACTCAAGAGCGCGCTGACCGATGCCGAAGGCGTGCCGCACGGACAACTGCGGCTGACCTGCAGCACCTCGCTCGGGCTCAGCCATCTCGCCGGCGCCGTGTCCGATTTCGTCCGCCGCTATCCGGGCGCGGCGGTCGACGTGGTCCTGGCCGACCGCGCGGTCAACCTGGTCGAAGAGCGCATCGACGTCGCCATCCGCATCAGCCGCAGCCTGGAGCCGGGCCTGATCGCGCGCCGCATCACCGTCTGCCGTTCGGTGCTGTGCGCCGCGCCGGCCTATCTGACCGCCTGCGGCCTGCCGCACCGGCCGGCCGATCTGGCCACGCACAATTGCCTCACCCATCACTACGTCGGCAAGAGCCTGTGGTCGCTGCATCGCGACGGCCAGACCGACGCGGTCGCGGTGGAAGGTTCGATCAGCGCCAACGACGCCACCCTGATCGCCCAGGCGGTGCGCGCCGGCGCCGGCATCGGCCTGCTGCCGACCTATCTGGTCGCGCCGATGCTGCGGGCCGGCGAACTGGTGCGGGTGCTGCCGGACTATGCGCCCGACGAGATGGGCGTGTTCGGCGTGTACCTGTCGCGCCGGCAGATGCCGCTGATCGTGCGCGCCTTCCTCGACTTCCTGGTCGAACGTTTCGGCGAAGAACCCGAGTGGGACCGGGCACTGGGGCTGGCCTGAGCGAAGGCCGGCAAGACGCAGGCGACACTCTGCGGCCGGCGCGGCCGTAGGCTGCGGAACTGATAGTCCCGCAGGCCGCAGGCGCAACTGCATGCCGAAGTCGGCCTAACTTGGACAGGGCGATGTAGCGGTCACCTGTCGATTCGTCACTCATCAAGCCGGAAAAGCACACTGCTCGTGATCGAACGCCGACGACCGATCCTACGCGGTTCCTGTGGGCCGATTAGCGCGCTCTGGGTTCGTTGGCGTATGAGAGTGGTTTGGAGTTGGCTCAAAAGCCTTATTCGATAGGAATACAGGCAAGAACAAGAGAGAAGGCCCGCTGAGTCCGTTTACCGCCCGTCGGGACTCACGGTACCTCACATCGGGTGCCCGGCCGGACTGAGATCTATCCGGAGTCTTTTTGGGTTACTTTGTAAAAAATCGTGATATCAATCACATTTATGATTAGAGTTCAGTCGCATAAAAAGCAGGCGGAGATCCGATCGGAAAGCCGTTTGACTCGCGATTGTCCCGCTCCGGTCTGCTATTCACCACGGCGTGCGCTAGTGTGCTTGAGATCATTATCGCGGCCAACGCACGCCAAGACGAACGGAATCGACGACTAGCCAATCGCAGTTCTTTGGGCAAAGCACTTTGAAGGTCAGGGGGATAAAAGTGCCTATGAAGCAACTTATCGGCGAAGGTGCGGCACCGTCCCGAATTCGGACGTTCGCAACGATTTGCTCCGCGCTTTTCTTAGCTTTCGTCGGCGACGCGAACGCCCAGTTCAAGGTAGGAGCGACCTTCAGGAACGCTACCGAGCCTGGCTGGACCATATCCGGTACCAACAACGTAGGCACCGACGACAGCGGCATCCTGACCGGCGGCTACGGTGCGATTCCGAACAATGTCAACGACCCGGTTGGGAACGGCTGGTTGCGCCTTTCGACCAACCAGGTCAATCAATCCGGTACGGCGCTGTACACCGGCGCCACCTTTCCATCGACGCAAGGCGTTGTCGCCGAGTTCGACTACGTCAGTTGGGGCGGAACCGGCGCCGACGGTCTGAGTTTCTTCCTCTACGATGCGGCTTCGAACATGGCCGGCGCGGGTACCGGCGGGGCCTTGGGCTATTGCGCCGGAGCCGGCGGGTATCTCGGCATCGGGCTGGACGAATGGGGCAACTATTCCAACACGGGCGGCAATTCGTGCGCATCGGCTACCGGCATTGGATACGTTCCAGATAGCGTGGCGGTACGAGGCCCTGTTTCCAGCGGTAATCCCTATGTCGGTGGACAAACGCTCGCAGCGGGCATCGACGACCCCGGAGTCTTGGCCCGCCCCAGCATCAATCGCGTGCGGGTCGCCTTGGTTCCAAACGGTACCGGGGGATATCGCGTGAGCGTCGGCCTAGGCACGACGGCGACCAACATCGTCAACGTACTGAGCAATCTGAACTTTCCGTACGCAGCACCGACGAATCTGCGCATGGGCTTTGCCAGTGCGACCGGCGATGAAACCAATATCCACGAAATCCGCAACGTAACGGCTTCGGTGCCGGCGGACGTCGCCGTCACCAAGACTGTCGCTTCCGCCACGCTGTTTCGCGGCCAGACGCAGACCTACACCGTGGTCGTGCGCAACAACGATATCAATCCCGTCGATCCGGGAGACCAGTCGCCTCCGATCAACGCCGCCAACGCGCCGGACATCTCCGACGCCTTGCCGGCCCAGTTGCAGAGCGTCAGTTGGACCTGCGCCGCCTCCGCCGGCTCGACCTGCCCCGCCGCCAGCGGTACCGGCAACATCGCCATCGCAGGCGGCTACACCTTGGCCACCGGCGGGCAACTGACATTCACGATCACGGGCACGGTTGCCGCCACCGCAACTTGCGGCGCGACCGTCACCAACACGGCGACGGCGGACTTCTCCGCGACGGACGGCTTCTCCGATATCAACGTCAATAACAACAGCGCAAGCGCCGTTTTTACGGTGGCTTGCGCCGATCTGGCCATCAGCAAGACCAACAATCAGACGATCTATGCGCCCGGCCAGTCGATCAGCTATGTACTGGTTGCGAGCAACGCCGGTCCCGCAGCGGTGACGAACGCGGTCTTCGCCGATCCGGCCATCGCGAACTTCAACGTCACCGGCGTGACCTGCGCCAGCCCGGTAGGCGGTGCTGTCTGCCCCGCGGTAGGAGGCGCACCCGGACAGCTGTCGATAGCGAACATGCAAGGAAGCGGGGTGAACATTCCGTCCCTGCCCACGGGAGGTAGCGTTACCTTCACCGTCTCCGGAACCGTGGCTTCCAACGCGACCGGCAATTTGACCAATACCGCGCAGATCGCGTTGCCGAACGGCGGTGTCGACAGCACTCCAGCCAATAATACCGCGTCCGACACCGACACTCCCCAGCCCAATTTCGGAGTGTGCGACTCGCGGCTGTGGCTGGAGCAGTCGCCGGGCGCGCCGACGCCGACCACGCTGTACCAGATCAACACCAACGCCAATCCACTGACATTCACGCCGATCGGCGCTGCCAACTTGCTGTACAACGCAGTGGGCTACAACCCCAGCGACAACTATCAGTACGGCTTGGTGACGACCAACACCAACACCCTGGTCAAAATCGGCGCCGACGGCAGCGCAATCAGCCTCGGCGCGGTCAGCGGCCTGCCGGTGGCGACCTATATCAGCGGCGCGTTCGGTACCGCCGGCAACATCCTGTACGTCAAGGACAACGTCGCCGCCGGCACGACCATGTACGCGATCAACGTGACCACGTTGACCGCGACCGCGATTCCTCTCAGTACGGCGATCAACATTGCCGACTGGGCTTGGGTCAATGGCCTGCTCTATAGCGTGACCAACGGCGGCCAACTGGTGTCGGTCAATCCGACCACCGGCGCGGTGACCAGCATCGGCGCGCCGAACGGGCTGCCGGCCGGCTTCTTCGGCGCGATCTACGGCGCGCCCAACGGCCTCTACGGTTCGGGCAACAACCCGCCCAGCGGTTTCTATAAGTTCGACCTGGCCACCGGAGCGGCGACGCTGATCAGCGGCGCGCCGGGCTCCAGCGCGAACGACGGCTCCAATTGTCCGACCGCCAACATCACCTTCGGCGCCGACCTGCAGATCACCAAGACCAACACGCCCGCCTCGGGGCCGAACGATCTGGCCAACGACCGCTACACGCCGGGCACGGCGCGCACCTACACCGTCGTGGTCACCAACGCCGGACCGTTCGGCGCCGCCAATGCGGTGTTTACCGATCCGGCGATCGCCAACTTCACGGTGAGCTCGGTGACTTGCGGCAGCCCGACCGGGGGCGGCGTCTGCCCGAGCGTAGCCAACACCACCGTGGCGTTGATGCAGGGCGGCGGCATCGTGATTCCGTCGCTGCCGTACAGCAGCAACACGTCGAGCAGCGTCACCTTCACCGTGACCGGCACCATCGCCGCCGGGGCGACCGGCGCGCTGACCAACGTCGCCAACATCGCGGCTGGCGCCGGCACCAGCGACGCCACGCCGGGCAACAACAGCGCCACCGATACCGACACGCCGACCGGCACGATCGTGATCGTCAAGGACGCGGTGCCCAACGACGCTCAAGACTTCGCCTTCACCACCACCGGCACTGGCTTGAGCGCGTTCAGCCTCGACGACGATGCCGACGGTACCCTGCAGAACACGCGCACGTTCACCGGGCTGGAACCGGGCAGCTACGGCGTGACCGAGGCCGTGACCGCCGGCTGGAGCCTGACCGCCTTGAGCTGCAGCGATCCGGACAACGGCACCGTCGTCGACTTGACCAATCGGCTGGCGACGATCGACATCGACTCGGGCGAGACGGTCACCTGCACCTACACCAACGGCCGCCTGCCGATCCTGCGCTTGCAGAAGGCGTTGCCGCTGGGCCGCTTCGTCGCCGCCGACCAGTTCGCGTTGAGCATCGCCGGCAGCGGCGGTCCGGCGAGCGTCACCACCACCGGCAGCGGGACCACCGCGACCGGCGCGGCGACGTTGAACCCCGGCGCGATCGGAGCGGCCTACACCTTCTCCGAAGCGGCCGCCGCCGGCGCCGATCTGGCCAACTACGCCGGCACCTATGCCTGCACCAATGCCCTGGCCGGCGGCCAGGCGCCGAGCGGCAGCGGCACGACGTTCAACCTGACCGCCGCGGCCGGCGACGATCTCAGCTGCACGTTCACCAATACCCGCAATCCGATCGCCGATCTGTCGATCACCAAGACCAACACGCCCGGCTCGGGCCCGAACGATCAGGCCGGCGACACCCTGACCCGCGGCGCGAGCACGACCTACACGATCGTCGTCACCAACAACGGCCCCGACACGGTCGCCGGCGCGATCCTGGTCGACCCCCCCGGCGGCCGCAGCGGCCTGAGCTGCACCGCGCCGCCGGTCTGCACCGGTGCGGCCTGTCCGGCCGGGTTGACCCTGGCGCAGTTGGAAAGCGGCGTGGCGCTGGGCGCCCTGGCCAACGGTGCGACAGTGACGGTCACGCTGAGCTGCACGGTCAACTGAGGCCGGCGACTGTACGCGAGCGTGTGGCGGCGGCGGTGTGCAGGACTATTGCACACCGGCCGCAGCCACTAAGATGCCGCCGTTGCCCCACAGACGAGATACGGCGTTGATCATCCATCCCAAGGTTCGCGGCTTCATCTGCACCACCACGCACCCGCTCGGCTGCGAGCTCAACGTGCGCGACCAGATCCAGGCCACCCGCGCCCGCGGCACGCGCCAGGACGGTCCGAAGAAGGTGCTGGTGATCGGCGCGTCCAGCGGCTACGGTCTGGCCGCACGCATTTCCGCCGCGTTCGGCTTCGGTGCCGACACCCTCGGCGTGTTCTTCGAAAAGCCCGGTAGCGAGAAGAAGCCCGGCACCGCCGGCTGGTACAACGCTGCCGCGTTCGACAAGTTCGCCAAGGCCGAGGGCCTGTACTCGCGTTCGATCAACGGCGACGCCTTCTCCGATGAAGTGCGTGCCCAAGCCATCGAGCTGATCAGGAACGAAATGGGCGGTCAGGTCGACCTGGTGGTGTATTCGCTGGCGTCGCCGGTGCGCAAGCTGCCCTCGACCGGCGAAGTGAAGCGCTCGGCGCTCAAGCCGATCGGCAGCACCTACACTTCCACCGCGATCGACACCAACAAAGACCAGATCGTCCAGGCCTCGATCGAGCCGGCCAGCGAGCAGGAGATCGAAGACACCGTCACGGTGATGGGCGGCCAGGACTGGGAGCTGTGGATCGACGCCCTGGCCGACGCCGGCGTGCTCGCTCCGGGCGCGCGCAGCGTGGCCTTCAGCTACATCGGCACCGAAATCACCTGGCCGATCTATTGGCACGGCGCGCTCGGGCGGGCCAAGCTCGACCTCGACGCCACCGCGCAGCGCCTGGATGCGCGCCTGCGCGCGCACGGCGGCGGCGCGGCCAATGTGGCGGTGCTGAAGTCGGTGGTGACCCAGGCCAGCTCGGCGATCCCGGTGATGCCGCTGTACATCTCGCTGGTGTTCAAGGTGATGAAGGAAAAGGGCTTGCACGAGGGCCCGATCGAGCAGCTCGACCGCTTGTTCCGCGAGCGCATGTATCGCCAGGACGGCCAGCCGCCGGCGACCGACGAGCAGCGGCGCCTGCGCCTGGACGACTGGGAACTACGCGAAGACGTGCAGAACGAATGCAAGGCGCTGTGGCCGCAAGTGACCACCGACAACCTGTTCCAGCTCACCGACTACGCCGGCTATAAGCACGAGTTCCTCAAGCTGTTCGGCTTCGAGCGCGCCGATGTCGATTACGACGCCGACGTCGATCCGGACGTGCGCTTCGACTGCATCGAGTTGTAATCGCCCGCCGCTGGCGCGCGGACCGGCAACGAGGCGCGACACGGGGCAGACTCCGACGACGGGCCTGCCCCGTTCGTTTAGGGGGAGCGTGGCGTTTCCCGGCCCGCGGTGGCGTGGCTTTAAAGTGTCGAGCGGCTTGCCGCGGACGTTCGGTCGTGCCGGATTTGCGGCCGTTCGTCGGCGGACGGCTCGCCGCTGCCTTCGTGGAACCGGAGTTGAATTGATTAAAGCAACGGCTGGCCAAGGCTTGCTGATGTCCTTCTGGCGCCGTTCGGCATCGGTACCGGCGTCCGTGTGCCTTCTTGGCACTCGCAGAGCGGAATGGCGACGGTAAAATTGTGACATTCATTGCCGTATTTGCCGAGTAGCAATCGGAGGCCGGCTTGATTCACGCCGCATCCGCGGCGGCGCGCACGCGCAAGCCGCGACATCGGGCGCCCGAGGAGGGGCCTCCGCCGTGCTTCGCCATCGCCGCGGCCGAAGGCGCCGGCTTGGCCGCGGTCGCAATGTGAGTCTTGGTGAGTCCGGCCGTCGCGCGCGCATGCTTTGCTCTGCGCCCGCACGGTCGCGCGGCCGTTGTGCCATGTCGGCCGGCGCGGCCGACGAGCCGGAGAATCGCAGATGAGTCAGCAAGCGGCGGCGCAGTTCGATGCCTTGGCGGCGATGTACGAGGACATGGCGACGTGGCCGTTCCGTCGCGACATGGAAATCCCCAACGTGCTTGCGGTGCTCGGCGACCTGCACAACCGCGACGTGCTCGACTTCGGCTGCGGCAACGGCATGTACGCGCGCTGGATGAAGCAGCGCGGCGCGCGCCGGGTGGTCGGCTACGACCTCTCCGAGGGCATGCTGGACTACGCGCGCCGCCAGGAGGCGCAGCAGCCGCTCGGCATCGACTACGTGTCCGAACTGGGTCCGGCTTGCGACGGCGCGTTCGACCTGGTGCTGTCGGTGTACGTGCTGCCCTACGCGACCAATGCCGACGAACTGTTCGGGATGTGCGCGGCGATGGCGCGCGCGCTCAAGCCCGGCGGCCGGCTGGTGACGCTGCCGATTCATCCCGACTACGTGCGCCAGCGCGACTACTACGAGCGCTACGGCTTCCGCATGATGCCGGACGGCGCCGATATCGATGGCGGCAAGGTGCGCCTGGAGTTGTGCAAGCCGCCGTTCGACGTCAGCGTCACCGCCTACTACTGGAGCAAGGAAAGCCTGGAGTCGGCGATGCATCAGGCCGGCCTGTCGCCGGTGCAATGGGTGCAGCACGGCCTGCTCGGCGGCGACCGCCACGAGGCCGCCGACCGCTTCATGCGCGCCTACTGGCAAAGGCCGCACGCGGCGATCCTGCACTGCTGCCGCAACTGAGGCGACGCACCGCAGCGCCGGACGCACGTCCGACCGTGCGTCCGGTTTCGCCGCCGCCAATCCGTTTGGCGCAACGGAAAAGCGTTCGCGCGCGCCTGCGCCCACGGTCCTACGACCTTAGACGAACGCGCTCGCACCGCACGGTTTAACACCGGCGATGGGTCTACACCGATGCACGCGAACTCCGTCGATGCCGCCGCGTCGACGCGGCGTCGCCTGCGGGGCTCGCATCGTCGACCATCCGTGAGGACGCAATCATGAAACGCAGCATCATCCAAGCTTGTACGCCGGTCGTCGTCCTGGCCGCACTGTCGTGCCTGCCCGGCACTTCGCGAGCGGTGGCGTGCTACGGCTACATCAATGCCGACGGCACGATGCGCATGTCCGAACAGGACGTTCCCGATCGCTGGAGCACCTGTCGCGTGCACAGTTCGAACCGGCGGGGGACGGGAGTGTACTGGGTATGGATCGAGAATGGCGAGATCAGCGACCGTATCTGGACCCGCTCGACCTATTGCAGCGGGACGATCAGCCACCCCGGCACACAGAGTTCGAGCCTGACCTTCTGGCCGAGCATCCTGCCCAATCCGCACAGCAGCGGCGAAACCACGGTGTGGACCGTGCGCACTTTCGATCACCTCGGCGTTCCGGCGGACCGCGATTTCTTCCTGGTCTGCGCCGCCAGCGACCCGCCGCGTTGAGCCGGCGGCGGACATGACGCAACACGGGCGACGGGCCGGACACCGTCGCCCGACCGACCAACGGCAAGAAATTGCACGCTCCGACCCGGGAGGATGAATCATCTCCCCGCATAGGAGCAGTCGATGAGCAAGCACCTGCTGATGCTCACTACGGTATCGGGGCGGGCAAGCTCGGTGGATGTGGTCGGCGACCTCGCGCGCAGGGCGATGGCGCGTGTGCCGGAGGTCCGCAACTTCCGGATCGAGCGCCAGACCGAGTTGGAGGCGACGGTCAGTTTCGAAACCGATCGTTCCGACTGGCCCGGCCGGCTGGTACCCGAGTTGAAGTCCAGCGGACTGGTGCTGATCTACGCCGAGCTCAGCGACTGGTTGCCTTGATCCACAAAAAAGCACATTCGCAGGCTGGCACGGATTTTGTGAGTTGAATCACAAAACCCATGAGGTCTGCGGAGCAGCGAATGGACGATATTCCCGAACCCCGGATCGAGCGCGCGATCGGTTCATCGTCGGTCGCTGCCTGGACGGTGGCGTTCTTCCTGGTCCTGGTCGCCGTTCTGGTCGCCGGCACGCAGCTGGCCTGAGCCGGACGATATGCGCAGCCCCTCGAAGAAGATGCGCGGCCCCGGCCGGGGCGCGCCGGCCCTGGCGCGCGCCGTCGCCGAGCTGGCGAAGGCCGCGCTGTGCGGCCTGGCCGCCTTCGTCGCGTGCGCGGCCTGGCACCCAGACCGTCGGCCGGCGCCGGGCCTGTCGGTTCTCTCGCCCTTGGCGAGCGCTCCCACCGCGGCGATGACGGTCGAGGTTCCACCGCCGGCGTCGCTGTCGCAGCGGATGGGCACCTGCGTCCCGGCTGCGTTGAGGGCGGTGCGACTGAGCGATCGCGTCACAGACTGACCCGTCGCGACCCCTGTCGGCGATCAGCGTCAAATGTGCCAATTGAAACAGTAACGCCGCAGCGCGAGCGGTACGAGCCGCCTCAGTCCTTGCCCGGCTTGCCCGATGCGGGCATCTCGCCGTACAGCGTGCAGATCAGGCGTTGATCGCGGACGTGGAACAGCTCCGGCTCTTGCGCGTCCTGCTCGCCGATGAAGAACACCCAGGCCGCCTTGCCGCTGCCGCGATGCGCCTTGTGCTCCTGCACCAGCACCTCGACTTCGGTGCGCAGCGCATTGCGCGCCCGCGCGCTCCACGCCGCCCAGTGCACGCGAATGCGATACGGCCGCACCACCCGGCCGGCCTCGCGATCGCCGACGCTGAGCACGATCTCGAACCGCTCCGCGTCGTCCTCGTGTCGCGCGCTCCAGGCGATCTGGGTCAGCCAGACCTGGGCCTGCGCATAGCGGACCACGGCGTCGAACTTCAGTCGCCGGATCGCCTGGTCGTAGCTGCGGCCGGCGATGCCGTCGATGTGCAAGGGGCTGTTGCGATTGTAGGGAAAGCGGGCGTAGTCCTTGGCGATGCGGCGCAAGGTGTTGGCGGTGGTCGCGTGCCGTCGGGTACCGTCGGCCTCGCCCGCGTCGCCGCGAGCGGGCCGATGGCCGCGTGCCGCCTCGCGGCCGCCGTCGCCGGGCGTCGCCTGTGCCTCGCGCGGCGCGCGCAGCACCAGCCGGTTGGGCATGAACCCGGCGCGGCTGAGCTGCTCCTCGGGGATGCGCTCGGAGCGTGCGCGTTGCAGGCAGCCGTCTTCGTCCTGGGCGCCGCAGTCCGGGCGGTGGTCGACGTCCTTGGGCTTGAAGAAGTAGGGCCGCTTCTTGTTGATGTCCTTGCGGTAGGAGGCCGGGAACACCTGGATGTCGCAGCCGTGGCACTCGTAACGGCCGGGATCGACGACCTCGAGGTCCCACAGGTCCTCGGCATCGACCTCCTCGCCGGTAAGGGTATCCAGGGCCCGGTCCATCGTGCGTCTCCTTGCGGACTCAGTGCGGCGGCGCGCCGGTCGCCCGCAGCTTAGCCAAGCCGGCGGCGGCGTGGAGTGACCTGCGCCGCGATAGGCCGCGCGCGGGCGTCGATCGACGTGTGTGCCGTTCCCACGGCTGCGGCCACCCGCCGCGTGGGTTCGCAACTGCAGCTGCGACGGCGGCGGTACCGAAGCCCCCGCCGAATCGATGCGCGGCAGCGGCATATTGGGATATCTTCTGCTCGGGCGGTGGGCCGGTCAGACAGGGAGCGCGACGTAAGGAAACGTCGCAGGGCGATGCGCTACTTCGATGTCATCGAGGATACGTTGGGCCGATGGACCGTGAGAACGGACCCCGACGGATCGTCGGAGGGCCGTTACCCTTCGCGTGCCGACGCGATCGCCGCCGCCTGCGCCGCCGCGAAGATGCACCACCTAGACTCCGGCGCCAGCACTGCGGTGCGCCTGATTCATCCGCCCGACGACGACCAGATCCTGGTGCGCTATCTCTCGCCCGGCGAGCTCGACGCCCTGTGCTGGTTCGGCGACGACAGCCGCGGTCGGCACGGCTTCTGAGCTTCGGTCGTGGAGGGCGGCCGGCGGCGACTCGGCCGGCTGCGCTCCCGGTACGGGGCCACGGCCGGCACGTGCGTTTCCGGTACCCCGCCCAATCCCGGCAGGGGGCGAGCGGCGATGGGACATGCGCTCGTCGGCGGCGCTTCCTCGGCGGGACGTCAGGCGTGTACGCCGGTCTGCGGAGGCGACAAGGCGGTTTGAGTCTCGCAATCGGCAGCGGACGTTGTCGCTGTCGCCAGGCATCGATCGAGTACGAAGCGCGCCTCGGTTCTCGGGTAGCGCCGTGTGTCGTAGATCAGACCCATCGTCATCCGGGACGCACAGGAATAGGTGCACATCCGATAGCGATCGTCCAGGTCCTCGGCCTGTACGATCGCTTTCAGCAGCGCCAAGCGCGCCTGCACTTGCGGTCTTTGCCCCAGTACCCCGATCAGGCCGTCGCCGGTCAGCGCCGCCCACAGGGCGCGAATATCGTCGTCGGTGCGAAAGACCTGGGCCATGGCGTGCGATGCAATCGCGGGAACACGTCGTGTCGTGAGTCCACACCATCCCGTGTCGCGTGTGTAGGCCGAGAGAAGACTGTCGCGCCGTGATTCCCCGGTGCCGGCGGCGCGCCCGATAGGCACATTAGCCGTCCGCACAGAGGGGAAGCACATCATGGGAGCGCACAAGCGCCGCTACGTCGGCAAACCGATTCCCGGCGACGGTTGGCCGGTCTGGGACACCGCGCTCAGGCGCTGGCGGGGCAACGTTTTCGCCGACTATCCCGCGATGTTGCCGGACGGACCCGACCGCGTCGGCTCGCCGGAGCGCCTGACCGAATTCGCTCGCCGTGCGTGCGCGCCCAAGAGCTAAGGCGGCGGCCACCGAACGCCGAGGTCGCCGATAGGCTCGTCCCGGTCTGCGCCAGTTACGGATGTGAGCGGCTGCGCATGGCGGCGGGCAACCGATGGCATAGGCCGCCGCCGCGACCGCGCGGCTGAGGCCCGCCCGGGCCGGAACGGGCCTCCCGGCTTTCCGGCCCGTTCCCCGAAACTGGCCGAGCCCCGGGGTCTTCTCGCATGAAGCCCGCGTCCATCCATGTCCTGACGGGCGCGCTCCGGCCGACGCTGGCCTTGGCGCTGTGCCTGCCGGCGTCGGCCGCCGCGGCCGTCGATGCCGACACCGACGGCCTGATCGGCTCCTGGAACGTCGAAACCATCGCCGACACCGACGCCTCGGGCAAGACGACGTGTTCCTACGGTGTGCCTCCGAGGGCTGCCTGCTGTACGACGCCACCGGCCGCATGCACGCGCAAGTGATGCGGACGCCAGCGACGCCGCCGTTCGCATCCGGCGACGACGCCCGGGTCGCGGACGCGGAAGTGCGCGCCATCTATCTGGGCTGTGTCGCGTACTTCTGCACGCATCAGGTCGACGTCGAACGCGGCACCGTGGTGCACTGGGTACAAGAGAGCCTGATGCCCGGTTACACCGGCACCGCCCAACCCTGCCCGTTCAAGCGCGACAGCGCAGGGCCGACCATCGAAGCCGACAGCCAGGACTTGCACTTCCTGCGCCGGTTTCGCCGGGTCGAGTGAGGGCTCGACGACCCGGCAGGCGCGGGTCGCCGTGCGCTGGGCCGTCGCCGCGCAAACGCAACGCGAGTGTCCCCGTCGCCGCGGACACTCGCGCCGTCGGCGATCGACTTCAGCGATAGACGATCGCGCCCTGGACCGCGGCGTTGGCGGCCGCGGCCAGCGCCTGCCACTGGCTGGCCAGTTCCTTGGCGCAGACCGCGCCGGGTTTGCCGTTCACCGTCATTTCGATGTCGGAGCGGACCTGGTTGCCTTGGCGCACGTACTTGGCGGAAATCCGGCCCATCGCGTTCTCGAACGAGGCGTCCTTGGGCGTCTGCACCAGTTCCACGCTGTCCGGCAGGCGGATCGTGCGCCGGACTTTCATCTGCCCGGTGCTGCAACGGAACGCGGTCTTGCGCTGCTCCGGGTCGGGCAGCACCGGGACCTCGAAATCGGGCGTGCGGATCACGCCCTGGTACTTGTCCAGGTAGTTGCTCACCTTCATCGTCATCGTCTCGACGTAAGGTTCCTGCACCGATTCCAGCGCGGTCGTGCGCAGCGTGCCGGTGGCGATGAAGCCCTGGTCGGCTGCGGTTTTGGCGAAATCGCGATCGCGCTCGGCCTGACTGCGTTGCGCCATCATGGCGCGCCGTTCGATGCTCTGCGCCGCGGAGAAGCGCCGCACCGTGGTCCAGTCGGCGCCGCCCGCGGCGTCGACCACGATCGTTTCCTCGATATCGATCCCCAGCTCGGCCGGGCGCGGATGCGGCAAGCGCCGCTCGCGGACAAGGCCTGGCCGTGCTGCGACCAGCAGGGCGGGCTTGCCGGCGGATTCGGGACTCAGCACGCCGAAGTCGGCGTAGGCGATGGTGCTGTCGACGAAGGTGTCCCACTGCGGGAAATAGTTGATGACATGGTCGAACTCGGCGCGCACCGGCGCGGCGGCCGAGTTCGGAAACACCCCGTCCAGCCGCACCAACGCCTGCACCGAATCCACCCCGGCGACTTCGAGCATCGCCTGCAGCAAAGTCGCCTTGTCCTTGCAGTCGCCGTACATGGTGCGCAACACCTCGTCCGCGGCGCGCGGCACCTGGGCGCTGGACAGGTCGACTTTAAGGCTGGTGTATCGCACCTGCGAAGCGACCCAGCGGGTGATGGCCTTGGCCCGCGCCATCGGATCGTTCAGTCCGCGGGTGATCGTGGCGACGCGCGCGCGGATCGCGGGCGTGATCGCCGCCTTGCCGCGCACGCCTTCGTAGTAGCGGTCGCCGATTTCCTCGCGCGAACGGTAGCTGCTGATGTAAAGGCGCGGGTTGACCGAATAGTCCTCCACCGTGTTCGGCTCGTAGCCCATCGGCGTCGGATTGGACCAGCGCCAGGCGCGTACCGTCCGATCGGCGGACGAGGCCGTAGCCTCGGGCTCCCAGCCCTGGTGGTCGAAGCCGATCCGCATGGCCCGCGGGACGCTGATGCTGACGCGGTTGTCCGCGATCGCGATGTAAGGGCTGGCGGCGTAGAAGCGGTCGAACCGACCGGTCCGGTCGGGACGGTTGCGATAGCGCACCTTGGTATGGCGGGAGGAACCGGCCGCCAATTGCGGAAACACCACCGTGCGCACCGCCGCGTCGGAATCCACGCCGGTCTGCGTACCCGCGTCGCCGCTGGCCTCGTAGATCTGCGCCTTGGCCACATCGATGCGCTTGCCTTCCGGCGTGACGACATAAGCCTCGAGGATCTCGACCTCGCCGCTGGACTTGCTGTAGGCGAAGTTCTCGATGCCGAGCTCTTCCGCGCCGCGCAGCGAATTGATCCGGAATACGCTGGTGGTGGTCGTGGTGTCGCTGCCGTCGCTGTCCAGTTCGATCTCGGTGGCGACCGATTCCGCAGTCCAGTTGGGCGCATCCGCGGCTTGCATCGCGCCGGCGGGCAGCGCGATCGAGCATCCCAGCACTATCGGCGCAGTCCACGCGCGGGCGAAATCGGTACGTCGGTGATCCGTCATCAATACACACTCGGTTGGAAACGAGGTTCATGGTGTGCGCTGACGGCCGACGCTCACAACCGGATCGATGGCCGGTAATGTTTGCTCGATGTGTTTGCTGGCGTGTGTGCTATCGCGCTGTTACGTTGTGTTCGCGCCGCGTTTTGACATGCATCGCCACGCCGACCGTGCGGCGACGATTTCTTTCGGCGTCAATTGCGTCAGTTCTCGTACGACAGCAACCGCGGCGACGGTTGCGCATCCAGGTCCACGTCCAGGCCTTCCAGGAAGCGCGCGGTCATCATGTAGAACCCGGTCAGCAGGATCAGCTCGGCGACGCCGCGCTCGCCGAGCAGGGCCAGCGCGCGCTTGAAGCTCGGGTCCGCGATGCGCGGATGCGCCACGCATTCGTCGACCAGCCGCAGCACGATCGCGTCCGGCGCAGCCAGGCGTTGCCACTGGCCGTTCTCGATCGCCTCGATGTCGGCCTCGCTCCAGCCCGCATTCAAGGCGGGCTGCAGATGCTGCATGCGTTGATAGGCGCAACCGCTGAGCCGGGCCACGCGCAGGATCGCCATCTCGTAGTGCCGCACCGACAGACTGGTGCGGCGCAGAGCGAAGCCGAGATCGAGAAAGGGCTCGGCGCAGCTGCCGGTGGCGAGCAGCGCGCGCGTGAGGTTGACGGGAAGGCGCGCGTACTGCGCCGCTTCGGCGTCGCTCATCGCCGAGGCGTCCCTGAGCGGTAGTCTGGCCATGCGGTGGTCCCCCTGGAATGTCCGCCAGGGCATCCTCGCGGGGCCGGGCCGGCGCGTCTGCGACGGCTGCCGCCATCCGCGGTCGCGGGATATGCGGTTTGCGAGCCAGGTCCGGATCGCGGTCGCCGCCCGACGGCCTGGTCTTAGCCGGCGAGACCCGCGCCGGCTAGGGTCCGCCCCATGGACACGACCCAGACACCGCACGACCTGCCCGCCGGCTTCCATTGGGAAGCCCCGTTCGCCGGCTCGATCTTCCCTTCGCACCTGGTTGCGGTGCCCGACGAGGACGCCGAAGCCTGGCTGGCCACCGTCACGCCGCCGCGCGAAGGCCATTGCGCCGTGGCGACGATCCGCCGCCACCTCGGCGTGCGCGACCACGTCAGCCGCCCGTTCCGCACCGAGGCCGCCGCGGCCAATTGGGTCGCACGCTGGCTCAGCGCGCAGGGCGAGTCGGTGCGCGCCGAGCTGTCGGCCTGCGCCTGAGTCTAATGAGCCTAGCCGCCGCCGCGCCTGGGCGATGGCGCCGCAGGGGACGGGATCGGCTCAGCGTTTGGCGCGCTGCGGCGCGAATGCCAGAAACTCCTGCAGCGCCGGTGCGTGCGCTCGCCGGGATTGATCGCCGCCGGTTTCGCCCAGTCTGCGCCGCCGAACCGCTTCGATTACGCCATCGCCATCGCCACCGACGCGCCGCCGGAAGCGGTCTGGGCCTGCCTGACCGCTCCTGCACTGATGGCGCAATGGAGGATAGGCGAGGCGGAGACGGCGTTGACGGCGACGACCGATGGGACGGCCGGCAGCGCGGTCGCCGGTTTGCACCATGCCGCGTTCCGCAACCCGAGCAGGCTGCCGGACTTTGAGCGGCCGGCGCGACTGTGGTCCAGAGCCGCCTGTGTTCGCCGTCGTGCTCGGCCGGCGAACCGGCGCATCACGCCAGCTTCGCGTTTGGCTCGCGGCCGCAGGGCGCGGGCACGACCCTGGCGATGAGCGCACGCGGCTTCGCCAGCGAAGCGATCGTCGGCCATCTCGGGTTCTATGGAGTCACGCTGGAGCTGCCGACGGTCTTCGCCCGGACGCGCCGCGCGCTCGCCGGTCTGGACGCCATCGCGGCGGCGGCGTTGCGGCCGGGAGCGCGGACAAAACGATCCGGGCGGGCTACGCCCGGCGCTGCAAGCGACGCATCGGTGCGCACGAGGTCCGCTCGGCGCGCTGTCGATCGGGCGCCCCGGCTGCAGCCAAAGTTGGCATGATTTTTGTGATGATCATCACTGTGCATCAACGTACCGAGGGGCGTCACATGCTTCGTAACACACTCCATTCGTACACCCCGTGGGTCCGGGACGAGGCCATCCTCGCGGCGGAGATCCCGGCCGCGCCCCAGGCCCCCTCGGCTAAGCATCTGGTCATGCTGACGACGCGCGCCGGCGGCTTCCGCTCGTTGGCCGATCTCGCCGATCGCGTGCAGCGTTTGGGCGAGCGTTGCGGCGACGTGCGCAACCTGAAAGTCGTCCACCAGGCGGCGAAGGTGGTGACGGTGTGTTTCGACACCGACACCCCGTCCTGGCCGTATCGCCTGGCGCCGGAACTGCGCGCGCTGGGCTTGGTGCTGGTTTATACCGAGTTGATGGACTGGGTTGCGTGATCCGCGATGTCGCCACGGTGCGCAGTTCGAAGGTCAGGAACTGACCTGCCGCGACAGCCCGGCCGCAGTTAGGTCAAGTGTGCTTTTTTTTCGGAGCTTTGTGATGCGGCCGAGCCCGTCAGGGCCGGCCTAGATGGCGTAACCCGCAATGGCGCATCGCCAGGTTCGCCCCGCCCCGTTCGGCTCCTCCTCTTCCGCGCGATTGGCCCGCCGCCGGCGACGCCGATACAGTGACGTCGCATCGGGCTGGGACGCCCGGCCTGGACGGGTTGCCTATGGCAGGTTCGCTGCTTCCGCGATTGACTGCCGCCGTCGCGTCGTCGGGGCTGGCGCTACACGCGTACATCGCCCTGTTCGAGTCCTCAGGCAAGGATGTCTGGAGCGTCGCCTTCCTGGCCTGGGGTGGCCCGCCATATCTGATTTGCCTGGTCGTCGCCTGCCTCGGCCGCCGTGCGCTGCATGGGCTGTTCGCCGCGCTCGTCTGCCTGGGGTTGGATGCGGTCAATTACTACCAGGTGTTCGTCGATCCGCAGAGCTCGACCGCGGCGCTGGGCCTGTTGTTCGTTCCGCTGCTCAATCTCGTCGTGTCGATTCCGCTCGGCGTGACGGTCGCGGCGCTGATCGGCTGGACCGTGCGCAAGAAGGGCGGTTCCGTTCCGAAGCGCTGACGCGCGCATTCGCGGCGCGCGCCGTGAGCCCGCGCCGTGCGATGTACGGGGGCGGCGTGTCGTCACTCAGCGTCCGGCATCGTCCCCGCGGGCCGGGCGGCCGTCGAACGGATCTCGCCGCGTTGCCGTTGCGCCCAGCGTTGCGCATGGCGCGGCGCGATGCGGTCGGGGGTCAAGCGGCGCGGGGACGGGGGGCTCAGGCCATGCGCGCAGCAGGCAGGCGGGTCTGTTCCTGGCTCTGCTGCTCTTCGGCCGCGGCCTGTTGCGGGTGGAAGGCCGCCAAGCGTTGGAAGGAAGTCTCCAGCGGAATCTGCTCCGCGAGCTCGGTATGGGTTTGTGCCCGCTTGTGCGCCGGGTCGTGCAACTCGCCCTGCACGGCGAACACGTCCGTGCCCGTACTCTGGTTGCGGCCGGCGACGACGTGATCGACCCGGGTCAGTCCGCTTTCGCGCGCGTTGGCGAGCAGCGCGGCGCTGGTGCGCTCGGCGGCTTCACCGGCGGAACGACCTTGCTGCGCATAGATCCGCTCCACGCCAGCATGGATCGCGTCGTGCATCGAATGACCGGGATGGTCGCAATGGCGCGGATCGAACGGACGCGCCGCGCCGGTGGGCAGCGCGCCGTGCGCGTCTTTGAACGGACTTTCGGCCGGCTTCTCGGGGACGTGGCGCATGATTTCTTCGGCTACGCCTTTCGGCCCCCTCAGCGCCGCGCCGCCGATCGACAGGCCTTCGCGCAGGGCCCACACGTCGCTGCGGAACTTGTCGATCATCGCTTCGAAGCGATGGGCGTTGACGCGGGTTTCCGGGTCGCGGAGCACGGACAGGTCGCGATCCTCGTTGCCGTCGACATCGCGAAAATGGTGCAGGCTGTGCGACAGCGCGCCCGCTCCCGTGGCGACGAGAAAGTTGCGCGGGTCGGTGTAGTTGCGGTCGTTGTTCGCGTGGCCGGCCAGGGACAGCGACTTCACGTCGTGGCGGCTGGCATACACGCGGACCTCGCCGAAATGATGGCCGGCCGAGCTGACGAAGTCGGCGGCCATGACGTGGTTGACCACTTGATGCCCACCCTCGGGGATGCGCATGTTGAGATCGGCAGCGCCGAATGCGTTGAATGTCTCGCCATACAGGCCGAGCTTGGCTGCCGTGATCTGGGTCAGGCAGCCGCCGAGCGAGTGCCCGGTGACGGTGATGGGGACGCCTTCAGCGCGGGCGCGCTCTACGGCCTTGCGGGTGAACTCGATGGCGTCGGCTGCTTGCTGATTGGCGCGTCGCGCCACCATGCCTCCGTCGGCGCGAATCACATCGTCCAACGGTTCGCCGAAAAACTCGGTGCCGCGATGGGCTACCACGATTTCGCCGGTGTCCTCCCGTTGGAACATTACGCCTTGATAGCCGGATAGTTTTTCGTCAGAAACTTCAATCACGCTGTAGTTGATGCCGGCGATATTGACGATGTCGCGCTTTCCATTCTCTTTGACTAGGGGAGGGGCATAAGCGACATGAGAGAGCTCGGCATAGTGCAAACTGCTAATGGGCATTGCCTCATTCCTTGGCGTCTACGGTGATGGTGAAGGCTTTCGACAAATCCGTGCCGTACCGGGTTATGAAGTTTTCCTTGCTCGTGGTGTACTCGACGTTGTGGGTCGCATGAATCAGAGGCGCTGAGTACGCATCGCGTCTGGCATAGAAAACGGTTCTTTTCCGGCTGGCCAGTTCGGGGGGCTGCAGGGAAATCAAGAATTCCCGTCCGTTCTCGTCCCGCGTCGGCTGTAGATAAATACTGGCCAATTCGACAACCCAGGTGCATACGCCCTTTCCGAAATAGTCCTTAGCCAACATCCCATCCAGATATATGTCGAACTCGTATGTCGTGTCCGATAGCTTTCGCATGGGGATCGATATCGAGAAACGCTCCGGCGTAGGAAACGTGCCGGAAAAAGGCTCTGCCGAAGGCATGCAAGTCCGCTCCGGCCCGATGATGTACTGAACGCTGGCCGTCGCCTCCGCGAACGATCCCGGCGCTCCATCGATCGTCGCGGTGACGACGCGCTTCTGCCGTGGATTCGTATTGCGCTCGTACTTCGGGTCCAGGACCGCATTCGAGCAAGCGGTCAGCGCAAACAGGAAGCATCCGGCAAGCGTGAGGGGAAGGGGCGTTTTCATCGTGGGCTCGAATAGAGGACGGCATGCTCATCGTAGATCGGCATCAGGAGCCGCAGGCCCAGGAGCTGCTCCAGCGCCCGGGTCGAGAGCGAGCATATGCGCGTTGCGCGTGCTGTCCGAGACCATGTCTGGAGGTGGCACGACGCGGGGCATGTTCGCCTTGGGCATCACGTCAGCGAGGTGGCGGGAAGACTGGCGAGTAATGTCCGTCCGCCGCGTATCCGGGTCTATAGGAAAACCCTGATTCGGTGTGGACGTTTGTCCAAGCCAATGGTTAGCGTCGACCACGGTCGATTCAGGCGCTCCCGGAAATATCGACGCTTGCACGGCGAGGCAGCACCAGCTCGGCCGATACTGGACAGGCCGCGCGACCGGCCTCGGCGCGGCCGGTCGCCAGCGAAGCGCCGCATGGGTGCCTGTTGAGCGCCTGTCGGGCCTGGACTGTGGGCGAGCGCAGCACCGCCCCGGCCGCTGCCGGCCCGGTGCCGGTCCGCCGTCCGCGGCCGCGACCCGGTCGCGGCGTGTCCCGCCTCGTCTTGCGGGACCCGACGGCCGACGGTCTGCCGCCGCTGCGGCGAAGCATTTGCGGCACCGCCGCGCCGCGGATCGCTGCGCCAGCGCTGGGGATCGTCCCTTTCATCGGGAGGGGCTTCAGACGCAGGGGGCGGCCGCCTCATCGGCGACCCCGCCAGGCGGCCGAAAGTCACGGCCGAATCGCCCGTCCGCGGGGCAACGACCGCCGCCGTCACGCAACACGTGCCCTCGGCCCGATTTGCGTTTAGAATGCCGGGCCGCACGACGCGTTCGTGCGATGCAGCTCATACGCGCCTGTAGCTCAGCCGGATAGAGTAGCGGCTTCCGAAGCCGTTGGTCGGGGGTTCGAATCCCTCCAGGCGCGCCAAATACCCCAGTTCGAACCTCTCAATTTCGAGAGCAGCGACCGCCGAAAATGCCTTGTTTTCGGCGGTTTTCGCGTTTTTGCGTTGGACCAAGGTCGGCGCGGTTTCGACCGAAATGGGGCAGGTCAACCCCACTTTTCTCTCTCTTCTCTCAGGGCGTTGGTTTTTTAGTCCAACGCCCCGGCGCGCGCGTCCTTTTATTTCAAAGACTTAGCGTTGGACCAAATAGAGCGGTTTTGCCGCCACTTGGCCGTTCCAGGGCAACCAAGGTTCAAACAGGTGCTCGCGCGCCGGATCAACCTCCGCGCCTGCGCCAGTAGAGCCTAAAGCGCAGGACTACGAAGAGCGCCGCCGCGCCGCCGGCTCCGAGCAGCGCTAGCCCGAAGGGATTCAGCCCCGAACTCATCGTCACCCACAGGCCGAAGACCAGGAACCAGTACGCGGTCTGCGTCGCCCAGCCAACTACGCCCCAACCCCACCACGCCCGCCGATCTACTCCGGTGTGATAGCACCACCGCGCGAATAGGGTTTCGGCGACCCAGCCGAGTAGCGGTCCCACCAAGCCCACGCCCGCTAGCAACCATCCGACATAGCCGTACTGCATCCCTGCTTCTCCTTTTGGTCTGTCGCGAGCCTACTCCAACCAGCCGGCATACGGCTTCATGTCCTCGACGTAGGAAATCAGATTCGCTGCGCTACTTGCCCCGCCCATGCGCCCTTAGTAGAGCCCGCGCGTCAGCTAGCTTGGGAAGTAGCTCGGTCACCTCGCAGTCGAGCGCGAAGGCCAGCTTGTACAACGTCATTACGGTTATCGCGGCTTTGCCTGCCTCGATCATCGACAGGTGAGAGCGATCCATCGGTATCCCGACCGCCAGGTCATCCTGGCTCAACCCTCGTTCCTGCCGGATCGTCTTGACTCGCCCCCCGACGATCGCGAGAAGCGGCAACTGCACGCGGCGACCGCCGCCTTTGGCCGGCGTTGGCCGCGGCCTCTTGCCCACAGGAGAGAAAGGGGGATTGGTCGCCATCGCATAAAGGTAGATCGGCACGAAATTGCGCGCCGCTGGACAAAATGCGCCGGCACATAAACTCTCGGCGCAAAAACATGTTGGCTAAACACCGCATGGCCAGATGCCACCAGTTTTGGCACCGTCTTGGAGATGTCTCTGGCATGAACGCCAGTTTGATGCGACTGTCCGGCAGTGCGATTCGCGTGCAGGACGGCGCCTGCATTCAACAGGGATTTCTTCCAAAGCCCGCAGCACGCGCCATCGCAATCAGGGCCGTTTCTCTGTCAATTCCCAGCTTCGCCAGCAACCTCGACTTGTGCCGGCGAACAGTGACCTCCCCGATCTCCAGTTCCATAGCGATCTCCGCATTCGTCCGCCCCTCAGCGAGAAGCGTCAGCACTTGAAGTAGCCGCCCCGAAATCTTGTCTAGCTCGCTGGGCTCAAAGAGGGCCGCTCCAGCTAGCGATTCGTCCACATAGCGCTCGCCTTTGGCTACTTTTCGGACTGCCCGGATCAGCACGGAAGCATCCGCCGCCTTTACTACGTAGCCCAGGGCACCTGCCCGCAGCAACTGCGCCGGTATCTCTGCTGTTTCCACGGAGGAAACCACCAAGATCTTGCAGGCCGGATCAGATCGAAGCAGCTGCTCGACTAAGTACAACCCGTTCCTGACGGGCAGGTAGTAGTCGCAAATGACTACATCGGGCCGCAGGGATGCGTAGGTCGATAGAGCGCCTGCCGCGGAATCAGTTGCTCCGGCAATCTCGATACCAGCCGCTGCGCCGAGAAGCATCCGAAGGCCAGCAACGGCAAGCGGGTGGTCATCAACAATGAGCACGCGGATCATGCGCCCTCCTGGCTTGGATTGATCCTTGGGGGACGCGACTTAGCCAAATTACGCTTAGAGCAATCAAGCCATTTCCGTTCAATCATCACGACCTTTGTTCCTCGTAGCACATTCATGATTCAGAAAGCTGATGCCGTGGCGATTGAACAGCGTTGAACAGATCCAACGCCTCGATTGAACAACGTTCAATCGCACGTTTTTTTTTCACGGTTCCGTTAGAAATGCCTTGCAAACACTGTCACCGAGAGGTAACCCTATCGCCGCGACAAGGAGGGTCGTATTGCCATGACTGAAATCGGAATTCAACGCTCATCTCGAGGAAGCGCGACCCTAGGAGTTTCTGCGATACGGAGAGACGGGCGCGTCGTCGGGTATCAAGCGCGAACCAGGCTGCCTTCGAAGCAAGTGTTGACGAAGTACTTCAGCGTCGATAGTTATGGGGCCGCATCCGCTCTTTCGCTGGCAATCAGCGAGCGACGGCATCAGTTGGTTGAGATTTCTGGGGTAGGCCTAGCGCCGCGTGCTCTGCAAGAAGGCCCAAGGTCTCGGCCGGGCAGAAATGCCCACCTGCTGAAGTTGACAGCCCTAGACGTCGATCTCGAAGCAAAGTTCGCTGCAATCCTGATGGCCGAACGTGGTGCTGAGCTGATCGGGATCGATCGCATAGAGATCGTCAATGCCGAGGGCTGGACCGTCCTTGTCCGCCGGGGTCATCGATCGTCGCTCTACTACTTTCTCGATGCGCGCTACGGCGGGGCGGAGGTATCGCTCAGCGAAGCTGTCCGGTTTCGGGATGCGCATCCCGCTCACAGAAAGCGGCTCCTGCGAGTGTCCGCCCCGCAGGCAGCGATGGGTTGATCCAGCTACAAGCGGACACCCCCACAAGAAGGCCGATCACAACAGGAAGTGGAGTAGGTATGAACCATCGCAGCAGAGTAGAACGTCGCTCAGTCAGGGGGGCTGCCATCAGCGTCGCCCTCGCCATCGCCCTCCTGGGCGGGCCGGTCAACGCCCAGTACATCGTCAAGGACCCGTTCGGGCTGATAGCGAAGATGCAACAGATCAGCAAGGACGCCGCTGAATTCGGGAAGAACGCGCAGCGTTGGAAGTCTACGGCCGACCACTACCAGCAGCAGCTAATCAAGCTGCGGCGACTCAACTTCGGTCAAACTCAGATGGAAGACAGCTTCGCGCTGCGCCCGCTCGACTACGGCATGGACGATACTTGCCCGGGGCCTGGCCGCGGCATCAAGGATCAGCTTGTCGGAGCATTCAAGCAGGCCATGCCGAAGCTTGACGGCAACATCGTCGGCGAGCAGATGGCCGTCTGCCAACGCATGGTCTATGCCGAGAATCGGAAGTACAACGATTCGGTCACCATGTTGAAGACGCTGCTTCAGCGCAGCAGAGAGTTCGGGCAGATCGAGCAGCAGCGCGACAACGTCAGCGACAGCCAAGGCGCGCTCGCCGCGAACGACAATGAGGCCTATCGCTTCGTGGCCCGCAACCAGCTCGACCTGGACTACTGGCAGGCTCGCATGAAGGCGTACGACGACTACATCGCCGCGATGAAGGCGGACCACGCGCGGCTGGCGAAGCGCGCGCTGCAAGGCAAGAAGGGAGGCGGCGACGGACTTTTCCCTAGCAGCGCACTGAACTCTGTGGTCGGCAACTGACCTCCCAATCTACTCGGTGAAACAGCAATGGATCTGTTAAGCAACGCCTCCAGCCTTGTGGATTGGCTCTCTCCTTCGGGCGGCGCCGGCATCGGCGACTACATGGGCTTCCGCCTCATCAACACGTACCTGACCTCGCGGATCGGCGATTTTGGCCTGGCGATGATGGGCCGCATGATGAAGTTCGTTGCCGGGATCGCCGTCTCTGTCGTGACTCTATGGGTGCTCTCCCAGGGCTACCGAATCCTGACGGGACAGCTCCGCGACCCGCTCATGAAGCTGGTTGTCGATGGTTTGAAGATTGCACTGTGCTTGGGTATCGCGACGTCAATGGGCGTCGGTGGCGTCAAGCTGTACACGCTTCTGACACACGATATGGACGAGGCTGTCCACGAGCTGGTCACCGGTAACAAGGGTCAAACCACAGCCGATGCCGTCGACAAGAACTTGGCCTACTTGCAGATCGCCATGACGGCCATCGATAGCGTTCAGGTACTCGATGGCAACCCGGAGCTGCTCGAGGAAAAGCGCACAGCGAAGTTCTTCGCTGGCCTTGGTGCCGCTGGCCCAGCCATTGCGGCGGGCGTCATGCTCCTTCTAATGAAGATTGTTGTCGCGATGTGGGTGGGGTTCGGCCCTCTGTTCATTTTCGCTTTTGCCTTCGATGCGACCAAGGCCATGTTCCACCGCTGGCTCCAGTACGGGCTAGGCGCGCTCTTCACGATGGCGATGCTGAGCTTCATTTCGGGCCTGATCCTCGACCTGATGATCCGGGTCTCAGCGGCAACCTGGCTCATCAAGTTGACCAACATATCGGGGGCGAGCGCCGAGGGAATTTCCGGCCAAGCCATGGAGCAAGGCGGTATGGGGCTGATACTGACGATGCTCATCATTTCAGTACCGCCGATTGCGGCACACTTCTTCCAAGGACAAGTCGGAAACTTCATGCACTTCTCGGCGTTCAGCAGTCAGGGCCAACCCGGGGCGCAAGGACAACCTCCGGGCTCCTCCCAGGCTGCTCCCGTTAATCCGAATACACCAACAGTGCCGCAAGCGGGGGCAAAGCACGGGCCGGACTCGACATACAATCATGCTAACCGCGTCAGTGGCCAACCTATCGGTAGTCAAGAGAACCGCGTGAAATCTGCCGACGAAGTACGAAAGGACTGAATATGCTCAGGTACTTGCTCTTTCAGCTGCTGCTTCTGCTTCCGAGCCTGGTTCACGCCGAGGGTGGATGTCCTCCTGGACAAATTCCCTACTCCGGCGCTTCGGCCGCGGGCTCTGCGGCGTCCATGGCAACCTGCGGCCCAATTCCTACGACGCGGCCTGCTGGGCCGCAGTGGCGATCACAGTGGGGAGCGGTGGCTTCCGATAGCACCGGCGAATTTGGAATCGTTTCGGGCATGAAGAGTGAGCGCGCCGCTCGAAAAGCAGCAGTGGAAGAGTGTGCGAAGCGCGGAGGGGTATCTTGCAGCGCGAACTTCACCTTTCACAATCAATGCGCCGCTGTTGCTTCTTCTGAGTCCGTTTCGTTCTCACAAGGGGCTCCGACGGAGGAAAAGGCGAAAGAACTAGCTATGCGCGAATGCGAGGCGGCTCAATCTGGCAGGTGTTGGCTCTACTACAGCGGTTGCAGCCTTCCTGTCCAGGTCAACTGAGGCGGGACATATTCATTCGCGCTTGCCTGCGGCATTTCATTTAGAGATTCAAAATGAATGTTCATATTCTTGTATGTGGGCGCCTATATGTGGCCGCAGCACTTATTTTGCTCACTACTAGCTGCGCAGCTCCGAAGGACATAGCCATGGCCGACATCAAACTCAACGCGAACCCAGAGAAGAAGCACACGATTACCTTTTCGATACAGGACGCACCAGGCGCGTTTAGCCTAGCGAAAGCCTTCGCTACCTACGACATAGCCGACAAGACGTGCCTGCCACCTGCTGACAATTTCCAGGGTGTGCAGATGGCCAAATCAGCATTCACGCTGCCCCTTGAGCTAGTGAAGAGTGCTGGCGACAGTTACGTTGCGACAGTCGCAGAAGACGCGATTGCGGACAGCGACCTGTATGGGCAAGGCATTTGTCATTGGAAGCTTACATCTGCTCACATTCGACTTTCAGCAAGCGGACGGTCCGAAGATACAAGCTACGTCGCTGCGTTGCCGAGCGGGGATGCTGCCGAAGCCAGAACGCTAACCCTCTACTACTTGAAGTCTTCTTATCCCTCGTTGGGTAGCAAGAGCCCCCCCGACCATGGAATTGAAGACGTAGCGCTGCTCAATCCAGCAGTTCCCGCTGCCGGCTGGTTCACCATCACTGTTTCGTCAACGGAACTGACGCCATGACAATTTCAACTCGGCAGTACGCGCAGCTTGCTCAGCACTCGTACGCCCCCCCGGAAATCACTGCCGATGGCGAACGACCGTTCATCGTAGCTGATGGCGTTCGCTTCAATGTACTGAAAAATGTCGACAAACCTTCTGGCTACCAGGGGACAATTTTCCAGCGACAGGACACCGGTGAAATTGTCGTGGCCCATCGCGGCAGCGAATTTGATCGACAGCCGTTTGAGGATGGTGTTATTGCCGATGGCGGGATGGTGGCAAACAGGGCAAACAAACAATTGGAGGACGCTCTCGCCCTTACCGACGAAGCATCCGAGATGGCGCGCGGAATGGCGCATAAGTATGGACAGGCGCCACAGGTTACGGTCACTGGACACTCGCTTGGCGGGTGCTTGACTCAGCTCACTGCTGCCAAACGTGGCTTGAATGGTGAGGCTTTCAATCCCTATGGCGCCGTCAGTCTTAATCAAAACGTCCCGGAAGGTGGAACGCAGGTCATCAATCACGTCATGGCTGGGGACGTCGTCAGCGCCGCCAGCAAGCACTTCGGCAAAGTGACCATGTATGCCGAGCCGGTTGAGCTGAACGTACTGAAAGCGGCCGGTTACGAGGACAGCGGAAGCCAGCTCGACATCCGGAATCCGATCAAGGCGGCAGTCACCGGCGGCGACTCACATCGCATGCACCATTTCCTCGACGTCGATGGCAAGGGTCAACCGGACCGGTCGATATTGTCGCAGCCGCAGGCGCGCGAACTAGCCGACCGACACCGGCCGGTGTTCGAGAAGTACAGAGGGGACATCGAGGACATTCGCGCGGGCGCAACCATCGGTGCCGCGGTCTATCGCGGCAGCCAGGCGATTGCGGAGGAGATCCGGCGCCATCTGCCCGAAAGCGCTCCCGAGAGCCCGTTTAGAGACGCGCACGGCGCGCTGCCTGCCCATGGTCGGCACTCGCTTGACCCGCGCGATCCCGGCCACCCCAACCGCGCCATGCACGAGGCGATTCACACGGGCGTGGAGCATGCATTCGCCAGCAAAGGCCTGCAAGTCGGGGAGAGCTCCGATCGGACGTCGGCGGCGCTGTTGGTCAACGCTCGGCAGAACGGTCTAAGCCAAGTGGATCAAGTCGTTACAGGCCGCCAGACAGCGGCTGGCCTCGACGTGTTTGCCGTGCAGGGCGATGTTCACGACCCGGCCCACAAGCGAGCGCAGGTCAACACGCAGGTCGCCGCTCAGATCCCGGTCGAGGCCTCGTTCCAGCAGTTGGCGACGGTCAATCAGCAGCAGGCTGTGGCCCAGGAACAACACAACCAGGATCAGGCCCGGACGCAAGCCGCCCGCACGGTCTGATCCACTTTTCAACTCGACCTAAGCCGCGCCGCTCCCTGCTGGGGGCGGCCATGGGGGGCTTTGTGTCCGCGATTTTGAAGCCGGTGATGCATTGGAAGCTACCACATTGGATTCGCCGGATTCTTCTTCCCGGCGCCGCAGGCGTGGACGCCAGGCTTGGCTACGAAGCCAAGCTTATGGCCGCCCATGCCCGCACCGCTCTCGCCGGCCTCCAGCCGCCGCCATTTACAGCGGAGTCGGTCCGCTACGCCCCCGCCACCGCTCAGCAGGTACATCGACATATCAGTCGGACGCTCGGCCACCTCAGCGAGGACTTGGTGGTTCGGCAGCGGTTCGGCCTGGTGCTGTTGATGCGAGGTTTGCTGGAGCGGGAGCTTCGCGTGCCGCTGACCTACACCCTCGGATACGTGTACCAGTGCGGCCAGCGCCTGTATCACACCCCGATTGTGGGGTTGGAGCAGATGCTGCTCACCGGCATTGCCCCAGGGGCGCGCATCAGTCTGCACGCGTGGCTGACCTTGCCCAGTCATGAGGTTGTCGACCTGACGTTCTGGGCCGCATTCCCAGCCTTCGCATCTGAGCAGGAGCGGATTCACCGAGGGCTGTTCATGCATCCAAGCCAGATGGCGGCGAGGAGCTATCACCCGCAGTGGGTGGGGGATGGATTCGTCCGCCGTATCGGAATCCTGAAGGAGTACGAGGGATGGTAGGCCGGACAGTGGTGACCTACGAGGCGGTCCGCCGTGGCGCGCTCGACTGGCGCGTCTGCGTCGATGGCGTCGACGAACACGTCCCGTTCGCGAACCGCGAAAGCTGCATAGCAGCAGCAAGCTCGAGAGCCAGGCTACGCCACGTCGATACGGGCTGCGCTACGGAGGTCTGGGCGCCCGGCTACGGCAGCAAGCCAGAGTGCTTGATCCGATACATGACGCCGCTCGAGCTGGATGACCTTCTCATTCGCTCCGTCGGGAACGTAGATCGGATGGCCGGCCGCGGCAGCGATGGAGCGCCAACGGAGCATTGCGAGGACGAGCATCCAGGCTGAGCTGCCTGCGCCCGGCCTCGAGCCAGGAGAAAGCGTGCGCATCGCTGGCGCCAAACCAAGAAGGTGTCCGGCGCACGCTGCAAGAATTCTCCGCAGGACCTTGGTCGGCCTGCGGAGGCTGTCGGTGGAGCGCGGCACCCGCCGGCCAATTGGGGCCGGCGGGAGGCGTTGGGGACGCCACGAGTTCATATGTCCAAGGCAGCCAGCATGCAGCCTTTGGCTCGAACTGTCCGCGATAGTGCTCCGACCAAAGCATGGCTGGTTCCATTCGGTCTCAGCTTGTGCGCTTGGCTTGAGTGACATTGAACAGACGATCCCGACCACGATCAACTGCACGGAGCGGTAATTGGCTATGAAGAAACTTGCCTTGGTTACAATTGCAACCGGCATCTTTGCTTGGGGAAGCGCAACAGCGAAGGGGCCACGGGACCATCTCGGATACGTTGCCGAGTACGCGCGATACTACGGAATTGACATAGGCGAAGCTCGACATCGCATTTCTGCCACGGACCGCGCGATTGAGATCCAGACTGCACTCCGCGACAACACGCCCGATACGTTTTCCGGAATGTACGTCGAGCACAAGCCGAAATTCAGAGTCGTGGCCAAGTTCACTAGTCCGCCAAGCGCAGCGATACGCCCCCTATTGCAGAGCCCTGCGATTTCCGTTCAATTCGGTGACCACTCGGAAACTGAGCTGAAGGCAGCACTTGCTGCGGTAACTCAGGATCTCGGGAGCCGTGGCATCCGGCACCTGGCTGGCATCGAGATTCAGCGCTCTAAGGTATTGGTTGAAGTTGCGCCAGAGGATGCGACTAGGATCGGTGCTGCATACGCAGCGAAGAACAGCTCGATCTACGAATGGAGAGTCGCGCAAGGATTCGTAGCTCCAACGTTTGCGCCATATGCCGCCTATTATGGAGCTGATCGATTGTGGGGATCGACAGGGAAGATCTGCACTTCGGGCTTCCACGCCAAGCTTGCTGACGGAACGGCCGTCATTACGACAGCTGGACACTGCGACGACCAAATGCGAATCTGGAATAGTAGCGGCCAGCAAATTCCTCTCGCAGGCCAACGAGTCAAGGGATCGCTAGATCTGCAGTGGCTTCGGTACTCGTCGTCCGTCTACTACCTCGCCCCAGGCATTTCAAACGGCTCGTGGACGTACGATATCCGCGCCGTTAGGAGCAAGTCTCAGATGATCGTCGGGCAGCATGTCTGCAAGTACGGCGATACGACTTACACGACTTGCGGCGATATCTCGCGCCTGGATTCAGTTGAGATGTTTAACGGCGAGCGAGGAAACTACATTCAGGTACATCATCAGAATGGAAGTGTCATGAACGACGGCGGCGACAGTGGCGGTCCTGTCTATGCTTGGCACGAAGGCGTTGGCTATGCCGCCTACGGAATTGTTCACGGGCGGGGTGATGTGGGAACAACGATCCGCAACGACCTATTCTTCATGCCCTCGGATGGATACGCCGCAGCAGGGCTGACCATCATGGTGCGTACCGACTGACCTGATTCGGCAGGATTGCGGGCGGCCTAGGCCGCCCGCATTGTTGGGTCATCGACCGGATGCGGTTAGCTCGATCTGCCCTAGCGCAACGACTGAGGTCGAAGAAAGATCGACCCCTCTAGCTAGTAGGAGCGCCCTGGTAGCTTCTACCTTTGCCTCATCGACCCAAACTCGCAGTTCGGTCTGTCTGGGATCGACATTTGTTGAACTCTCGATGCCTTCCGCATCGAGCAACGTCTTTATCTCGCGTCCCTTTGCTTCAAGCTCTTGAATCGAGTGCGACGATTGAACCGCTACGAAAGCCGGCGTAGTGGTTAGAGTCCGCAGGCTTGCCTCGGCGTCGCGGCTGAACTTGACTATGACTCGATAGTTCGGTTGGCTCTGGATATACAGACCACCAAATGTTTCGGGATATTTCTGTTCCGCCTTTTGCTTAACCTCGATCGCCTCATCCGAAATACTGAGCTGGCGACTGGCTTCTGCAGTACTGACGCCGCGCGTAGCGGCGTAGTCTTTAACGAACTGGACAGGCTCCTTCTCGGCAGACTCCGCGCTGGCGCTTAAGGAGAGTAGAGCCGTAATGGCGAGAGACATTGCTGGCAATTTCATAGAACCTCCGTGTAGATGCCGAGTGTTGGACAATACGGCCATACTATACCGCTCGGCGGCCATAGATTTTCCAGTACGGAGCCCCATTTTTATCCAGTAGTTCGTCGTCGCTGGCCGTTGTGCGTCTTCGGACATGGGATGTCGGCAGCCGGCATTGCTCCAGAGGTCGAAATCTAAAATGGATATGAAGGGCTTCTTGGATTTTTCGACGCCTGCGATCACGCCGCTTCTAGTCGACGCAGTATGCGACGCCATCGAGCGATAGCCACTGAACGGTTCCGCTCAGCGGTTGCACTACAATCACGTCGCCAGCCGCGGTGACGTCGATGCGGGTCGGTTCGCTCCGATCGCTGATGCAGGAGAAGAGCAAGCGCATCGGTGGCCGCATGTTGGCGGGCAGGCGGAAGGCCGTCGAGCCGCCGGCACCGCCCTTGATCAGCCCCCGCAGGTACACGCGGCTTCCATCATTGCGGAACGAGGGTGCTGCGAATGGATCGCCGAACGCAACCCATGGCGCCTCCAGCGTAGCGTTTTGCCATGTGCCCTTTCGCATGTTCGCGATGGCCGTCAAGGTGGTGGCCTTGGTTTGTCCGCCTTGGACGATGGGCACCAGTTCGGCTCCGGCCAACGGTGCCGCCGCCGGCAGCTGGGATAGCTTGAGATTCGCCATGTCACTCCACTAGCAGATAGTCGCCGGCCTCGGAGACCAGCTCATCGCCTGTCTCCGTTCGGAGCAGGCCGTTCTTGAAATCGAAGATGTGCGTGGCCTTCTGCCAACTCGCCAGCCCGTCGCGCATCGAGCCGATCTCGGCGCGCACTCGGTGTGCGCCCTTGAGCGGCGAGGTGTAGCTGGTGCCGGTCATCGGCGCCGGGGTGTCCAAGACGCTGCCGGCGATGGCGTCCAGCAAGCGCAGCACGTAGACAGAGCCCGCCTCGGGTCCGATCGATCCTTGTCCGTGATCGACCATCTGGTCCGCCTGCAACTTCCGATCGCGATGCGCCCAGCTCACCACCAGGTCGCCCTCAATCGCAGTCGGGTAGCGTGCGCCGCCCAGCTGTAAGTCGCCCGGCGGGTACGGCCGCACCTGGCGCTGCGCGAGGCGCACGCTGTCGACGGGCGCGAGTGTCGGGTCCAGAACCGCGCTCGACGTGCGGGTCAGCAGCTTGGCCTCAACCGTTTCGCCGACGCTGTAGTCCGTCGGGTCGGCGGCGGCGAAGTCGTCGTAGAACCAGATCCGGGCGCCCTCTGCATGCGGCACCGGCACGGTATCGGCGCAGCCACGCGCCAGCGTCGCGGTCTGGGCCTGCGGGTCGATCGCCACCACCCGGACCAACTCGTCCTCGATCCAGGCCGCGGTCCCTGCGGCCACCTGATCCAGCGCGCGCCCAGCGGCAAGCTGGACAGCGGTCGTCGTCGCCGTCAGGGCGCCGGCCAGCATTGCGGTCGGGCACCAATCCCCCGTGCCGGCCTCAGCGAAGGCGCCGCCACCGGTCCGCGTGGCCAGGATGTAGTTCAACGCCAGGCCGCCCGGCTGCTCGCCTACGGCCAGGACGACGCCCACGTCCGCCGGCAGCGCCGCCAGTGCGCCCGGGTCTAGGGTGGTCGCCAGGTCGCGATAGCCGGCCTCAAACAACCGGCGCGTCGGCGCCGGCTGCGGCGTGCGGTCCGGCGGCAGCCAGATCGGGGGCTGCGGCTGGAGGTAGCTGGTGGCCGGCAGGCCGAACACATCCTGCACGGCCTGAACGGTGATGGCGCCTTCGGCGATCCGTCCGTCGTCGAAGGTGCCGGCACGCAGCACCAAGGTGCCGATCTCGCGGAACGGATCGCGGATGCAGAACACGCTGCCGGGCGCCAGCACGCCGCCGCGGCGGTCGAGCTTGATCTTGAACCGCTTCAAGGCCGAACAGGCGATCGACAGATCGCGCGTGCCGACCCGCGCCGCGAGCTCGGCGGTCGGCAAACCACGGTACTCGGTCGTGGTGGAGGCGACGCCGCCGGTGGCCTGGATGCCGGCCAGGTCCTGCACCCGGACCTGCCGCTCCTCGTCTTTGATCGGGTCGCACCAGGTCACGATGACCTGATTGACCGCCGCATCCTGGGCGCCGCCCTCGTCCTCCTCGATCGCCAGCAGCCCGGACTCGTAGTCGAACAGCGGCAGGTCTTCGACGCGGTAGTCGTCGCGCAGCAGCCGCAGCGTGGACCGGCCGGTGCTGCGGTCGGTGTACTGCGCGGCGCCGATGTGGTCGATCACGACCTGCATGAAGTCGCTGATCGACGTCTGTCGTGCCCAGCGCAGGCACAGACCAAAGCCTTCTGCGTGCAAGGTGTCGGCAGCGCGGCGATAGCTGGCGTCGTCCAGCAGGCCGCGGTCCAGCCCACGGCCCCAATCCCGGTTGGTCAGGCACTCGACCAGGATGTGCGCAGGGTTCATCGCCCGGATGGCGCCGTTCGCCAGCCAGATCACCGCTTTCTCGGGATACCACGGCGCACCGTCCCAGCCGGCCAACGCGCGGCGCGCGCGGGTCTTCCACGGCTTCGGGTACGGGTTGTTCGCGGTGATCTGGCCGTCGAAGTACATCGTCGCGCCGCCGCGGAACGCGGGCGTTGGCGTGCCGTGCAGGGCCGCCAGCGCCGGCAACACGGCTTGATCGGCATCGCCCATGAGCACATCGAGCTTGCCCTTGATCCCGCCCTCGCCCTTGTCGCCGCCAAACAGGTCGGGCTTGTTGATGACGATCCGGTCGCTCTGGGTAACCGAGCCCTTCCAGGCCTCCCGGTCGCCGCCCCGGATCTCGACAATCTCGTCCAGGGGTCCTCGTGCGAGGCCCATGTGCAATCCGAACAGGTAGCGGTGGCCGACCGTCTGCTTCTTGCGACTACCCACGCGCGGCCTCGGCACGCGCGAAGGCGACGAGGTGCAAGCCCAAGGCGTCGCCGGTCGCTTCCAGCGTGTCCGCGTCGATGCCGTCGCGCACGAACGCACCCCAGTCCAGGCCGTAATAGGCGAACCATTCGCGACCGCCTTGAGCGCAGAAGCCAGGCTGCGCGCTGAAGCCGGGCGCTCGGCGCAAGTGATCCACGGTCACGATCACTTCTTTCCGCCCTTCTGCTTGATCGCCTGCGTGCGGTACTGGCCGACGCCCAGAACCATCCAGTCGGAGATCCAGACGTCGCCGAAGATCACTGCCTGCGGCGTACCCTCGGTGGCTTGCGGGAATTGGAAGTCGCCGAAAGCGGCCGGCTTGGGCTGCGGGGGTTTCGGCCGTGCGGCCGCCGAGACGAAATAGCTGACCAGCCAGATCGCGAGCTGGACCCAGATGTTCATAAGTAGGACTCGATAGGGAGCAGCGACGCCGCTAGAAGATTGGCGTGCCGTCGAAGGGGGATTTGCCGGGTAGTCCCGGCACGCCGCCGTAGTTCGGCGCGTTGGCGAACTTGCTGTGGCAGATCGCGATGGTTCGCCCGCACCCGGGATAGGCGACGACGGCCTGGCCGACGCGCAGGCCGTCGCCGGCTCCGAGCAAGATCAGCCGCTCGCCTTCGTGGAATCGAATGCCGCGCCGCTCGATGCCGGCCTCGCCCAGATCCCAGGCCAAGAAGCCGCCGGCCAACCACCCGTCCGGCAGCAGGCCGAAGGCGCCGGCCGTGACGACGTTGCCGGCGACCGCCGTCAAGGACGCCGGCACCCGATGCGCCTCGGGATTGATCCGGCAGTTGCGGTCGTAGAGCGTGTGCGGGCAACCGCGTGTCCACGCCAGGCGCAGGCCGGGCTGCCCGAGCGCGGCGTCCAGCGACTGGCAGCGGATTTCGCTCGCCTCCAGGCGTGGCCGGTTGACCCCGGCCACGCGGCCGACCCAGGCCACCCGCGCCTCTCCGTCGCCCTCATGGATGTCCCGGATGAATACAGAGACCTCGGTCGAGGGCGGCAGGCCGCGGTACAACCGCGCGACCTCGAAATCGCCCGGTGCGGTGATCGTCAGCACATCGCTGGCGACGTGGCCGGACTGGCGGATGCCGTCGTCGCTGATCGCTATGGCGCGATACGCCTGCGTGTCGAGTTCGAAGTCGCGGTCGCCGCCCGTATAGCGCCAGCGCTGCGCGCCGCGCACGAACTCGTACAGCCGCCGGGGATTGCCCGCGGCAACCGAACGCTCAAGTTGGTCGAAGCTCACGTCGGGGCAGGTCCATCGTCTTGATCGCGATCACGCACCGCCCGCAGCACGAGGGCGGAATCGGCGGCGCCGTCGCTGTCGGTGTGGTGTTCGATTTCGGTCTCGTCGCTATCGGCGCGCGACAGCACCAGGAAGCTGATCCGCTTCACGTCGCGCGGGCGCACGTCCACGCCAAGAGCAGCGTCAAGGGTGATGCGGTCGGTCGCATCGTCCAGGCTGGCCGCGGCGGTGATCCGGCGGTGGAAGGCGCGGCCATCGCGGAGTTCGATCCGCACGTCCCGCCGACCGGGGCGCAAGCCGGCGAAGCGGGCCAGGCCGACGTTGGCCACGTCCGCCGCCGTGGCGGTGCCGGCAACAGTGGCCAGCAAGGTCAGGTCGTCGGCGTGGGTGGGCCGCCACACGGCGCGGTGGCGGCCCCGCAGGGCGTACAGCCAGGACCGGACCCGCGCGCGCTCGGCGCGACCGTGCATCCGCCAGCGGTGGGATTGGGTGACCGCCGCCCAATCCGCCGGGTCCAAAACGAACGCGGTGCCAAGCTCGTTGTCCAGGGTCAGCAATGCCCGCTGCCAGCCGGCCGATAGGGATTCGGACTCATCGGGTCGATCGGCCAAGACCGGATGGCCGCGGTAGATCGGCGCATCGGCCAGCGCCGACCAATCGCAGGGTTCGACCACCTCGAAGCGCACCGCGACCGACGCGGCCTGATCGGACAGACGGGTGATCTTGGGCGATTCGGCGAGACGGGCGGCCCGCACCGGATACAGCCGGGTGCCGCGCGGCCAGGCCCGCGTAGTCGGGTGCCGAAGGACGACGCGGTCGGCGCCGATCGACTCGATCTCGGCGACCTCGGTGTCGAACGCCGTTGGCCCGCGCAACAGCACCAAGCCGCCGGACCGGAAATCCCGATGGGCCGGATCGCACGCCAGGACCCGGACGCCGAGGGCATGCTCGGCCGCCAACCACTGCCCGTCCGGCCAGATCGGCAGCGCCCAGGTCCGTCCGCCCCAGCCGAACACGGCTAGGTCCAGCAGCACCCGCTCGCGGCCGTCCACGATCAGCGTCGCTTCGAACGACCGCCGCGGCGTGGACCGCAGCCCGCGGCGCTGCTCGACCTGCAGCGGGCTGGTCAGGATGTCGGTGCGCCAGGCCAGCCGCTCCAACACGCCCCGCGACCAATCGGGCACGAAGGCGAAGGCGACGATGCGTTGGCCGGTGATGACGACCGGGATCTCGGCGAAGCCGTCGAACCGGAACGCCAGGTTGGCGCCGATCACCGGCGGGCCGTCCGTTCCCACTGCGACCTGCCACGCCCGTTCCGATAGCGGGACGAACGGCATCGGCGGCACGCCGGGTGCGGTCAGGACAATGCCTTCGCCCGCAGACAGCGTTGCCTCGGTCAGCGCTAATGCTCGGCTACGGAACGCGTTCCAAACCCGAACGGCTCGACGCTGAACGGTGCTGACATTGCCGAGATTCAGAGTCCGCGGCTCGACATGGATGCGATCGAAGAAGTCGTCGCCGAACAACGGTTGCACCGCGCCCCGCCGCCGATCGGCGACATGCTGCGGTACGACGACCGTTCGGCGGCCGTACTGCGGCTCGGCGCCGAGCGCGCCGCCAGGCCGGTCAAGTCCGGTGCGCGAGGGGAAATAGTCGCCCTGACCGCTGAAGGTCAGCGGCCACAGGCCATGCCACATGGGATCAAATCGCTACTCGGTGATGCGGTAGGCGTAGCCGTAGACGCCGCTGTTCGGAGTCCCGGCGGGTCCGTTCTTGCGATGCACCGGGAACACCTTCCAGCGGTCATCCCCCAGCACTAGCTCCTCGCCAGGTGCGTAGCTGTCGAGCCGGATGAAGCGCAGGTCGGGCGGATGCCCGATGTCGGAATACAGGTCGGCGCCGCGCGGCACCGCGCACCATAGCGGATACGTCGGGGCCCGACCCGTCAGCGCGCTGTGGCCGATGTCCTTCAGCAAGCTGATCGGCGACGTCTTGCCCCTCCACCCGCACAGCAGACGCAGGCTATCGCTCGGCGAATCCGACACGGCATGCCAGCGCGGAGCCACGCCATCGAAGTCCGCGCGGATGCGGGTCGCCGGCGACATGAAGTTCGCCCAGAAGTCATCGAACGCGATCGCATGGTGGTAATCGTCCGGGCTATTGATATAGCGGGCGTCGTAGTACCACTGGCTGCCGTATACGTACTGCCCAGTGTTCACCGCACCGGCCGTAACCAGGCGCCCGGTGCCAAAGTGCTTGAAGGTACCGGCCTGGGTTTCCAGCACCACATGCAGATAGGGCCGCGGCGCGCTGCGGCCGAAGAAGTGAACCGCGCTGTACGGTCCCTGGAGGTAGTTGGACCACGCGGGTGCGCCGGCTTCGCTCTGTACGTCGGGATTGGCGTTGGCGGCGTAGCCGGTATGGCCAAACACGCCGATGAACGGCGGCGGTCGGTTGCCATCGCCTCCGGTCAGCTCGGTCAGGAAGGTCGCAAATAGCCCCGCTGCGTTCAAGCTCAACGCCTTGCCGGGTTTTGCAGTGCGATCCCGGAGCCCGTCGATCGACCACCCGGCCCCTTGGGCGAACAACCGCAGCTTGTCGAGCAGTTCGCCGGGGTCGTTTGCCGCCGAGGTCGCGTAAGGCATCAGTCCAGTTTCAGAGCGAAGTAGTTGTCGGGCGAGGTGCGAAAGGCGTTCTGGAAGGCCAGCCAGGATACGCCGTCGTGGTCGACCCGCGATTCGGAGGCAGTGCCGAAGCCCGTCGTCCAGCCGCAGCCGTCGAACTCGCCGAAAGTGTGGCGGGGCGCAGTATTGCCTAGCACCAGCGGAAGCACCGGCGAAGAGTCGTCGAGGTTCCCGCGCAGATAGCTGCGGTGGCCCTCCACCGACATCGCACTGGGGTAGACCTTCCCGGGCGTTTCCTGATCCCCATACTCCGCATTGCCCACCGCGAAGCGATTGCTGTGCGGCCGCCAAACGTTGTCCGGATAGTTGGCGGCGAGCGCATACCGGCCCGGGTCGAAAAAGCAGCGGAAGTTCGAATCCGTCGCGTCCGGGGTCAAGGTCTCCAGCGATCCACAGGCTCCGACCACCAGGGGATACTCGTGGATCGAAGGCGGCTCATAGGCGTGGGCGAACCCGAGGTAAGCACTCAGGTACACGGTACCCACCCGGGCCACGATCACCACGCGCTGCCCGTTGATCGCCAGCCAGTAGGCGAACGGGCCGTTGCGCAGCGGTAGGCAGCGTAGGCCGCTGTGGTTGGTCTGGGTCCGAACGCCGCGCAACGGGTTGTAAGCCCGGAAGCCGTACCAATTGAGGTTGTAGGCTGCGCGCGCCGGATCCTCATACAGCTCGGCACCTATGTAGATGGCCTTTTGGCCGTCTAGGCCAGGCGCCCGGACGATCCACTGCGCCCGGTCCTCGAGTTCAAAATCGGCGTTGATGTCGGTGTGGAAGCTGACGTCGGCCAGCTCCAGGGGATCACCGCCGGCACTGGCGGTGACCAACACCCGCCAAAAGCGGGTCACGGCACCCGTGGCCGTAACCGTGTAGGTGCGCCGCAGCCTTGCCGTCGGCCAGGTCTGACCGGCCCAGGCCTGTACGCGCGACCAGGCCACGCCGTCGTCGGATCGCTGCAGTTCGAAGGCGGCCGGGCCGCGCGCGCCAGTATCACCGACGCCCAAGGTCACGGCCTTCACCGTGGCCGGGCCGATCATCTCGATCGTCGCGTGCCCTGGCAACTGCGCGACCGCCCGCGACGACCAGGTGTCGGTGCGATTGTCGAAGACGGCATCCGGACTGGAGAGGTTGCTCGTCCGCCCCCCCGGATTCCGACAGCCGAATCGCCGCAGCAGTCGCCAAGGCGGCGAGGTGTTCAAAGTAAAGCGATCGCCCTGCACGAATGGTGTCGTTCCCGCGTTGATGCGAAATTGGATGCGATCGGTTTCGAACGGTTGGCCCACTTGAACAACGCCCAGATCGCCCGCCACGGACCCAACTACCTCGAAACGGTCCGGTCCGACGGCCGTCAGCTTGATGCCCTCGGCCACGCTGGCGCTTCCTCCGCGATACCCGCCGATTGCACCGTCGGGCCCGGTGAGCGCACCGTTTCCGTTGCCGACGTACTGCAAGCCCCAGGCGTGGCCTTCCAGGCAGAGTGCGAATTCGAGCTGATTGAGAAAATCGTAGTAGCTGTTGGCGGTGCCCACTAGGAATGTCATGGCAATAGAAATAGAAAACGCGACCGGCATGTGCCCCGGTCGCGTAAGGTGACGACTATTAGCCGATCACCTCGGCATCAAGCCAGCCAGCAGTTCGGCAGCAAGTTGCTTGGGAAATTCAGCACATTCAGCGAACGGCTATGACGCTGGCGTACGTGCGCGTTTCGACTCGCGCTTTACTGCGGGCTTCGCAGTTTCATTGGCCGTGGCAATAGACAACACAGGCTCGGGATGAGCCGGCGGATAGCGCTCATTGAATTTTTGAGTCAACCAGTGGGCGTGCATCAAGCTGTCCGACACCCAAACGGCCGCAGGGGTGATGAACCACATTGCGATCTGAAACAGAACGATAGCAACCTGGGCATCGTTAGAGAAATGCAGCCAACGATGCGCCATCAGTGCTGCCCAAGGCAGGAACAAGAGAACGATCGACCCGGCAAGAAGCAAGCGCGCCTTCGCTAGAAACGAGAGGAGGTCGTCTCCCTCGGAAGGGACAATCCGACCGCTTTCATAGCGAACGTATCGACGCGCCCGTTTGAAACTATTGATGAAGGCAAGGGGATCATCGCGTTCGCGCGCCATCTTGAGTACGCGTGGATGAAGGATGAAGCCGAACGCTGCTGCCGACGAAAGCTGGTCACCCAGCGCTTCTCCTGCAACCTTCTTGTAGAGACGTGCCGTCGCCTGAAGGTTCAATCGCATTCGCCCGGTCCGATAGCGCAGCCAAGCAAAGATGGCTGCGACGGGCATGAGGATCATCAGGGCAACCGGCAGCAGCTCCGGCACTCGCTGAATCAGCATCGATAGGAACGGATTCATAGGAACCAAACCGGCGGGTGACGCTCGATTCGAACGATTTCGCGTCGCATCCGTTGCGACTGGAACTCTGATCGACAGGAATTGCTGAACGCGTTCAGCCTGCGTCGGTCGTCCATTCGGCGGCAGATTCGTCATCTGGAAGGAGGGAAAGGGCGACTCACGTGGGACTCGACACGTGAGCCGCCTGCGGCCGCGAAGCAGCGTAGGGGACGCTCGATGCGCATATTCACACCACGGCACAACTGTCAGTGGGCGTCCGCTATGTCAGATCCTGACGAACGGTCGGTGCATTGGCTCGGATGGTGGACAGGATGACCTGGCGCCCCGCCTGGGTCCCCATGACGTTCACGATCTCTCTCGGATCCAGGTACAGGACGTTCGTAATTTGAGAGCGGTTGGACTCAGCTGTACCTGATACAGGCCGCTCCGCCAGAGAGCGGCGCGGTGGCACAGACGGTGCAGGCGCGGGCGCGACGAATCCGCCGGCCGCATAGCCGCGAAGACCCGCCAGCGCGGCCATGCCGACCCGATTGAATCGTTCCAAGAACGGTCGCGCCCCCGGCTGCCGGACCACTTCGCGGCGATGCACGAACTCGCCGCGGTGGACGATGCCGGCCGGCGCGTACTTCGGCCCGATGCCGGTGAAGCCGCCGAACGCGAACATGCCCGAGGCGCCCTTAGCGGTATTGGCCGCCAGCAGGGTCGCCGCCGCGGCCTGCATGGCAGCAGCCGCCTTCAGCACGACGCCGCCGGCCACGCCCAGCGCCAGCGACGCACCCGAGATGGGGGTCGCGTAGGCCGCCCCGGCCGCAGCGGCCTGGACCGGGTCCGGCTGGGCGATGTCCGGGGTCTTGCCGCCGCCGGCCAGCTTGCCCACCACGGACATCAGCTTGGCCGTGGCCATTGCCGCCAGTTGCCGCGAAGCCAGCTGCGCCAGTGACTGGGCCATATCTTGCACCAGGCCGGTCAGCGCTTGCCGCAGCGTCAAGGTGCCGGTGGCCAGCCCTTCCAAGGCCGTGCCGAGCCCGGATTCGAATCCGTTAGCCAGGGTGACCACCAACTCGTTCGACTGGGTCTTCAGGGCGGCAACCTGTGCGGTCAGATCCTTGACCCGGTCGATTGCGTCCGGCGAACCGGTCTTCGCGGCCAGTTCGTCCATCTTCGGCAGCAACTGATCGACCTCGGCCGCGGTGCGGCCGTGCAACTCCAGCAGCTCGCGGCGCGCGCCGATCTCGGTCAGCACACCGGTCTGCTGCCGGGTCTGGATCGACTGTTCTTGGCGCGATTGATCGCCGAACACGCGATCGACCTGCGCCTGCAAGTCATCCAGTTGGGCGCGCGCGACCTCGGTGTCGATGCTCAGGTTGAGTTTTAGCCAATCCGCCGTGCGCCCACGCTTGAGCAGTTCGGCCAGCGATTCCCGATGTTCAAGCAGCAACTCGCGCTGTCGTGCAGCGGCCGTGTCGCCTCGGGTGCGCAACAGACCGGCTTCCGCCTCGCCCACCGTCCTATCCAGTTCCTCGTCGGTCTTCTTTTCCTTCTTGTCCTCGCGGTCCTGCGCCTTCTTTTGTTGTTTGGCGAGGCGCTCTGCGGCCTTCTGCGCCTGGTCGGCCTCTCGCCGTGCCTGGGTCTGCGCGCGGTCCGCCGCAGACGACGCCTTGGCGGCCTCGCGTTCACGGATCTGCTCATCGATGAGCTTGCGTGTCGCTTCCGTCAGCTGTGCGACATCTTTGACCCCGGCGGCTTTGACCGCCTGGTACTCCAGCGCCGCGCGCAGCCCCTTCTCGCGCTCGATCCGCTCAATCTTGAGCTTTTCGTTCTGGTCCGTCAGGGTCTTGGCGAAATCGGCCGCGTCCTTCGTGGCCTGCTGCCGGGTTCGCCCGCCCGTCGCCTGCGCCGCGCGCAGATCGGCCAGCGACTTACGAACCGTCTCGAATTCGGCATTGGTTCGCTTGAGCTGAGTCTGGACGCGGACAATTTCGCCATCCAGTTCCTCGCCAAACAGCAGCCGCCCGGCGCTCTGCCCCTCATTGAAGTGACCACCGCCCCAGCCTCGGCGAATACCCTCCAGGTCTTCCAGCTCCTTTCGGAGCTGGTCGCGTTGAGCGATCAAGCGCTTGCCGACATCGACGCCTGCGTCGATGTCCTGCTGCTGGCGAAACCGTTGGGCGGCCTGGATCGTGCCTTCGAACTCGAGTTTGGCGGCTCGTGCGCTCGCGCTGGCGCTGGCAAAGGCGCTGGCCAGCAAGGTCACACCGGTGATGGCCAAGCCGAGCGGTCCGCCCATCAGGGTCAGTACGGTGGACAGCCCGCGAACGGCGAGGGCCTTCGCGCCCACCGCCGCGGTCGCCACGTGGGTGGCCGCCGTGGTCCGAGCCTGCGCCGCGGCGAGCGCGGCCTCGGCCGTCGTCGCCCGTGCGGTGCCGGCGCCGGCCAGCGCGAGCGCACGGGCGCGTGCCAGTTCCGCCTGCGCCGCCGTTTCCGCCGACCGGGCCTGGGCCAGTTCCTCCAGTGCCAACTGCCGGGTTTGGCGCACGCTCTGGAGCTTCGCGGTGCCCGCCGTGGTCAGGTTCGCGATGAACCGGCCGAGCGCGGCGACGATGACCACGCCGACCACGTTCGCCAGGCCGTCGAAGTTTTGCGACAGCCCTTGGATCGACTGCGCGATCGTCGACGACGTTCCGCTGGCGCGGTCCTGTTGACCGACAAATCGGGTGAAGGCGTTATCGAGCTGGATCAGGCTACGCTCGATGGTCAGCGGCAGCTGGCCGAACTCGGCCGCAATCTTGCGTGCCTGCTCGCCCGAGAATGCCTTGCGCAGCTGGTCGCTGGTGAGCTTGCCCGCCTCGGCCAGCGCCTTCAACTCACCGACCGTCACGCCCATGCTCTTGGCCAGCGCCTGCATCAGGCGTGGACCCGCGTCGTTGATCGAGTTGAACTCGTCGCCGCTGAGCCGGCCGGCGGCGAAGGCCTGGCTCAACTGAACGATGACCGATGCGGTTTCCGCGGCCGTAGCACCGGAGACGGCCAGTGCCTTGTTGATCGTTTCGGTCAGTCCCAGGACTTCCCGCTGCGAGCCGCCCTGATCCTTCAATGCGCTGGTCAGGCGCCCGAACAGCGTGGCAGTCGAATCCAGTTGGGTCGACGTACGCTGCGCGATCGCAAAGACCGCCGCTTCGGCTTGATTAAAGCCGGCCTGCGAGGTGGTCGCCAGCTTGATCTTGGCCGACAGATTGGCATAGCTGTCGGCCGCTCGGACCAGACGGCCGACCGCGTCGCCCACGCCCTGGAGCCCGACAAATGCGAAGAGCTGGGTCTTGGCTTGCGCCAGTTGCGTGCTGATCGACGCGACGCTGGCGCGGATGTGGTCGAACTGCCGATGGCTGCGGCTTGCGGCTCGCTCGGCTTCGGTGGCGAACCCGCGCACCTGTCGGCTGGACTGCTGAAGCGCAGCATTGAGCGTCGCCGCATTGCCCTTGAGCAACAGCGTGATTGTGGTATCGCGATTGGCCATGACTCAGGGGCGCGTCGGGTCCGCCGGTGGGTTCGGCTGCCAGCCGCACAGACGGCGGCCGGCTTCGTTATGCGCCAGGATCTGTCGAGCGGTCAGATCCGTCAGCTGATCCTGACGGGACACCCGAATCGGCCGCGTCCAGGCGCGGCCGGTCGTCACCTCCGTCACGCGACCAGTCGTCGTACAAGCGGTCAGCAGCGGAATCAGGCACAGCCACCGCCAGCGGCGCCGGGCTGCCGGACGGCAGTTGAAGAACATCGGTCTCTACCTCGGTGCGTACTTCGTAGTCGCGACGCTCGCGTTCTGCGGTCACCGCACGGCGTTCGGCGTCGGCCGCCCGCCGCTCGGTGTGTTCGCGCGCCCGACGCGTGCCCTGGATGCGCCCCCAGCCGAACGCTGCCAGGACGGCGACGAACGCGGCTAGCACCGCGGAGCCCCATGCTTGGAGTCGGGCGATCACGCGAGCTGGCCTCCGGCCTTCTGATAGACCGCCAGCAACGTCTCCAGCGGCAGTTCGCGCTGGCCGTAGCCGGCGTCCGGCAACGAGGCCCAGGTCTTGCGCGACTTGCGGATGGCCGAGCTGATCCAGCCCTTCTTGATGTCGGCCAGCGCGCCGGTCTCGCGCAGCAGTTCGATCGCGGCGCGGTCCTGCGACGCCGGACCGAAGTCCGGCAGCTTCAGCCGGAGACGCAGGCTATTCCAAGTCTTCCATAGGAACTGATAGCGCCCCGCGGCGGTGGAGTTGATCCGATACTTCGGCAGCCACACCATCTTTCGTGGATGGTCGCTATAGGACGTGAAGCGCCCGCCGCCGACCATGACGTCGTAGCCGTGGTGGTCGCTGAACCGCTCCACGCCTTCGGCATGGGCGATCATGTCCAGAAAGGCCAGGACGTTCTGGCCGCCGGCCTGCTCAGCGGAGAGTCGTGCCATCGGCCCCTCGCTGCTGAAACAGCCGGCCGATCAGGCCGAGCAGGAGGATGCCCGCGGTCACGGTGGCCGCGATCCGGTCGGGCACGTGCGTGCGCAAATCCTCGGGCAGATTCAGCCAGACACCCTGCAAAGCGATGGCGCAGGTCATCGCCTGCACGCTGACGAAACGCCAGGCTTGGCGCCAGTTGTCGATCAGTTTCATGGGAGTTCCCGAAGGGAGGTTACGAAAGCGGTGACGTCCTTGCCGCCAGCGAAGCCGGCGTTGACGTCTTCGATGCGGTCGGCGCGCAGCGCGCGTTCGCGCTGGAGCGTGACGCGGTAGAACATGGCGAGCTGGCGCGCGGTCGCGCGCTCGATCCACGGCCAGTCGTGGCCGTGGGCGATCAGGGTGGCGAGGACGCTGGGCCAGTCGCTGTCGGCGCCGCGCGGCGCAGCTCCAGCGCCGCCAGTACGCGCTGCAGAAAAAAATCGGCGTTGACCGCCCAGAACGTCAGCAACAGCAGGTCGCCGTGGGCGCCGGAGAGGGCTTGGACCCAGTCGGCCGGCTGGTCGCAGGCCTGAGCGAGCAGTGCGATGGTGGCCGCGGGGTGTTGGGCGCAGACCCGGTGCAGGCGACCCAGATCGATGCTGCTGTCGTCGGTTTGCTCGACGAGGTCGGCGACGAGCGCCGCGATGGCGTCGTGCAGCTTCAGGCTTTCGAAGAAGCCGATCTCGCGCACGGTGACGGTGCGATCGCCGAGCGGTAGCGTCCGATTCGGTTGCAACACGACCAGTTCATCGGCAGCGGGCTGGGGGCGTCGAACTTTTCGCGCCATTACACCCTCGCCAGTTCGATGCGGCCGAAGCCGCCCAGGTCCGGGTCCAGCGCGCGCGACTCATCGAACAGGGCCGCACCCGACAGCTGCAGGCTGCCCCACTCCTCTGAGATCAGCGCCAGCTGCTCGATGGGATTGAAGGTCAGGCGGTACAGCGTCACCTTGGCGCGCTGACCGGTGACGGTGTTGATTCCGTCCAGAATCAGCATCCGCTCCGGCGGCGGGGTGTTGAACAGGGCGATGTTGACCGTCTCGCCGTGCTTGTAACTGGCCTTGAACGGCTGGGTCAGGCCGTCGACCTTGCGCAAGCCGATCACACCGCCGGACGCCGACTCCGTCCACCAATTCGCCGCTGGCACCGTGACCGGCGGATTGGCGCTGTCAGTGATCGCGACGTCGCTCACCCAGCCTCGGTCCAGCGCGACCAGGTCGTTGGCTTTTAGGCCTGGCGGCAGCAGTTCGTTGTTGACCGATCCCGCCGGCAGGGTCGCCGGAATCGAGTACAGGCCCTCGGCCAGGTTTTCCGGGGTCGCCTCGTCCAGGGTCAGGTTGACGTTGGCGGTCTTCGACTGGACGAGGCGGCCGTACAGCAGGCGATTGCCGCTGAACGATTCGAACTTGTCCGAGTTTTGGACTTCCAGCGCGAGTTCCAGCTGGGGCGCGTTGCCGACCCAGCGCAGCGGACCGGGCTTGCCGGTGGACTGGCGCTGGGCGAGGTAGACCTTGCCCTGGAACGAAAAAAGGTTCGGCGCGGCCATCGGGTCGCGTGCTCCTATAGATTAGGTGTGGGGCCGCCGATGGGCGGCCGAGACTCAGCGGCGCAGCGAGCGCAGCAGTTGCCGATCCAGATCGGCGGTGATGACGTCGAGACCGGCTTGGGCCATGCGCGCAGGGCGGTCGCCCTTGCGCAGCATCTGGGCCAGCGACGGGCCGAACAGCGGTTCGATCGGGTAACGCGGCACCCGCCGCGACCCGCCGCTGCCGATCAGGGGCTCGCGCTCCCAGGCCTTGTCGATGCCCTGACCGCGCCGCGCACGGACGAAGCCGTGGGGTTCGTGGCCTGGCCGGTTGCGGAAGATTCGGTACCGAAGACCGGACGGTGTCCCGCGCCCGGCGAAGTTCAGCAGACCGATGCCGTGCACCCGGCCCACCAGCGCAATGCCGTCCCGGGTGATGCGCACGCTCAGCCCGTCGCGTATCCGGGTCGCCGACAGCGCGTATTCGGTCTGGATGTCGCGGCGCGCCAGGACCGGCCAGCGGCGCCGGAGCGTACCGAGCGCGCGGCGCTGGGCGACCAGCACCTTGCCCGGCAGATCGCTGAGGCGCTGGGCGGCCTCCAGGGCGCCATCGGCGTCGATGGAAATCCGCATCAGCGCCGGTACCGCACGGTCAGGGTGACCTGCACGGCCACCACCGCCAGCCCTTCGGGCCGGTCGAGGAACACGATGTCCTCGACCTGCAACGGCAGGGCCTGGGGCAGCGGAATCCAGGCGTCGAGCGCGTCCTCGACGTCGGCGGCGATGGCATGGGCCCGGGCATGGGCGTCGTTGAGATGGGCCGGCAAGGTCGCTTCGACGATGGCCTGGAGCAGCCGATGCTGGCCATGTGGTTTCTGGGTGTCGCGGTGCACGCCCAGCGCGGCCAGGGTGAGTCCCGGTACGTCGGGTTCGGCATGTTGGGCCGGCTCCAGAGCCACAGCGGTGCCGATGTCGGTCCGATAGCCGCCATCGGTGCGGATATCGGCCAGGCGCGCAGCGATCCGCTCCAGCAGCACCCAGGTCGGCGTCGGCTCAGCCATGCAGGACGGCCTCATTGACCCGACCGTCGTCCCGGACAAGGGCCTCGACGGATTGGGTCCGGCCGTCCAGGCTCACTTCGTCGCCGCGGCGAAACACCCACTCGGCATTGCGAGCCAGCACGTGGCGGGCCCGCCCGACAACCTGCTGGAACTCCCCCAATCGCTCGACGCCGTCGCGCACGACAAGGCGGATCGACACCGAGGGGTTAGGGCGGCGCTGAATCTGCGCGACGACGCCGAGCGCGTCGAACACGACGGCATCCGCCGTCGAGAAGGCATCCACGGCATTACGCCTTCAGCTTCGGCAGCAGCGCGGGTCGATGACACATGGGCAACGGATTGGACTGGGTGTGCAGGTCGGTGCCGCGGTCGAACTTGCGCGGCGCCTGCTTGCTGTAGAGCAGTTGGCCGAGGGTGTTGACCGTCTCGTTGAAATCGGCTGGGGCGACGTAGGTGGCGAAGGTGTCAAGGGTACCCAGCGGAAAAGCATGGCCCTCGCCTTCGGCGATGAAGCGGCGGGGCTCGCCGTCCGGACCGCTGGCTTCGCCGGTGTACTCCTCGAAGCGTACGCCTGCCAGTCGGAAATCGGCGCGCATGTCGTCTCGCATCGCAGCGCCTTCCTGCCAGCGTTCGTAGGCCTTTTCCACCTTGGGATGGCTGGTCAGCGCGTCGAAGAACTCGCTGGATACCAGAACGTGAATACCGCTCATCCGTTCACCCTGGAGCGACTGGCTCATGTAGCGCTTGAGCTCCAGACACTTCTTGCGAACATCGGTTTCCTTGTTGCTCAGTTGGAAATCGAACGTCTTCGGAGTGATCTTGAAGATCTCGAACAGGTTCGCCAGTTCACTTCCATCGGCGTCCAGGATCACGCCCTTGAGCGCGCCCATGCGCAGATGCTCCAAGGTAATGGCGTGCTTGTTGCGCATCGTCTGCAGGTGGTCGGCCATAACCCCTGCGACTGTTTCCAGATCGGTCTCGGTGCCGAATGCGCGAACGCCGACGACCTCTTCCGGCAGCACTACGTCGTCGTGGGGGATGTGCGGCACGTTGAACGCCCGCAGGGTTCGTTTGCCGCGCTTGCCCACCGAGCCAGGTGAACCCACCGGTTGCGTCTGCAGCAACGACAGCACACCGTTGCGCTCCTCGATCGTGACCTGGCGCGTGCGCACCGGCTTGATCGGAAACAGGTTCAACTCGTCCAGCCGGCCGTACTGGTTCGGCAGGAGATTGATTGCCGCGGTCAGGGCGCTGACCGAGAACGCGGGGTTGTGGAACGGGTTGTTCATCGACATGGATCAGGTTCCTTGACGCACGAGCACGCCGGCAACGCGCAGTTGCTGGAGGCAAGCCGAGCGCTGTTCGGGGGTAATGGCTTTCGGCCAGACCAGAGCGTGGTCGGCCACGGTCGCGTGACGCGCGACGATCAGGCCGTCCGGGCTCGGCGCGTCGGCGGTGAGGATCGGCACAATCACGACGCCGACCGCCTGCTCGCGGCCATCGGTGGCGGCCGGGTCGAGCGCCGCCACTTCGCCGGTCGCGGTGATGCGTCCGACCACATGACCCAGTTGCAACGCTTGCTGCGCCGCCACGGTCACGCGATCGCGCGAGTACAGGTTGTCGGCTTCGAACTTGAGCAGGTCGCCCAGGTTGTTGGGCTCTGACTGCGGCGGGTAGACGGTGATGCCCATCTCAGCGCTCCCTCTTACAGCGCGCGGCCCGTGCCTCGACGGCGTGGATCAGCGGGTTGTCGTCCAGCGACGTTGTGGCCGCCACGGACGCAGCAGTCGGGGACAGGTGGCTGGTGATCTCAGCCGTCTCGGCGCGCAGACCGAGCAGCTTCCGACGCACGTCAACGGTACTCAGGCCTTCGCCCAGGAACTCCGCGGTCAGGTCGGGGCGCCCGGCGAGCGCGCACAGCTCGGCGATCGCCAGGGCATCGCCGTGCGCTTGCGCGCGCGCGGCGTCAATGTCGACGGCAGGCGCCGTCGATTCGGGGGTGGACATCGTGGGGAACTCCAAGGAAGAGGGACGCGCGACCGCGTCCAGTTCGGTGTGCATCTGCAGCACGGCGTCGCCGAGCGTGCCGAGCCGGTCGGCCAGTCCCGCGTCGATCGCGTTCTGGCCGAAGAACAAGCCGGCCTCGGTCTGGCGGATGGCATCGGCGGGCAGGCCGCGGTGATGAGCGACCGTCTGCACGAACAGTTCGTACAGGCGGTTCACTTCGGCCTGGATCGAGGCTCGGGCTTCGGGCGTCAGCGGCTCATGGGGGTTGCCGTCGTTCTTGCGCGCACCGGCCAGGATCGGGGTGTAGCTCAGACCTTGATGGGCGTCGCGCTGGGATTGGTCGACATGGAGCGCGATCACGCCGATCGAGCCGATGCCGGCCGTGCGGGACACGAACACCTGCTCGGCCGCGCTCGCCAACGCATACGCCGCCGAAAACGCGGCATCGTTGGCGACTGCCCAGATCGGCTTTTGGTCGCGGCCGGCGCGAATGCGGTCGGCCAGGTCGAACACGCCCGCGGCTTCGCCGCCGGCGCTATCGACATCTAGCACAATGCCGCGCACAGACCGATCCGCCAGCGCGGCGTCCAGGCGTGCCGCGATGTTCTCGTAGCTGAGCAGGCCGGACATCGCGTCCAGTCCGCCGGTCCGTTGCACCAGCGTGCCGTGTATCGGCAGAACCGCGATGCCTTGCGCCTCGCCAACGCGCGACGGCGCGGGCTGGGGCGGCCCCAACTGCGGGGGCGGCCCCGTCTGCAGTTCGAACTTGGGCGCGAGTACGTTCAGGATTACGTCCAGCTTGGCGCGCTGGATCAGCAGCGGCGTGTTGAACACGCGCGCCGCCAGGTAGGGCAGTCCGGTCATGCGGGAAGGTCGGTCTCAGGCGGCGGCTCGGCCGGCACGGATTGGAAGGCGCCGTTGCGGGCGACGCGGCGCGGATCGGTGTCGAACACCAGGCCGAGGTCGTCGGCGCGCGCCGCGTCAGCCGCAATCTCTCGATCGATGGTCTCGGCGTCGTAGCCGGAACTGGCGATGGCTTCCGCGCGCGAGAGCAGGCCCGCCCGGATCGCCAGAATCATCGCGTTGAACTCCTTCTCCGGGTCCACCCAGTTCCAGCCCTGCGGCACCCATTTGCAGGCGCGGTACTGGCGCTTGCGGCGGCGATAGCCGGGCAGTTCGACGGCGCCGGCCAGGACGGCGGCGTCCACGAACGCGTTCCAGACGGGCCGGCACAGCTGGAACACCAGCACCGTGTGCTGGACCTGCTCGCAGCGGCGCCGGAACTCCAGCAGCCCGGCGCGGATGGACGAGTAGTTGACCCCGGTCAGGTCGCCGGTCAGCTGCTCATAGGTGATGCCCATCGCCGCGGCGACGGCGCGGAATTGCGAGCGCAGGAACGCCTCGTAACTCGCGCCCACGTCGGCCGGCTGGGCGAAGGCGACGTTCTCTCCCGGCTCCAGGATCTGCAAGCTGCCTGGTTCCAGCCCCAGCGGCGCGTTGCCGTGCTCGTCCGCCGGGGCATCACCCGGCAGCGGATCGTCGGGGCCGCCGCGGGTAATGAAGCCGGCGAACATCGCCGCGGTCTTCTTGCGAACCAGCTCGGCATCGTCGTACTGATCCAGCTCGTTCAGCTTGACCAGCGCGCGCGCCAGCCACGGCTCCCCGCGGATCTGTCCGGGACGCAGGGGGCGGAAGACGTGCAGGATTTCGGAGGCGCGGATCCTCACTGTGTCCATCCCGCCCTGGCGGGTCATCGGCGCCATAGCGCCGTCCTGCGGATGCGACAGGTAGAGGTGGTACGCCACCCGCCGGCCGAGCCGGTCGAACTCGATGCCGGCGCGAATGACGTTGCCGTTCGGCTCCTCCCGGTTCAGATGCAGCGGCAGGTGCTCGGGCTCCAGCACCTGCAGTTGCAGCGGCACCGCGAGCCCATCCTCTGGCCGGCGCGGGCGCAGGCGCACCAGGCACTCGCCCCCCTCCACCAGTGCGCGGCAGGCCAGCGCTTGCAACCCGTACAGATCGGTCAGGCCGGCCGCGTCGGCTTCGTCCACGAAGTCCCACCAAAGCGTGTGCAGCGCTTCGCGTTGGGCGGTGTCGGCGATCAGCGACTGCGGCTTGATCCCGGTGCCGACCGCGTTGGCGACGAACGCCTCCACCGCGGCGTTGGCCCAGGCATTGCGCCGCACCAGATCGCGCGAGCGCACCCGCAGCGCATCCCCGGTCGCGACCAGCACTGCGACGGCGCCGGGATTACCGGGCTGCCAGGCCGTCGAGCGCCGGCCGTGGCCGGCGACCTCGTGTATGGGCGTTCCGCCGAACATCGCGGCGCGCAGCCGTCCCCACCAGCCCATGATCAGAAGCCCTTGGCGGTGGTGGTCAGCAAGCGGCGTACCCGGCGAGGTCGGCCCTCGGTGCCGGCGAGCGCGGCCTCGATCTCGCGAATCGCGGCCAGTAGCTCGTTGACGGAGCGGTACTCGACCAGACGGTCGCCGAAACTGACGCGGCGCTCGCCGCGCGCGAGTGCGTTGCGCAAGGCCTGCAACTGTTCGTGGGTATACGGAAGATCGCTCATCGCATGAAACGGCTCGAAATTACCCGGCGCCGTGGGCGCGGGCCAGAAGCAGAAAGGCCGCCCGAGGGGGCGGCCGTGGGAATGGGTAGCGCAGTTGGAGCGGGCGATGCGGTCGGTGGGGCCAGGCCCAGCGTCCGCTCCATCTCCCGCCAGTGGCGTTCTTCGAAGCGGTCGACGCCGGTCTGCATCGCGCCGGCGCGCGCCATGACGTAGCAGTCGAGGGCTTCGTTGCGGTCGCGGCGCTTTTCCCACACCCGCTGCGGATAGCCGTGCCGGTCGCGCCGGGTGATCAGGTGCTCGGCAGTCAGCTGCTGGAGGAACTCGCCATCGACCTTGGGCAGATGGACATAGCCGGCCGGAAACACCGGCTGCCCGTCCGGGCCGATCTCGATCGACAGCCGCAGGGCGTTGTACAGCTCCAGCTTGGCGATCCCGCCCGCGACGGCAAACAGCTTCAGGCCGCGGCGCAGACGCTTGCCCGGTACGCTGACATCGACCGCGGTCGGGATGCCGATCAACGCGGCGCCGCTGCCGACGCCCTTCATTGGCAGCAGGCGCGGGTCGGCGACGTCCCGGGCGAAGGCGTACGCCTCTTGCGTCGCGTAGCCGGTGTCCAAGCCGAGCCGGGTCAGCGGCAGCAGGGCGCCGGAGGCATGGGTCCACTGCTCACGCAGCAGCCCGGCCAGCTCGGTCCAGACCGCGGCGCGCGCCGTGTCGCCCATCAACACCCGGTGCTCGACCAGCCAGGTCTCACGCTCGCGGCCGAATGCCCAGACCGAGACCTCGATCCGGTCCTTCTGCACGTCGGCGCCGCCGGCCAGCAACAGGCCACCGGCCGGCACCGTGCCGACCCGGTAGTCCTCGCGGCGCTCCAGCAGACGCTCCCAATCGGGGGCCTCGCCCTCCTCTTCCCAGGTCTCGCCGAGCTCGGTGTTCTTGAACGCCTTGAGCGCTGTCGCCGAGCCCTGCGCGGCCTCCCAGGCGGCGGCGATGTCCGCCCAGCTACGCCAGCCGACCGGCGAGTACAGCGACGACAAGTGGTAGCCCGCGGTCTTGCCACGGTTCTGCGGCGCAGTGGCGATCCATCGACCGGCGGCCAACATCGCGGTCTTGTGATGCTCGCCGATCGGCTGCTCGCAGGTTTCGCAGATGTACCGGGCCGACCGCGGGTCGCCCCAGGTCCAGCGCAATTGTTCGAACCGCAGCCACTGTTCGTGCGCACAGTGTGGACACGGGACAAAGTACCGGCGCTGGTCGGAGGCCAGGTACTCGCGCTCGATGGTCGAGGCGCCGGCAATCGTCGGTGTCGACACCAGCAGGATCTTGCGGCGGGTGAAGGTGCGGGTGCGGGCTTCGGCCAGCGCCACCGCGTCGCCTTCGCCCTCCACGTCGCGCGGGTAGCCGTCCACCTCGTCCAGAAACAGGTAGCGGACCGGCATCGAGCGCAGGCCGACCGCGCTGTTGGCGCCGGTCAGGACCAGAACCCCGCCGCGGAACTCCTTGGCGAGGATGGTGTTGCCCGAATCGCGTGCGCGCGAGGGCGCGATGCGCTCCCGCAGCGACGGCGATTCCTCGATCAGCGGATCGACGCGCTGCTTGGAGTTGCGCTTGGCCATCTCGACCGTGGGCGCCACGGCCATCATCGGCCCCGGCGCGCACGCGATCACATAGCCGATCCAGTTGTTCCCGCACTCCGTGCCGCCGACTTGCGCGCCCTTCATGAATACGACGCGCTCGATCGCCGAGGCCGGCGACAGGTCGTTCATGATGTCGCGCAGGTAAGGCGTGCGCGCGGTGCGCCATCGCCCGGGCTCCGACGACGAGGTGCTCGACAGCACCCGGTCCTGGTCCGCCCAGTCCGACACGTCCAAGAACGGATCGGGCGCTAGCCCGTCGCGCCAGGCGCGGGCGACCTCATCGAAGCCGTCGTACAACGATCACTCCAGGCGGGCGACGAAGTCGCCGAGTTCGGCCAAGTGCTGGCGCACCTCGCGCTCCAGCGACACGTGCATCGCATGAGGATCGATGCCGAGCTCGGCGGCCAGCATCGAACTGATGCGCGCCGGCCAGTTCAACCAGGCGTCGCGCTCGGCACGAGCCAGGGCGAAGACCTGGCCGATGGCCTGCTGCCGGTCGATCAGTTCGCCGCGCAGCTGCGCGATGCGCAGCTTGTGGTGCTGGGCCTTGAGGACTTCGTTGGCAGTCCGCGCCTGTGCGTAGCTGTTGCCGGTGGGAGCGCCAGACGGTGCAGCAATGGTCTCCTCGCCACGGGCCGCTGCGCGCGCCCGCGCCGGTCGGGGGGCCGCGCGTGATTCAGCCAGCTCGGCCTTGGTCGTGTTCGCGTCCCACTCGGCATCGGCGCAGGCGGCGTCGATGGTGCCGTCCGGCAACGCCGAGATGCGCCCGGTGGCGATGGCTTTGCGGACGGCGGTGTCCGAGACGCCGCGATGGCGCCCGTAGGCGCGAATGCTGATTCCCACAGGCGGTCAATCGCAGGTTCGGGCCTCCGCGACCGCCGGCCATCGGCGCAGATTGGGGTGAATGGAAGAGGGAACACCCCAGCCCCCATTGAGGGATTGGGGTGCGCGCTCTCAGGGTATTAGTTGCGCGGCGCGCACATCGCGGCCGTGATGGCTTGCTCCAGATGCCGAATGGCCGAGCGGAGGCTGGGCTGGTACTTGGCGTCCGCCACGTCCCACACCTGCATCAACCGAGCCTGTTGTACCGCTCGATTGAGTTGATGCACCGGCAATCCTACGAATTCTGGCTCCAGAGCTTCGATGTAGCGCACGATTTCATCGTGCAACCAGCGCAACGTCATCTCATCCGCGCAGATCTCACTGGGAACCCAGCGCTTCGCGGACCAACTGCCGGTCTGATCGATGGCGCGCTCGACCGGCGCCAGTTCCCTACGGCACTCGGCCACCAGCCGTCCAATGTTCGTCGGGTCGAGGCGGCGCGTACGAACTGTGTCCGTGCGTTCGGCGAGGATGCAGGCCAAGCCGTAGCAGGCGAACAAGGTCAAGCTCGATTCGGGTTGTGAGAATGTGTGTCCGGACCGCAGTATCCGTTCCAAATAGTCGCTGAGGCTTCGCAGCTCAGCGTCCGCAATGAAGATCTCCTGATTCATGGTTCGCTCCTCTCACACCGCGTCGTTGCGGCAGCGGCATGAACGCTTCAGTTGCGGCGGAAGCCAAGCAGAACTTGCGGAACACGATGACGACGGACAGGTGCCCGACAGCTTCGCCGGGCGCCCGTTACCTACTCTGGGAACTGACCCAGCGCCTCTTCCAGCCCACCGACCGCCAAGCTGATTGCGTGCTGGAAATCGGCGTCGCAGGATCGCAGCACGTGCAGCCGTTCGACCGAGACGAGCGCCTTCTCGACCCATTGGCGCGGCGTCAGCGGCGACCGGCATTCCAGGTAGTCCTCGATCTGCTGCGCCGTGGCCGCCAGGAGGGCGGCGACCGCTTCGTTTCGGCGCTTGGGGCGTTGCTTGAGGCGATTGGCGCCGCTGAGGACGCGCAAACTCCACCGCCCCATTTCCTCGTTCACCACGGCCACCCGCGCGTGCAGTTCGATGCCGTCGATACGCCGTGCCCGGTCGATCCGCGTCCAGGGCTCCAAGAACCGGGTCAAGGCGGCGCATCCATCCACCGAGCACGTGCCGTACTCCCAGACCGGCTCCAAATCCGTCGGCGCGGTCAGCAGCCATCGAATCTGGCTCCCCAACGCACGCAAAGTGAAGAGATCTTGCTCGATATCCATTGTTGCTGTTCCTAGGTCACCGCCCAGCGCGGCGATCGCATGAACGCTTCAATCCCCTGCGATTCCAAGCGTGAAAGCGAGGTAATAGGTCCCGGTAGACAGGCGACGGACAGCTTGCGGCGCGCGGCAGAAGAGGGAAAACCCCAGCGCCCGGTCGGGCGCTGGGGTTGACGCTCTCGTGCTGTCAGCCAGCGGCGTTGTTCAGTTCATCAAGTACCGGTGCAAGGTCCATGTCCGGCTCAAATTCCAATTCGCCACG
>NZ_JBANDL010000003.1 GCF_037027445.1 Lysobacter firmicutimachus
TCGGCCAGCGCCTTCAACTCACCGACCGTCACGCCCATGCTCTTGGCCAGCGCCTGCATCAGGCGTGGACCCGCGTCGTTGATCGAGTTGAACTCGTCGCCGCTGAGCCGCCGGCGGCGAAGGCCTGCTCAACTGAACGATGACCGATGCGGTTTCCGCGGCCGTAGCACCGGAGACGGCCATGCCTTGTTGATCGTTTCGGTCAGTCCCAGGACTTCCCGCTGCGAGCCGCCCTGATCCTTCAATGCGCTGGTCAGGCGCCCGAACAGCGTGGCAGTCGAATCCAGTTGGGTCGACGTACGCTGCGCGATCGCAAAGACCGCCGCTTCGGCTTGATTAAAGCCGGCCTGCGAGGTGGTCGCCAGCTTGATCTTGGCCGACAGATTGGCATAGCTGTCGGCCGCTCGGACCAGACGGCCGACCGCGTCGCCCACGCCCTGGAGCCCGACAAATGCGAAGAGCTGGGTCTTGGCTTGCGCCAGTTGCGTGCTGATCGACGCGACGCTGGCGCGGATGTGGTCGAACTGCCGATGGCTGCGGCTTGCGGCTCGCTCGGCTTCGGTGGCGAACCCGCGCACCTGTCGGCTGGACTGCTGAAGCGCAGCATTGAGCGTCGCCGCATTGCCCTTGAGCAACAGCGTGATTGTGGTATCGCGATTGGCCATGACTCAGGGGCGCGTCGGGTCCGCCGGTGGGTTCGGCTGCCAGCCGCACAGACGGCGGCCGGCTTCGTTATGCGCCAGGATCTGTCGAGCGGTCAGATCCGTCAGCTGATCCTGACGGGACACCCGAATCGGCCGCGTCCAGGCGCGGCCGGTCGTCACCTCCGTCACGCGACCAGTCGTCGTACAAGCGGTCAGCAGCGGAATCAGGCACAGCCACCGCCAGCGGCGCCGGGCTGCCGGACGGCAGTTGAAGAACATCGGTCTCTACCTCGGTGCGTACTTCGTAGTCGCGACGCTCGCGTTCTGCGGTCACCGCACGGCGTTCGGCGTCGGCCGCCCGCCGCTCGGTGTGTTCGCGCGCCCGACGCGTGCCCTGGATGCGCCCCCAGCCGAACGCTGCCAGGACGGCGACGAACGCGGCTAGCACCGCGGAGCCCCATGCTTGGAGTCGGGCGATCACGCGAGCTGGCCTCCGGCCTTCTGATAGACCGCCAGCAACGTCTCCAGCGGCAGTTCGCGCTGGCCGTAGCCGGCGTCCGGCAACGAGGCCCAGGTCTTGCGCGACTTGCGGATGGCCGAGCTGATCCAGCCCTTCTTGATGTCGGCCAGCGCGCCGGTCTCGCGCAGCAGTTCGATCGCGGCGCGGTCCTGCGACGCCGGACCGAAGTCCGGCAGCTTCAGCCGGAGACGCAGGCTATTCCAAGTCTTCCATAGGAACTGATAGCGCCCCGCGGCGGTGGAGTTGATCCGATACTTCGGCAGCCACACCATCTTTCGTGGATGGTCGCTATAGGACGTGAAGCGCCCGCCGCCGACCATGACGTCGTAGCCGTGGTGGTCGCTGAACCGCTCCACGCCTTCGGCATGGGCGATCATGTCCAGAAAGGCCAGGACGTTCTGGCCGCCGGCCTGCTCAGCGGAGAGTCGTGCCATCGGCCCCTCGCTGCTGAAACAGCCGGCCGATCAGGCCGAGCAGGAGGATGCCCGCGGTCACGGTGGCCGCGATCCGGTCGGGCACGTGCGTGCGCAAATCCTCGGGCAGATTCAGCCAGACACCCTGCAAAGCGATGGCGCAGGTCATCGCCTGCACGCTGACGAAACGCCAGGCTTGGCGCCAGTTGTCGATCAGTTTCATGGGAGTTCCCGAAGGGAGGTTACGAAAGCGGTGACGTCCTTGCCGCCAGCGAAGCCGGCGTTGACGTCTTCGATGCGGTCGGCGCGCAGCGCGCGTTCGCGCTGGAGCGTGACGCGGTAGAACATGGCGAGCTGGCGCGCGGTCGCGCGCTCGATCCACGGCCAGTCGTGGCCGTGGGCGATCAGGGTGGCGAGGACGCTGGGCCAGTCGCTGTCGGCGCCGCGCGGCGCAGCTCCAGCGCCGCCAGTACGCGCTGCAGAAAAAAATCGGCGTTGACCGCCCAGAACGTCAGCAACAGCAGGTCGCCGTGGGCGCCGGAGAGGGCTTGGACCCAGTCGGCCGGCTGGTCGCAGGCCTGAGCGAGCAGTGCGATGGTGGCCGCGGGGTGTTGGGCGCAGACCCGGTGCAGGCGACCCAGATCGATGCTGCTGTCGTCGGTTTGCTCGACGAGGTCGGCGACGAGCGCCGCGATGGCGTCGTGCAGCTTCAGGCTTTCGAAGAAGCCGATCTCGCGCACGGTGACGGTGCGATCGCCGAGCGGTAGCGTCCGATTCGGTTGCAACACGACCAGTTCATCGGCAGCGGGCTGGGGGCGTCGAACTTTTCGCGCCATTACACCCTCGCCAGTTCGATGCGGCCGAAGCCGCCCAGGTCCGGGTCCAGCGCGCGCGACTCATCGAACAGGGCCGCACCCGACAGCTGCAGGCTGCCCCACTCCTCTGAGATCAGCGCCAGCTGCTCGATGGGATTGAAGGTCAGGCGGTACAGCGTCACCTTGGCGCGCTGACCGGTGACGGTGTTGATTCCGTCCAGAATCAGCATCCGCTCCGGCGGCGGGGTGTTGAACAGGGCGATGTTGACCGTCTCGCCGTGCTTGTAACTGGCCTTGAACGGCTGGGTCAGGCCGTCGACCTTGCGCAAGCCGATCACACCGCCGGACGCCGACTCCGTCCACCAATTCGCCGCTGGCACCGTGACCGGCGGATTGGCGCTGTCAGTGATCGCGACGTCGCTCACCCAGCCTCGGTCCAGCGCGACCAGGTCGTTGGCTTTTAGGCCTGGCGGCAGCAGTTCGTTGTTGACCGATCCCGCCGGCAGGGTCGCCGGAATCGAGTACAGGCCCTCGGCCAGGTTTTCCGGGGTCGCCTCGTCCAGGGTCAGGTTGACGTTGGCGGTCTTCGACTGGACGAGGCGGCCGTACAGCAGGCGATTGCCGCTGAACGATTCGAACTTGTCCGAGTTTTGGACTTCCAGCGCGAGTTCCAGCTGGGGCGCGTTGCCGACCCAGCGCAGCGGACCGGGCTTGCCGGTGGACTGGCGCTGGGCGAGGTAGACCTTGCCCTGGAACGAAAAAAGGTTCGGCGCGGCCATCGGGTCGCGTGCTCCTATAGATTAGGTGTGGGGCCGCCGATGGGCGGCCGAGACTCAGCGGCGCAGCGAGCGCAGCAGTTGCCGATCCAGATCGGCGGTGATGACGTCGAGACCGGCTTGGGCCATGCGCGCAGGGCGGTCGCCCTTGCGCAGCATCTGGGCCAGCGACGGGCCGAACAGCGGTTCGATCGGGTAACGCGGCACCCGCCGCGACCCGCCGCTGCCGATCAGGGGCTCGCGCTCCCAGGCCTTGTCGATGCCCTGACCGCGCCGCGCACGGACGAAGCCGTGGGGTTCGTGGCCTGGCCGGTTGCGGAAGATTCGGTACCGAAGACCGGACGGTGTCCCGCGCCCGGCGAAGTTCAGCAGACCGATGCCGTGCACCCGGCCCACCAGCGCAATGCCGTCCCGGGTGATGCGCACGCTCAGCCCGTCGCGTATCCGGGTCGCCGACAGCGCGTATTCGGTCTGGATGTCGCGGCGCGCCAGGACCGGCCAGCGGCGCCGGAGCGTACCGAGCGCGCGGCGCTGGGCGACCAGCACCTTGCCCGGCAGATCGCTGAGGCGCTGGGCGGCCTCCAGGGCGCCATCGGCGTCGATGGAAATCCGCATCAGCGCCGGTACCGCACGGTCAGGGTGACCTGCACGGCCACCACCGCCAGCCCTTCGGGCCGGTCGAGGAACACGATGTCCTCGACCTGCAACGGCAGGGCCTGGGGCAGCGGAATCCAGGCGTCGAGCGCGTCCTCGACGTCGGCGGCGATGGCATGGGCCCGGGCATGGGCGTCGTTGAGATGGGCCGGCAAGGTCGCTTCGACGATGGCCTGGAGCAGCCGATGCTGGCCATGTGGTTTCTGGGTGTCGCGGTGCACGCCCAGCGCGGCCAGGGTGAGTCCCGGTACGTCGGGTTCGGCATGTTGGGCCGGCTCCAGAGCCACAGCGGTGCCGATGTCGGTCCGATAGCCGCCATCGGTGCGGATATCGGCCAGGCGCGCAGCGATCCGCTCCAGCAGCACCCAGGTCGGCGTCGGCTCAGCCATGCAGGACGGCCTCATTGACCCGACCGTCGTCCCGGACAAGGGCCTCGACGGATTGGGTCCGGCCGTCCAGGCTCACTTCGTCGCCGCGGCGAAACACCCACTCGGCATTGCGAGCCAGCACGTGGCGGGCCCGCCCGACAACCTGCTGGAACTCCCCCAATCGCTCGACGCCGTCGCGCACGACAAGGCGGATCGACACCGAGGGGTTAGGGCGGCGCTGAATCTGCGCGACGACGCCGAGCGCGTCGAACACGACGGCATCCGCCGTCGAGAAGGCATCCACGGCATTACGCCTTCAGCTTCGGCAGCAGCGCGGGTCGATGACACATGGGCAACGGATTGGACTGGGTGTGCAGGTCGGTGCCGCGGTCGAACTTGCGCGGCGCCTGCTTGCTGTAGAGCAGTTGGCCGAGGGTGTTGACCGTCTCGTTGAAATCGGCTGGGCGACGTAGGTGGCGAAGGTGTCAAGGGTACCCAGCGGAAAAGCATGGCCCTCGCCTTCGGCGATGAAGCGGCGGGGCTCGCCGTCCGGACCGCTGGCTTCGCCGGTGTACTCCTCGAAGCGTACGCCTGCCAGTCGGAAATCGGCGCGCATGTCGTCTCGCATCGCAGCGCCTTCCTGCCAGCGTTCGTAGGCCTTTTCCACCTTGGGATGGCTGGTCAGCGCGTCGAAGAACTCGCTGGATACCAGAACGTGAATACCGCTCATCCGTTCACCCTGGAGCGACTGGCTCATGTAGCGCTTGAGCTCCAGACACTTCTTGCGAACATCGGTTTCCTTGTTGCTCAGTTGGAAATCGAACGTCTTCGGAGTGATCTTGAAGATCTCGAACAGGTTCGCCAGTTCACTTCCATCGGCGTCCAGGATCACGCCCTTGAGCGCGCCCATGCGCAGATGCTCCAAGGTAATGGCGTGCTTGTTGCGCATCGTCTGCAGGTGGTCGGCCATAACCCCTGCGACTGTTTCCAGATCGGTCTCGGTGCCGAATGCGCGAACGCCGACGACCTCTTCCGGCAGCACTACGTCGTCGTGGGGGATGTGCGGCACGTTGAACGCCCGCAGGGTTCGTTTGCCGCGCTTGCCCACCGAGCCAGGTGAACCCACCGGTTGCGTCTGCAGCAACGACAGCACACCGTTGCGCTCCTCGATCGTGACCTGGCGCGTGCGCACCGGCTTGATCGGAAACAGGTTCAACTCGTCCAGCCGGCCGTACTGGTTCGGCAGGAGATTGATTGCCGCGGTCAGGGCGCTGACCGAGAACGCGGGGTTGTGGAACGGGTTGTTCATCGACATGGATCAGGTTCCTTGACGCACGAGCACGCCGGCAACGCGCAGTTGCTGGAGGCAAGCCGAGCGCTGTTCGGGGTAATGGCTTTCGGCCAGACCAGAGCGTGGTCGGCCACGGTCGCGTGACGCGCGACGATCAGGCCGTCCGGGCTCGGCGCGTCGGCGGTGAGGATCGGCACAATCACGACGCCGACCGCCTGCTCGCGGCCATCGGTGGCGGCCGGGTCGAGCGCCGCCACTTCGCCGGTCGCGGTGATGCGTCCGACCACATGACCCAGTTGCAACGCTTGCTGCGCCGCCACGGTCACGCGATCGCGCGAGTACAGGTTGTCGGCTTCGAACTTGAGCAGGTCGCCCAGGTTGTTGGGCTCTGACTGCGGCGGGTAGACGGTGATGCCCATCTCAGCGCTCCCTCTTACAGCGCGCGGCCCGTGCCTCGACGGCGTGGATCAGCGGGTTGTCGTCCAGCGACGTTGTGGCCGCCACGGACGCAGCAGTCGGGGACAGGTGGCTGGTGATCTCAGCCGTCTCGGCGCGCAGACCGAGCAGCTTCCGACGCACGTCAACGGTACTCAGGCCTTCGCCCAGGAACTCCGCGGTCAGGTCGGGGCGCCCGGCGAGCGCGCACAGCTCGGCGATCGCCAGGGCATCGCCGTGCGCTTGCGCGCGCGCGGCGTCAATGTCGACGGCAGGCGCCGTCGATTCGGGGGTGGACATCGTGGGGAACTCCAAGGAAGAGGGACGCGCGACCGCGTCCAGTTCGGTGTGCATCTGCAGCACGGCGTCGCCGAGCGTGCCGAGCCGGTCGGCCAGTCCCGCGTCGATCGCGTTCTGGCCGAAGAACAAGCCGGCCTCGGTCTGGCGGATGGCATCGGCGGGCAGGCCGCGGTGATGAGCGACCGTCTGCACGAACAGTTCGTACAGGCGGTTCACTTCGGCCTGGATCGAGGCTCGGGCTTCGGGCGTCAGCGGCTCATGGGGGTTGCCGTCGTTCTTGCGCGCACCGGCCAGGATCGGGGTGTAGCTCAGACCTTGATGGGCGTCGCGCTGGGATTGGTCGACATGGAGCGCGATCACGCCGATCGAGCCGATGCCGGCCGTGCGGGACACGAACACCTGCTCGGCCGCGCTCGCCAACGCATACGCCGCCGAAAACGCGGCATCGTTGGCGACTGCCCAGATCGGCTTTTGGTCGCGGCCGGCGCGAATGCGGTCGGCCAGGTCGAACACGCCCGCGGCTTCGCCGCCGGCGCTATCGACATCTAGCACAATGCCGCGCACAGACCGATCCGCCAGCGCGGCGTCCAGGCGTGCCGCGATGTTCTCGTAGCTGAGCAGGCCGGACATCGCGTCCAGTCCGCCGGTCCGTTGCACCAGCGTGCCGTGTATCGGCAGAACCGCGATGCCTTGCGCCTCGCCAACGCGCGACGGCGCGGGCTGGGGCGGCCCCAACTGCGGGGGCGGCCCCGTCTGCAGTTCGAACTTGGGCGCGAGTACGTTCAGGATTACGTCCAGCTTGGCGCGCTGGATCAGCAGCGGCGTGTTGAACACGCGCGCCGCCAGGTAGGGCAGTCCGGTCATGCGGGAAGGTCGGTCTCAGGCGGCGGCTCGGCCGGCACGGATTGGAAGGCGCCGTTGCGGGCGACGCGGCGCGGATCGGTGTCGAACACCAGGCCGAGGTCGTCGGCGCGCGCCGCGTCAGCCGCAATCTCTCGATCGATGGTCTCGGCGTCGTAGCCGGAACTGGCGATGGCTTCCGCGCGCGAGAGCAGGCCCGCCCGGATCGCCAGAATCATCGCGTTGAACTCCTTCTCCGGGTCCACCCAGTTCCAGCCCTGCGGCACCCATTTGCAGGCGCGGTACTGGCGCTTGCGGCGGCGATAGCCGGGCAGTTCGACGGCGCCGGCCAGGACGGCGGCGTCCACGAACGCGTTCCAGACGGGCCGGCACAGCTGGAACACCAGCACCGTGTGCTGGACCTGCTCGCAGCGGCGCCGGAACTCCAGCAGCCCGGCGCGGATGGACGAGTAGTTGACCCCGGTCAGGTCGCCGGTCAGCTGCTCATAGGTGATGCCCATCGCCGCGGCGACGGCGCGGAATTGCGAGCGCAGGAACGCCTCGTAACTCGCGCCCACGTCGGCCGGCTGGGCGAAGGCGACGTTCTCTCCCGGCTCCAGGATCTGCAAGCTGCCTGGTTCCAGCCCCAGCGGCGCGTTGCCGTGCTCGTCCGCCGGGGCATCACCCGGCAGCGGATCGTCGGGGCCGCCGCGGGTAATGAAGCCGGCGAACATCGCCGCGGTCTTCTTGCGAACCAGCTCGGCATCGTCGTACTGATCCAGCTCGTTCAGCTTGACCAGCGCGCGCGCCAGCCACGGCTCCCCGCGGATCTGTCCGGGACGCAGGGGGCGGAAGACGTGCAGGATTTCGGAGGCGCGGATCCTCACTGTGTCCATCCCGCCCTGGCGGGTCATCGGCGCCATAGCGCCGTCCTGCGGATGCGACAGGTAGAGGTGGTACGCCACCCGCCGGCCGAGCCGGTCGAACTCGATGCCGGCGCGAATGACGTTGCCGTTCGGCTCCTCCCGGTTCAGATGCAGCGGCAGGTGCTCGGGCTCCAGCACCTGCAGTTGCAGCGGCACCGCGAGCCCATCCTCTGGCCGGCGCGGGCGCAGGCGCACCAGGCACTCGCCCCCCTCCACCAGTGCGCGGCAGGCCAGCGCTTGCAACCCGTACAGATCGGTCAGGCCGGCCGCGTCGGCTTCGTCCACGAAGTCCCACCAAAGCGTGTGCAGCGCTTCGCGTTGGGCGGTGTCGGCGATCAGCGACTGCGGCTTGATCCCGGTGCCGACCGCGTTGGCGACGAACGCCTCCACCGCGGCGTTGGCCCAGGCATTGCGCCGCACCAGATCGCGCGAGCGCACCCGCAGCGCATCCCCGGTCGCGACCAGCACTGCGACGGCGCCGGGATTACCGGGCTGCCAGGCCGTCGAGCGCCGGCCGTGGCCGGCGACCTCGTGTATGGGCGTTCCGCCGAACATCGCGGCGCGCAGCCGTCCCCACCAGCCCATGATCAGAAGCCCTTGGCGGTGGTGGTCAGCAAGCGGCGTACCCGGCGAGGTCGGCCCTCGGTGCCGGCGAGCGCGGCCTCGATCTCGCGAATCGCGGCCAGTAGCTCGTTGACGGAGCGGTACTCGACCAGACGGTCGCCGAAACTGACGCGGCGCTCGCCGCGCGCGAGTGCGTTGCGCAAGGCCTGCAACTGTTCGTGGGTATACGGAAGATCGCTCATCGCATGAAACGGCTCGAAATTACCCGGCGCCGTGGGCGCGGGCCAGAAGCAGAAAGGCCGCCCGAGGGGGCGGCCGTGGGAATGGGTAGCGCAGTTGGAGCGGGCGATGCGGTCGGTGGGGCCAGGCCCAGCGTCCGCTCCATCTCCCGCCAGTGGCGTTCTTCGAAGCGGTCGACGCCGGTCTGCATCGCGCCGGCGCGCGCCATGACGTAGCAGTCGAGGGCTTCGTTGCGGTCGCGGCGCTTTTCCCACACCCGCTGCGGATAGCCGTGCCGGTCGCGCCGGGTGATCAGGTGCTCGGCAGTCAGCTGCTGGAGGAACTCGCCATCGACCTTGGGCAGATGGACATAGCCGGCCGGAAACACCGGCTGCCCGTCCGGGCCGATCTCGATCGACAGCCGCAGGGCGTTGTACAGCTCCAGCTTGGCGATCCCGCCCGCGACGGCAAACAGCTTCAGGCCGCGGCGCAGACGCTTGCCCGGTACGCTGACATCGACCGCGGTCGGGATGCCGATCAACGCGGCGCCGCTGCCGACGCCCTTCATTGGCAGCAGGCGCGGGTCGGCGACGTCCCGGGCGAAGGCGTACGCCTCTTGCGTCGCGTAGCCGGTGTCCAAGCCGAGCCGGGTCAGCGGCAGCAGGGCGCCGGAGGCATGGGTCCACTGCTCACGCAGCAGCCCGGCCAGCTCGGTCCAGACCGCGGCGCGCGCCGTGTCGCCCATCAACACCCGGTGCTCGACCAGCCAGGTCTCACGCTCGCGGCCGAATGCCCAGACCGAGACCTCGATCCGGTCCTTCTGCACGTCGGCGCCGCCGGCCAGCAACAGGCCACCGGCCGGCACCGTGCCGACCCGGTAGTCCTCGCGGCGCTCCAGCAGACGCTCCCAATCGGGGGCCTCGCCCTCCTCTTCCCAGGTCTCGCCGAGCTCGGTGTTCTTGAACGCCTTGAGCGCTGTCGCCGAGCCCTGCGCGGCCTCCCAGGCGGCGGCGATGTCCGCCCAGCTACGCCAGCCGACCGGCGAGTACAGCGACGACAAGTGGTAGCCCGCGGTCTTGCCACGGTTCTGCGGCGCAGTGGCGATCCATCGACCGGCGGCCAACATCGCGGTCTTGTGATGCTCGCCGATCGGCTGCTCGCAGGTTTCGCAGATGTACCGGGCCGACCGCGGGTCGCCCCAGGTCCAGCGCAATTGTTCGAACCGCAGCCACTGTTCGTGCGCACAGTGTGGACACGGGACAAAGTACCGGCGCTGGTCGGAGGCCAGGTACTCGCGCTCGATGGTCGAGGCGCCGGCAATCGTCGGTGTCGACACCAGCAGGATCTTGCGGCGGGTGAAGGTGCGGGTGCGGGCTTCGGCCAGCGCCACCGCGTCGCCTTCGCCCTCCACGTCGCGCGGGTAGCCGTCCACCTCGTCCAGAAACAGGTAGCGGACCGGCATCGAGCGCAGGCCGACCGCGCTGTTGGCGCCGGTCAGGACCAGAACCCCGCCGCGGAACTCCTTGGCGAGGATGGTGTTGCCCGAATCGCGTGCGCGCGAGGGCGCGATGCGCTCCCGCAGCGACGGCGATTCCTCGATCAGCGGATCGACGCGCTGCTTGGAGTTGCGCTTGGCCATCTCGACCGTGGGCGCCACGGCCATCATCGGCCCCGGCGCGCACGCGATCACATAGCCGATCCAGTTGTTCCCGCACTCCGTGCCGCCGACTTGCGCGCCCTTCATGAATACGACGCGCTCGATCGCCGAGGCCGGCGACAGGTCGTTCATGATGTCGCGCAGGTAAGGCGTGCGCGCGGTGCGCCATCGCCCGGGCTCCGACGACGAGGTGCTCGACAGCACCCGGTCCTGGTCCGCCCAGTCCGACACGTCCAAGAACGGATCGGGCGCTAGCCCGTCGCGCCAGGCGCGGGCGACCTCATCGAAGCCGTCGTACAACGATCACTCCAGGCGGGCGACGAAGTCGCCGAGTTCGGCCAAGTGCTGGCGCACCTCGCGCTCCAGCGACACGTGCATCGCATGAGGATCGATGCCGAGCTCGGCGGCCAGCATCGAACTGATGCGCGCCGGCCAGTTCAACCAGGCGTCGCGCTCGGCACGAGCCAGGGCGAAGACCTGGCCGATGGCCTGCTGCCGGTCGATCAGTTCGCCGCGCAGCTGCGCGATGCGCAGCTTGTGGTGCTGGGCCTTGAGGACTTCGTTGGCAGTCCGCGCCTGTGCGTAGCTGTTGCCGGTGGGAGCGCCAGACGGTGCAGCAATGGTCTCCTCGCCACGGGCCGCTGCGCGCGCCCGCGCCGGTCGGGGGGCCGCGCGTGATTCAGCCAGCTCGGCCTTGGTCGTGTTCGCGTCCCACTCGGCATCGGCGCAGGCGGCGTCGATGGTGCCGTCCGGCAACGCCGAGATGCGCCCGGTGGCGATGGCTTTGCGGACGGCGGTGTCCGAGACGCCGCGATGGCGCCCGTAGGCGCGAATGCTGATTCCCACAGGCGGTCAATCGCAGGTTCGGGCCTCCGCGACCGCCGGCCATCGGCGCAGATTGGGGTGAATGGAAGAGGGAACACCCCAGCCCCCATTGAGGGATTGGGGTGCGCGCTCTCAGGGTATTAGTTGCGCGGCGCGCACATCGCGGCCGTGATGGCTTGCTCCAGATGCCGAATGGCCGAGCGGAGGCTGGGCTGGTACTTGGCGTCCGCCACGTCCCACACCTGCATCAACCGAGCCTGTTGTACCGCTCGATTGAGTTGATGCACCGGCAATCCTACGAATTCTGGCTCCAGAGCTTCGATGTAGCGCACGATTTCATCGTGCAACCAGCGCAACGTCATCTCATCCGCGCAGATCTCACTGGGAACCCAGCGCTTCGCGGACCAACTGCCGGTCTGATCGATGGCGCGCTCGACCGGCGCCAGTTCCCTACGGCACTCGGCCACCAGCCGTCCAATGTTCGTCGGGTCGAGGCGGCGCGTACGAACTGTGTCCGTGCGTTCGGCGAGGATGCAGGCCAAGCCGTAGCAGGCGAACAAGGTCAAGCTCGATTCGGGTTGTGAGAATGTGTGTCCGGACCGCAGTATCCGTTCCAAATAGTCGCTGAGGCTTCGCAGCTCAGCGTCCGCAATGAAGATCTCCTGATTCATGGTTCGCTCCTCTCACACCGCGTCGTTGCGGCAGCGGCATGAACGCTTCAGTTGCGGCGGAAGCCAAGCAGAACTTGCGGAACACGATGACGACGGACAGGTGCCCGACAGCTTCGCCGGGCGCCCGTTACCTACTCTGGGAACTGACCCAGCGCCTCTTCCAGCCCACCGACCGCCAAGCTGATTGCGTGCTGGAAATCGGCGTCGCAGGATCGCAGCACGTGCAGCCGTTCGACCGAGACGAGCGCCTTCTCGACCCATTGGCGCGGCGTCAGCGGCGACCGGCATTCCAGGTAGTCCTCGATCTGCTGCGCCGTGGCCGCCAGGAGGGCGGCGACCGCTTCGTTTCGGCGCTTGGGGCGTTGCTTGAGGCGATTGGCGCCGCTGAGGACGCGCAAACTCCACCGCCCCATTTCCTCGTTCACCACGGCCACCCGCGCGTGCAGTTCGATGCCGTCGATACGCCGTGCCCGGTCGATCCGCGTCCAGGGCTCCAAGAACCGGGTCAAGGCGGCGCATCCATCCACCGAGCACGTGCCGTACTCCCAGACCGGCTCCAAATCCGTCGGCGCGGTCAGCAGCCATCGAATCTGGCTCCCCAACGCACGCAAAGTGAAGAGATCTTGCTCGATATCCATTGTTGCTGTTCCTAGGTCACCGCCCAGCGCGGCGATCGCATGAACGCTTCAATCCCCTGCGATTCCAAGCGTGAAAGCGAGGTAATAGGTCCCGGTAGACAGGCGACGGACAGCTTGCGGCGCGCGGCAGAAGAGGGAAAACCCCAGCGCCCGGTCGGGCGCTGGGGTTGACGCTCTCGTGCTGTCAGCCAGCGGCGTTGTTCAGTTCATCAAGTACCGGTGCAAGGTCCATGTCCGGCTCAAATTCCAATTCGCCACGCTCGGCCAATAGCTGGACGATGTTGACGCAGCTGGCTACCAATTGCTTCGCAGCGCTCAGTTCGTCATCGCTAAGCTTCTCGGGGTCACCATCCGTCAAATCTTCCAGCACGTGTTCGCAAACGCTCAAAGCAATGGCCGTGTTCTGGAATCGGCAGTAAGACATGTTCGACATGGCTTCGCTCTCAAGTTCGCCGCGACGTTGCGGCGTGGGCATGAACGCTTCCTTCGAGCGGAATCGCAAGTGAATATCGCGGTCCATGGTAGGGCAGACAGCACAGGGACAGCGTCGGCCTAGAATTGAAGAGGGAACGCCCCAGCGCCCGGCAGGCGCTGGGGACTTCGCTCTTCGTCTGGCTCAGGCGTCGGCCAGGCCGTTGAGGTATTCGACCGTCATGTTCACATCGATGTTGAGTTCAAACTCCCTATCGTTGGCTTCGAACAACGCCTGGATCAGGCGCAGGGACTCGGTGGCCAACGCTTTGGCCGCCTCCAGCTCCTCGGGGCCAAGGCGCGGGGCCATCTGCACCGCCATGTCCGCGAGGCGATTGGCGCATGCTTCTTGCAGCGCATGAGCGGTGCGAAACAGGTGGGTCTGTGCAATTTCAATCTTCATGCTGAGGTTCCTGGCACTCGCCGCTCCGTTGCGGCGTCGACATGAACGCTTCATTCGGCGGCAAAGCCAAGCGAATCCGTAGCGGCGTAGACAGGAAACGGACATCCTTCGAACGAACCTGTCAGACACCTGTACACGCTGGAGAACGCGCGCTCTCTATCCCGAGAATGCGCTTGCTATGTGGGGCGAATGAAGCGTTCATGCGTCCACCCAACGCATGGCCAAGGAGGCCGCACATGGACGACGCATTGCTCACCGAGATTGCGACGCAGAACTTCCGCCTATCCACGCTCGAAACTCGCCACAGCGACGAGCTGGATTTCCATAGCGTTGCCGTCTGGAGTATCCGGGCGGCGCTACGGTCTGCCTATCTGGCCGGCTACGCCGCCTCGATGCGTGCCGTGCGAGGCAAGGAGACCCCGCTGCCGACCGAGCACCACACCATGATTCACGGTGTCTGGTTGGGTCAGGGCGAGGCGGCCGATGTCTCCGATGACCGGCGGGCCGAAACGATCGAGACGCTGCACATCCACGAGGTGGAACTGCTCGCATCCCGCGACACGGAGCGCCTCGCCTGCGATGTGCTCATCCCTGCGGCGATTCGCCAGCGCCGCATCGGCTAGCCGCACGCTGCGCCAGCGCCCCCGGAAACGGGGCTTTTCTTTACGTGCGCGACGAAGCTGTCCGACACCTGTCCACGCTGGAGAACGCGCGTTCTTTATCGCGAAAACCGCTTGGCTTCTCCGCAGGGTGAAGCGTTCATGTCGCCACACCAACGACGGCCACGGAGGCCAGCGATGAAAGTTCAGACCGAACAGCTCAAGCATTTCCTGCGCGGCATGAAGCGGGCTGACCGCGCGAAGCTGGCGCAGCTGACCGCCTACGCGGACTGGCACGGCGCCGCCAGACGCGAACTCGAGCGCCGCGCCGAGCAGCTTTTGGAAACCTTGCCCGGGACATCTTGTTGGGGCTGGTCTCCGGCGAGATCCAGATGCGCGAGACCATCGCCGATGTTCTTGCCGAGCAGCCCTGAACTCAGGTTCCTCAAGGCGGTGCACAGCTCGGTTCTAGTCGCCGCCGCCAGCGGAACCCTCGACCTCAACCAACTGGCTCGCGACGAACTGATTCGTCGCGGGCTGGACCCCAGCGGCGAATGGGTAGGTCCCCGCCGCGCCTACGAATTGCATCACCCCATCCAAGGAGCATCATCATGAGCACCATCGAACTGTCCGCCAACCAGCGCAGCGTCCTCGAACTGGCCCTCGACACCGAGGGCCGCATCGAGCGCTATCCTGCCAGCTTGCTGGGCGGCGCGCGGACCAGCGTCATGCGCGGCCTGCTGCGAAACGAACTGGTCGAAGCGCACGATGCCGGCTACCGCCTTACCGCTGCCGGCTACGCGGCCATCGGCGCCAATGAGCCGGCTGGCGAGGACATCGCCAGCGAGAATGCAGGCGCCGAGCCGGAGGCCGATGCGGGCGAAGGCACCGAGCCGAGTTCGGACCATGCACTGCCCGAGCCCGCACCCGCACCCGCACCGGCTAAGCCGAAGCGCGCCGCGCGCGGGGACACCAAACTGGCGACGGTCGTCGGCATGCTGATGCGCCCGGATGGCGCCACCATCGCCGAGATCATGGCCAAGACCGACTGGCAGCAGCACTCGGTGCGCGGCTTCCTCGCCGGCGCAGTCAAGAAGAAGGGCTACACCGTGACCAACACCAAGGAAGGCCAGGGCGAGCGGGTGTACCGCATCGCGACCGAGGCGCCGCAAGCGGACGCCGGCAACACCGGCCCGCAGGCCGACGAAGAAGAGTAAGCCCACCCAGCGAGCTGGACACCTGCCCGGCTCGCTGTCTCGTTCGTGTCTGCCTCGATTCCAGCAGCAGATCACACGAGAATCCGCTTGATGTTCCGTCGCGATGAAGCGTTCATGGCCTCCCAGCCACGGAGAACGACCATGCACGACGCAGTGCCAACCCAGTCAGGATACGATCTCGCCGCCCTGCCGGCCACGTTGCTTCAGATGGTCGAAGAGATCTTGTCCAACGATGAAAGCAGCAGCGACGACGCCGAACTGGCACAGTACCTGACCGAAGTCGGCCTGTCCGACACGCAAGCCCGAGACGCGCTGGCCTACCGGATCTGTACCGCTTGAATCTCTGGGTAGCGGCTGCACGCCGATTCGCGGCGGTGTCCAAACTGCGCTACAACGGGACCATCGGCCAGTTCGAACTCGCCTGATGCTCGGGCCGCCGCCCCGCGCCGTGCAGCGTCAGGGGCGCAGTGCTCTCAGGATCTCGGCGGCGACTTGCGGGACGATCGCGTTGCCGGCGGCGCGCAGCCGAGGAATTCTTCCGGGTATCCCATGAGCCAGAAGACGAATTCCGGGTTCAGGTATCCGCCGGCCGGCGAGGGTGCGACCTGCCGCCCAAGCATCCCATTCTCCGGCGCGCTGCCAACGCTCGATGCATCCTTGTGGTCCCGCGTCGTCGGTGTTGCCCATACTGCCTGCGCCGGGAGCGGCTGCGTGCTGCCGCTGCCGAAGGCCTGGTTCGGCCCGCCCTTCTCCCCGTCGCGCGCGCGCGGGGTGCTCCACACCGCCTTCGCCACCCCCGGCAGGCCATTGCGTCGCTCGGCCGCAAAGTCGCCGCGCTTCTCGGCGTCGTTCGCCGTGGCCGTTGGCCAGACCATTCGCGCCACCTGAGCCAGTTCGATGGTCCGCTTCTTCCCGCCCGGCGTCTGGCGGTCCAGTGTTGTCCCGCCGGCACCGTGCGCCCGCCGCTCGGCGTCAGCGCGGTGGTGCCAGACGCGCCCGACGATCCAAACCCGGTCGCGCCGATGGGGG